>JAOTXX010000127.1 GCA_029862185.1 Myxococcales bacterium
GATTGTGCGAAGCGACGACCTCTTTCGGGGTGCATGCGCATCATGCCTTCTCAACTTGCGGATGGCCAAAGTCCACGACCTCCCCTCGCCACTTAGCCTCGGCGCGAGCACGCCGTGATCGACTCCGACGCTTGCGTAGGGGCGCGGAATGAGCGCGGGGAGCTTTTCGAGGAGCTCCAGCGGCTTAAGGGCGACGTGGCTCGTCCCGTCCCGCCATGGCACTCTGAGCCGTCCGCCTCTGCGTACAATCGTTCGAGAACATTGCGCCCCGATCGCGAGTGGCGGCATCGCCGCCAACAACTAGTCCGGACGTTTCTTGCCGGCGCGAAGAGCAACTACCCCTGTCTCCGCTGCGAGGTTTTCTCCTGCGCCGTCGTCGGCGCTGAGCACCATCGAAGCGAGCTCCAGGGCCTTGCGGACAGCAAACTCAGGAGAACCGCCCTGCAAGATTTGTCGCGCGACTTGGAATGCAGGTGCCTCGACGACTGCTCTCGCCAAGTCGTGAACTTGCGCGATCGGCACGTCGTCACCGTCAGCCACGGCGCGGAGCAGATCGCGTGCGCAATTCTTCACCACTGGTGAGAAATCGGGCCTCCCGAGGGTGTTCTCGGGCGTTCCGGACCGACTTGCGCCCTTGAATTCGTTGGCTTTTTGATCTGCAACGTCTGCTAAGGATCTAGTGAGGTAACACTCGTGGAGGTTCGAGTCCTCTCTTCCGCACCCAATCATTTCGGTAGCTTGCGCGATCAGCTCTGCCGTCGTCGACCGATCATTCAAGTTGAGCATCGGCCGCCTCCGACAGGCAAGGACTCCGAGGTTCGACCCGCTGGTAGCGAAGACGAGCGGCGTCGCGCGGACCGGTGGCATTCAGATGCCGAGGTGGAGATCTTGTCGCCCATCCAGCAAGTGGCGTCGGCCGTCGATGTAAGCAAGACCGGCATACAGCTCTCGCTCGACCACTGGCTCTCCGCTGGTACGGTGTGTGATCTGCGCATCACGACTCACCCGGGGAGTACGATGCATAAGCGGGTGCGTGTCATCTGGACGCGGCGGGAGGGGAAACGCTGCGTGTCTGGTTTGGAAGTGGTGGGGTCAATCGCGCCGCACGCCTCCGACCAAGACTGATCACGCGTACTCCATACTCAGTCAGGCGAAACACGGCGATCTGAAGCAGGTTGGATTCCCACCGCTGCACCACACCGCAAGGGTAGCTACAGTGTTTCTGCCGCGGGTGAGGGTCTTCCCGGAGGCAACGGCAGCGCGGCAAAGGAGGCTTCTAGTCCCTTGCACGCCGCGCCGCGATACGCCTGGAGGGCATCTGCAAAGCTCTCTGACCACTCAGCATCGGAGGCGCGCTCGGGCTGAACCCGCTTGGAAAGGCTGGGCGACGTGACTAGCCCGCAGCCTTCTCGGAGTTCGTCGCAGCATGCATCGAGAGCCACGCGAAGTGAACCCGTCTTCTCTTGCAGTTCGAATCCCGAAGGTTCCCTTCCCAGCACCTGATCGGCAACTCGCCCCTCGAGATCAACGATCGTCTGTTGCACGACACCGCGGATCGCATCGAGACGGAACGTCTTCCATGCGCTTCGCAAAATGGCATCTATGGCGATCTCGTTCATCAGAACCCTGCGATCGAGTCTAAGGCTCCGAAGGGAACTGTCTAGTCCTTCGTCAGAATGCCGAGTCCTTCCTTGCCCGCATTCTTGGCGGCTTTCTCTACCTTCTTTGCCTTCTTCTCCTTTTGAGTAAGCTTCGGCTTGTTGCTGGTGGCGGTTCTCTTCTGACCTTTACCCATGGAGATCCTTTCGCGCCCGATGTGGACTCACGCGGCGAAGACCCGATTCGGACAGTGACCTCGAGTATGCGGCGGGACGGAGGCGAGACAAGGTGACTCCGAGCGCTCTGCTATCGGTATTCGAACGCTCAGAATCTCCTGGTCTTGGGTGTGGCGGCGGCTCAGCGTCCCGTCGAGCTTCAGCGCGTAGGCGGCCGCCAGGGCGAAAAACCTCGCCTTGTCTTGGTCATCCTGGGTGCGGCTATCTTCGGTTGTCGACGACTTCGGCCAGGCAATCCGGAACTCGGCCCATGTCCCCGAGCACGGCGGAAGAATCACCTCGACCTCGTCTTCGGTTCTCGCAGATGCCGACCGGATCGCGACCTCGAAGAGAGAGGTCACCAACCGGCGGCTCGCGGTGACGCGGCGCTCGCCTTGGATGACAAGACGAAGGCGCATCTCCCCGGATAACTCCGCGACGGCCTCGCGCGCGCAATCAGAGAGCTCGATCGAATCGGGAGTCCTGCCAGAGGCAGCCACGACGTCGCAGAAGTGGTCGACGGTCTTTCCCAACAACTGGCAGCGCTCCCGGAGGTCTGACGCTAACTCACCGACTCCAAAGGTCGCGCGTCCCGCCAGTTGCTGCAGCTGCACGTCGGTTTCTCGGCCGAGCGCGCGTAGAAACAGAGGTCCCTTACCGGCGTCGGCGATGGCAATCCCTAGTTGCCGCCGAAGCCGTCTGATTTGTTCGACTGGGTCCTCCTGTCGGAGCGACCGCTCCCACCACTCGAAGGGGTGTGGAGGCTGCCTGGACGTGACGCGGAGCGCGCTTGGTAGTTGAAACATCGCGGCGTCTAACCTTGGCCACCGAGGTCGCAGTACATTTCCCGGAACTCCAGCGCCCGGAGGGGCGAGCGGCACTCGCGGCACAGGACAAGCCCATCTGGGTCGTCCGGGTAAACGAGGTCGCTAGCGCTGTCGCAGGAAGCACAGACCGCCGTCTGAAGCGACCAAGGGCCCTGAGCGCTCCATGTCGTGAGGCCGATTGGTGGAAACGAAGCTTGTGTGGTGTTGGTCGCTCTGTGCTGCATCCTCTTCTCCCCCTGGGCACTTCCACTGCAAGACTCTGGCCACGCACAAATCTCCTGTATTTTTGGTAAGTTGCATTTTGGTTGACCATTCGCCCGTTCGTGTACTCAATCAAAATGAGTTACCGTTCTTTCAATTTGATGGGGTGACCGATGCGCGTGGAAGATCTGCATCACCGGGAGCTCCTGGAGCTCGATCCAGAGGGGGGCGTGATCCGTTTCGCCGGGCAGCGCGCGCTCCTGCTCGACGCCGTGGCCATGGGGCTCTTGCGTCAGTATCTCGTTGAGAACTTTGGCCTGACCGCTGCCCGCGCAGTGCTCACCCAGTTTGGCTTCGCCCATGGCTGGCGCATGGCGGCAGCCATGGGGAAGGAATTCAAGTGGGACGACAATACGGAATGGCGTCTTGCCGGCTCCCGCCTCTACAGCCTCGAGGGGCTTTTCCGCACCGAGACCGGCGGTGACGACCCACTCACCAAAAACGGGTCGATGCTTCTTGCATCCTACGAGGCCGAGCAGCATCTCTTGCACTTCGGCCGCTCTGACGCGGGCGTGTGCTGGACTATTTGCGGCCTCATGAGCGGCTACGTCAGCCATACGGCCGGCAAGGAAATTTACGTCCTCGAAGACCGCTGTTTGGGCCAAGGTGACGCTGCGTGCCACCTCCTGGGGCGTACGCGCGAAGAGTGGGCTGACGAACACGCCGAGGAGTTGGTGTTCTTCGACTCCGGAAGGCTCAAGGAATGCCTCGATGTCTCACTCAGCAGGGTCACGGAGACCTTGAAGGTTGCAGAGCAAAAGCTTCGAACACACCGTCGAGCGTTGGTACGCGCGGTCCCCGACGTCGAGGAGCCATTGGGGTTCGTCGCCAAGAGCCCGAAAATGCAGCAGGCGGTGGACCTGGCGCGACGCGTGGCGAAAGTCGATGCCACGGTGCTCGTTACCGGGGAGAGCGGAGTGGGCAAGGAACGAATCGCGCGGCTCCTCCATAACGAGTCGACGCGCGCAGTCGGGCCATTCATCGCTGTTAACTGCGGCGCCATCACGGAGACGCTTCTCGAGAGTGAGCTGTTTGGGCATGCGCGCGGCGCGTTCACTGGTGCGGCCTCGGACCGCCCCGGCTTGTTCGAAGCCGCCAACGGCGGGACGCTGCTGTTGGACGAGCTCGGCGAGGTTTCTCCACGTATGCAGGTCAAGCTCCTGCGGGTGCTTCAGGAGCGGGAGATCCGGCGCGTCGGGGAGAACAAAAGCCGACCGGTAAATGTGCGGATCTTGGCCGCCACCAACCGCGACCTTGCCCACGGGGTCGCTGAAGGCACCTTCCGGCAGGACCTTTACTACCGGCTCAAGGTGGTCGAGCTGCACGTTCCGCCGCTCCGTGAACGCCGAGACGACATCCTGCCGCTCGGCCGCCTGCTGCTTGCGGAATCCGCGGTTCGGATGGGTCGCAAGATATCAGGTCTCGCCCCAAGTGCCGCCGATCAGCTCTTGCGCTACACATGGCCAGGCAACGTGCGCGAGTTGGAGAACACCATGGAGCGTGCCGTCGTGCTCGCGCGTGGAAGTCGCGTGGAAGTCGAAGACCTGCCTGAGGAGATCCGCCGGGTGGCCCCCAAGCCGGTGGCTATCGCAGAAACGGTGCAGCCGCTCGAACTAGTCGAAAAGGCGTACATCCTCGAGGTCCTGGAACTGAACGGCGGAAACCGGACACACACCGCCCAACAGCTCGGAATCGGCTCGGCGACGCTGTATCGCAAGCTCAAGAGCTACGGCATGATCGGCGGCAAGCCCGCAGCCCGCAAGGGCGCCGGAAGGGAAAGCGCATGAACCAAGACGAGAACTCCGAAGCGGTTCGCCGCGTAGCGCTGCTCGGAAACCACCTCCCGCGGCAGTGCGGGATCGCCACCTTCACGACCGACCTGGCCGACGCGATCTCGGCGACGTTCCCAGGCATCGACTGCGGAGTCATCGCTATGAACGACGCCGGGAAGCGCCACGCTTACGGCGACCGCGTGCGCTTCGAAATCGCCGAGAGCGATCCCGCGTCGTACCGCCGCGCCACCGACTTCTTGAACATCAGCGGGATTGACGTCCTCTGCCTCCAGCACGAGTACGGCATCTTCGGAGGCAAGGCGGGCAGCCACATTCTCGCTCTGCTCAGCGACGTGCGTATGCCGATCGTGACGACGCTACACACCGTCCTCGGCGAGCCCACGGTGGACCAACGCCGCGTAATGGACGAGGTCACTCGACTCTCCAGCCGCTTGATCGTGATGAGCCACCGCGGCGGCGAGCTCTTGCGCGAAGTGCACGGGGTGCCGGCCGACAAGATCGACTTCATCCCTCACGGGATTCCCAGCTTGCCGAGCAGTCGAGCCAGCAAGAAGCACCTGGGTGTCGAGGAGATGTCGCTGATCCTCACCTTCGGCCTCCTTTCTCCGGACAAAGGGATCGAATACGTGATCGATGCGCTGCCCGCCGTCGCCGCAAGCCACCCAACCGCGACCTATGTGGTCGTCGGCGCCACGCACCCGCACGTGAAGGAGCGGCACGGGGAGGCCTACCGGCGCAGCCTCGAGCTTCGGGCGCACAAGCTCGGCGTGGACGCGCGCGTCGTCTTTCACGATCGGTTCGTGAGCGCGTCCGAGCTCGCCGAGTTCTTGTCGGCGGCGGACATCTACATCACCCCGTACCTGAACCCGGAGCAGATCACCTCTGGGACACTGGCATACGCGTTAGGGAACGGAAAGGCCGTCGTTTCGACTCCTTATCGATACGCGCGCGAGCTCCTGGCGGACGACCGCGGCCTTCTCGTCCCGTTCAGAGACTCGGCCGCGATAAGCGCGACGGTGAACAAGTTGCTCGGCGATCCCAGAGAGCTCCGCGCGCTCGGTGCGCGCGCGGCGGAGTATGGGCGCAACATGGCCTGGCCGTCTGTCGCGCGTCAGTACGTCTCGAGCTTCGAGCACGCACTCCGCGAGAACGAGAAACTGCGCCGCTCCTTTTTCTCGTCGAACCCACGCGCGCGGCGCCCGGTCGACCTACCTGCACTCAATCTCAACCACCTGCGCGTGTTGACCGATGGCACAGGCATGCTCCAGCATGCTCTTTTCTCCGTTCCACGCTACGAAGACGGGTATTGCATCGACGACAACGCCCGCGCCTTACTGTTGACGACGCTGATCGAGGATGCGGGCACCGACGACTGGCGGACGACTCACTCTCTCTCGTCGCGCTTCCTCGCGTTCGTAGGTCACGCCTTCAACAAGGATTCGAGCCGGTTCCGCAATTTCATGGCGTATTCCCGGGAATGGCTCGAAGCCCGCGGCAGCGAGGACAGTCATGGTCGCACTCTTTGGGCGCTCGGCGCCGTGGCAAGTCGCTCTCGCGAACCTGGGCGTAAGAGGCTTGGCGGCGAGCTGTTTCATGCTGCGCTGCCGGCAGTCGAGGAGCTCGAGAGCCCTAGGGCTTGGGCCTTCGCGCTCCTTGGCATCCACGAGTACCTGCGCGCGTTTCAAGCAGAGAGCGGGATCGAGGTGTTGCAGAAGCGGCTCTCCGAACGGCTACTGTCGAGATTCGAGTCAAACGGCGGCAGCGACTGGCCATGGTGCGAGGACATCCTCACATACGACAACGCGCGCCTGCCACAGGCCCTGATCGTCTCAGGCAACCAGTTGGGTGATCGAGAAATGGTCGCGGCCGGACTCGAGTCCCTCCGATGGCTCAACGAGCTCCAGTGCTCGGGGGAAGGCTATTTCGCCCCGATCGGCTCGAACGGATTCTACCCGCGACACGGCGAGAGGGCTCGCTTCGACCAGCAACCCCTCGAGGCCTGCGCCACGGTGTCCGCCTGCCTCGACGCGTGGCGCGTGACCGGTGACGAGGACTGGACCCACGAGATGTGGCGCGCGTTCAGTTGGTTCCTCGGTGAGAACCAGCTGCATGCCTCGCTCTACGACCCCACGACGGGGGGCTGCCGGGACGGGCTCCACCCCGATCGGCCGAACGAGAACCAGGGGGCCGAGTCAACGCTGTCGTTTTTGCTCGCGCTGACCGAGATGGGCACGCTTGACTCCGAGATGCGACTGCGGGACGAGAGCGCGCCCGCCCTTCCGACCGGCGAAGTCCCCAGGGGCTCGGCGTGATGTCACCTTCACTCGGGGCCCCGGCCGCGCTCCGCGTGGCGGTGCTCGCCCCGATCTCTTGGCGCGTTCCTCCCCGCCACTATGGACCTTGGGAACAATTCGTCTCTCTTCTGACCGAAG
>JAOTXX010000053.1 GCA_029862185.1 Myxococcales bacterium
CATCATCTGTGTCGCGATCGCGGAGCTCTGGATCGTGCGAGCGGCGCCGGGCACCTTGCTGCTGCACGCGACGATCGAAACGATTCTCTATTTCGTGTTCGCAGGCGGACTTCTCATCGTTACCTTTGTCGACCTCGAGTGGATGGAAATCCCCGACGAGGTGAGCCTTCCCGTTGCGGCGCTCGGCCTCATGACCGCACCGTTTCGCACCGAGCCTGGGCTCTGGTCATCGGCGGTCGGAGCGGGGGCGGCCTATTTGTTCGTGCAGTTGGTTTTCGTTTGGGGCTACGAGCACATCGCAGGACGCCGGGGCATGGGCGAAGGCGACTCGAAGCTCCTTTTGATGATCGGCGCGTTTCTCGGGTGGAAGGGCGCGCTGTTCAGCGTCGTCGCGGGCTCCCTGCAAGGGCTGGTTTTCACGGCCTTTGCACTGCTCACCGGACGGAAGCTCACGCCCGATATCGATGAACGTGTCATCGACGGCGAGGTCCTCGAAGCTCCAGAGGAGCCCGACACTAGCCGAGTCGGACAGCTCAAGCTTCCGTTTGGACCGTTTCTCGCGCTCGCGGCGCTGGAGTACCTGCTCGCGGGAGACGCGATACTCTCGTGGTACTTCGGCCTGCTACAGCGGTGAACGCTTAGCGCCGGTAGCCGCCGCCACCACCGCCGCCACCACCGCCACCGCCACCGCCACCGCCCTGACGCTCACGCGCCAGGTCGACGCGAATGGTCCGGCCGCCAAGCGAAGCACCGTCCATCTGGTCGCGAGCTGCTGCCGCAGCCTCTTCCGTGGTGAATGTCACGAACCCGAAACCGCGGGAGCGTCCAGTTTCACGATCGGACACGACCTTTGCATCGGTGACCTCGCCGAACGGCGCGAACGCCTCCTGAAGGTCTTCAGTGGTCGTGGCCCAGGCGAGCCCCCCGCAGAACAGTCTCTTACTCATGGTCAACTCTTTCGCTGTGCAGCCGACACGGCGCCATGCCGTGGCGGTGCTTCAATTCAAACCCGGCTAACCGGATTTGCTCGATTGTACAGCTTGGAAGCGATCCCACAAGGCCGGTGTAGACTCCTCGCCCAGACGGGCTTTGTAGTCGTCGTCTTTGGCCCGACCCTGAAGCTTGGCGATTTCGCCGATGAGCTTGTCCCGGGACCCGACCTTCTTGCTGACTGCCTCGAGAACCTGCTCGAGATGAAGCAGCTTCTTGTTGGACACGTGATCCAAGCCCTTTTCCTCGTTCAACCGGTCGAGCCAGAGGTCTTTGCCAGCGGCTTTCTTCACGGCCGCGACCAGTTTCGCTTTTGCCTTCTTCGGATCATCTCCGAAGCGCTCTTTCACAATCGACAGGGGGGACTTGCTCATCACATGCACCTTCGCCGCAAAACGCCAGGTTTTCTGGGCTTCGGAGCGCCCGGATTAGCACGGGGGCCCTCCTACGCAACCCGCCACCGCCGACCGTCGAGGGTCGAGCTGGCCCGAACGGGAGCGGCTTGACAGCTATTAACACTGCTGTTACTAACAGGACTGTGAATAACCATCGACTCATTCGGATCCAGGCGGTTTCGGGACTCCTGTTCTCCCTCTTCGCCCTGGTCCACCTCAGCAACACCGCCCTCGCCGTGCTTGGACCCGATCTGTACAACGGGTTTCAGAGCTCGGCCCGACGCGTTTACCAGTGGCCGCTCCTCGAGCTAGCCCTGGTCACGACCCTCATCGTTCACATCACCTCCGGGGTTCTGCGGATGCGCGGCCGGCGCGGCTCCAAGGCCAAGCCGCCACTTCGGCTCCGGCTTCACCGGTACGCGGCCTATTACCTCGCGATCTTCGTCTTCGGCCACATGGCAGCGACCCGACTGCCTGCGTTGCTCGCCGACGCGCCGCCCTTCTTTGGAGGCGTTTCGTTCTCGCTCCACTTCATGCCGTGGTTCTTCTATCCCTACTACGCGCTGCTCGGCATCGCCGGCCTGTACCATTTGTGTTACGGCGTTCCCGTGGCGCTCGGCGTCCTCGGCATCCGCGCGCCGCAAGCGATTCGTCGAGGTCCCGGGTTCTGGATTCCGATCAGCGCAGGGGCAACCCTCATCGTCTTGGCTCTGCTGGGCTTTGGTGGCGCGCTTTACGAGATCGACGATCCCTTCGACAACGACTTTGCGCGCGCATACGAAGCAGCGGCGGCGTACTTCTCCGAAGAGGCACCGTAACGATGGGACGACCCAAAGACGCGGACCCGGAGCAAACCCGGGTCACGATCCTCGACGCCGCCGAAGACGAGTTTGCGGAGCACGGGTTTCATGGCACGCGAATGGTGGCGATCGCCAAGCGCGCCGGGGTCACACACGGGCTCCTTCACTACTACTTCGATTCCAAGGATCGCCTGTACGAAGAAGTCGTAGGCCGTCTCTTTCGCCGTCACCTGCGCCTCTTCGAGCAGCTGGCTTCGGAGGGAACCGTGGTATCGGCGCGCGAGGCCGTCATGCAAAGCTTCGATCTGTTCTGGGAGCACCCCAATCAGGTGCGGATCATGCTCTGGGAGATGGCCTCGGGCGATGACCGCGTGGAACGCGCGATGAAAGACTTCTACGACGGGATGGCCCGAGCGCTGGCGAGGCTGCCGGCGAAAGCCACGTCCGCCAAGCCCGGGCGAGATCCGCGGGATGTATACGTGTCGATACTCGGGGCGCTGGTTGTCTACTTCTTTCGCGATCCCGCCATCAAGAGGGTCTTTGGAGAGAAGCGTTTCACCGAGGCCGACCGCAAACGCAGGCGAGCACACATGGGCGCCCTACTCGACTTGATGCTTTGAGTGAATGTCCGGTGGCTCCGGTCTGGCCGGCGAAGTACAGTCTGCGCGTTCATGGTCGCCGAATTCGTTCACCTGCACGTTCACAGCGAGTTCTCGATGTTGGACGGGGCCATTCGGATTCCCGAGCTCGTCGAGAGCGTCGGGAAGATGGAGATGCCCGCCGTCGCGCTGACCGACAACGGCAACATGTTCGGCGCCGTGCAACTGGTACGCGCGTGCAGGAAGACCAAGGTCAAGCCGATTCTCGGCTGCGAGGTGAGCTTCACGTCCGGCGATCGCCGCGACCCGAACAACCACGAGCTCCATCACCTGCTGCTGCTTGCCAGCTCCCAGGAGGGCTACCAGAACCTCGTGCGCTTGGTGAGTGCCGGCTGGGTCGATGGGATGGCGGTCCATGATGAGCCGCGCATCGATTTCGAGGTGCTTCAGAAGCGCAGCAAGGGCGTCGTGGGGATGAGCGCCTGCATGGGCGGTCACGTCGCGCAGGAGATCCTCAAGAAGGGGCCCGACGTCGGGCGTGAAGCAATTGCGAAGCTCCGCGATTCGTTCGACCCCGGCTACTTCTTCATCGAGATTCAGGACCACGGCTTCCCCGAGAACCGACCGCTCAACCAGGTTCTAGGCCGGTTGGCCAAGGAGCTCGACCTGCCCCTGGTGGGCACGAACGACTGCCACTATCTCGAGCGTCAGTCCGCGCACGCGCAGCTGGTGCTTCAGTGCATCGGCGCGGGGCGCAGCGTTCGCGAAATGGAGGCGGTTCACCACCATTCCTCCGAGCTCTACCTCAAGACGCCCGAACAGATGATCAACCTCTTTGCCCACGTCCCCGATGCTGCGAAGAACACGCTTTTGATCGCCGAGATGTGTGCCGGACAGGCTACGCCGCTCGCCAAACCGAGGTTGCCGCGGTTTTCGGTGCCAGGCGGCGCGAGCGAGGAAGATTACCTGCGCGCCCTCTCGGTCGCGGGCCTCGGGCGGCGCGTGATGGAGATGCGGGAGCGAGGCGAAACGTTCGAAGACGGCCCGTATCACCGTCGGCTCGAGCTCGAGCTCGACGTCATCTTGAAGATGGGGTTCGCTGGCTACTTCTTGATCGTCCAGGACTTCATCAACTGGGCGAAGGACAGCGGCGTTCCGGTTGGGCCCGGTCGTGGCTCCGGCGCGGGCTCGCTGGTGGCCTGGGCGCTTCGCATCACGGACCTGAACCCGATCACGCACGGGCTTCTCTTCGAGCGGTTCCTCAACCCGGAGCGCGTGTCGATGCCGGACTTCGACATCGACTTCTGCATGGATCAGCGCGACCGGGTCATTCAATACGTGCGGGACAAGTACGGCCAGGCGAGCGTCGGACAAATCGCGACCTTCCATCAGCTCAAGAGCCGGAGTGTCGTTCGCGACGTGGGGCGCGTCATGGGCATGACGCCGGGCGAAGCCGGCTTGATCGCCACGATGATTCCAGAGCCGGTGGGCGGAAAGAGCGTTTCGATCGGTGACGCGCTCGCGCAGGAAGCAAGGCTCAAGACCGCCTACGAACAGGACATCCAGGCCCACGAGCTGCTCGACACCGCGCAAGCGCTCGAGAACCTGACGAGGCATGCGGGCATGCACGCGGCGGGAGTCGTGATCAGCGAGGGCCCTATCTGGGATCACGTCCCGGTCTTTTGTCCGGAAAAAGACGTCTATGTCACGCAGTACCACAAGGACGACGTCGAAGCGGCGGGGCTGGTGAAGTTCGACTTTCTCGGGCTTCGCACGCTCACGGTCATCGACGTCGCGACCAAGCTGATCGACCGGCGGCCCGATCGCCAAGGAGCTCCGTTCCGGATCGACCAGATTCCGATGGACGACGACGCGACCTACGCGTTGTTGCAATCGGGCGAGACCACCAATGTCTTCCAGCTCGAATCGAGCGGCATGCAGAACTTGTTCAAGCAGCTTCGTCCCGACCGGTTCGACGACATCGTGGCTGCCGTTGCGCTCTACCGCCCCGGCCCGATGGGCGCACAGATGGACAAGGACTTCGTTCATCGCAAGCACGGGCGGCAACAGGTGCAATACCCGCACCCCTCGCTCGAAGGCATTCTGCAGGAGACGCGCGGGGTCATCGTCTACCAGGAGCAGGTCATGCAGATCGCCCAGGAGATGGCCGGGTACTCGCTAGGCGGCGCCGATCTCTTGCGGCGGGCCATGGGCAAGAAGAAAGCCTCCGAGATGGACAAGCAAAAGGCCATCTTCATCGAAGGCGCGACGGAGCGCGGGCACACGCGGGAAAAGGCCGAAGAAGTCTTCGACCTGATGGCGTACTTTGCAGGGTACGGCTTCAACAAGAGCCACTCGGCGGCGTACGCGCTCATCACCTATCAGACGGCCTATCTCAAGTCTCACTATCCGGTCGAGTTCACCTGCGCGACACTGACAGCGGACAAAGAAAAGATCGACAAGGTGGTGCGCACGGTCGCCGAGGCCCGCTCGATGGGAGTCACGGTTTTGCCCCCAGACGTGAACGAGTCCGAGATCGAGTTCACCGTGGTCTACAGCCCCGACGATGCACAGGATGTCGTGCGTCTTCGGCACAAGCCGGTTTGCCACGACGGCGAGGTCCACGACCCGATGGGGCCGAAGGTTCGTTTTGGGCTCGGGGCGATCAAGGGCGTCGGCACGGGGGCGGTCGAAGCGATTCTCGAAGCGCGCCAAGGCGAGCCCGACGAAGAAGGCGGGCATGCGCTCGAACGCCCGTTCGTGGACCTCTTTGATTTCTGCGCGCGGGTCGACCTGAGGCGAGTGAACAAGAGCGTGATCGAAGCGCTCGTGCAGTGCGGAGCATTTGATACCGTTCACCAGGCCATCGGTGTGCATCGCTCGCAATCGTTCGTGGCCATCGAATCTGCGATCGAGCGAGGCAAGCGCATCCAGGCAGAGCGTTCGAGCGGCCAAGAGAGCCTGTTCGGCTTGATGGGCGGCGAAGAAGAAGGACAGGTTTACGAGCACCCCGGAGGAAGCTTTCCGGTGCTCGACCCCTGGGATTCGCGCGACCAGCTCTCTCGGGAGAAAGGTACGCTGGGTTTCTATGTTTCAGGACATCCTCTGGACCGCTACCGGGGCGAGCTCCTTCGCTTTTGCGATGCGACGACCGAGAGCGCTGCCCAACTCACCAACAACCGGCAGATCACCGTCGGCGGTACGGTCGAAGGCTACCGCGAGCGCCGAACCAAGATGGGCCACACGATGGCGTTCTTCCACATCGAAGACGCGCTCGGCCGCATCGAAGTGATCGTGCGCCCGAAGCCGCTCGAGAAAGACGGCATTCGCGAAGCGCTGCAGTCGGGCGAGCCCATCTTGCTCGGCGGCCGCGTGAAGCACGAGCAGGACCGCAACGACGAGAGCGCTGCACCGGAAGCCAAGATCCTCCTCGAAGATGCAACGCTCCTGAGTGATGCCCTCCAAGAACGCACCACATCGATCACGGTGCGCCTCACCGTCGAAACCATCGACCGAACCAAGCTCGACTCGCTTCGCTCGATGCTCGAGCAATACCCGGGGCCCTGTCCGGTGACCCTCGAGCTCAACTCCCCCGGCGACTGGCGCGTCAACCTTGCCGAGACCGGCCTCTTCGTCGACCCAAGCGACGCGCTCCTCACCGGCCTCGAGCGCCTCTTCGGCGCCAAAGTCTGCGAGCTTCACTGAGCCGTGCTTCCTGTCCCGGAGCCGCAGTCGGATGAGGAGTTGCTGGCGCGTGCCCGGGATGTTGCGGGTCTCACCCTGGGGGAGCTGGGCGCACGCGTCGGTGTCGAAGTGCCGAGCGAGTCACTGCGCGCCAAGGGGGTCGCGGGACAGATTCTCGAAAAGGCCCTCGGTGCAACGGCGGGCTCGCGGGCGGAACCCGATTTCGTCACGCTGGGAATCGAGCTCAAGACGATTCCGCTCGACGCAACGGGCAAACCCAAGGAGTCGACGTTCGTTTGCTCGATCTCGCTCTCGGCCATGGCGGATACCGATTGGGAACGCAGCACCGTTTTGAAGAAGCTCGCCAGGGTGCTGTTCGTCCCCGTCGAGGCGGCCTCAAAGACCCCGCTCCGTGATCGGAGGGTGGGACGCGCCTATTGCTGGTCGCCGAATGCGGAGGAGCAGAGGCTCATGCGCGCGGACTGGGAGCGGCTTGCCTTGATGATCGCCGCCGGCGATGTGGAACGAATCACCGGCCACCTCGGCGAGGTCTTGCAAGTGCGCCCGAAGGCCCCACACGGGCGCAGCCGGCGAAGAGCTCCGGACGAGGAAGGTGCGATACAGTGGACGATGCCGCGCGGTTTCTACTTGCGACCAGCGTTTACCCGGGCGGTTCTCGCGCGGCTACGCGCGGACGAGTGACGTAGCCGGAGCGTCAACACCCGGTTGAGAAGCGCAGGGTCAGCCGACGAAGGGCGATGGGGGCGGCGGGTTGCTGCTGCGGTTGCGGGCAACCTCGGGCGGGAGCTCGTAGACGCGAGAGATGTCGTCCCAAAGCGTGGCACCCGGCTCGATCGCCTTCTTTCCGGTGTATGGCGAAGCCGCGGTGAGAGCGCGCGAAACGAAAGGCCGGAACGGTGACAAGGCGACCTTGCGAACCCGAGAGCGACTGCGGAGCTCGTCCATGTAAGCCGCCCGCGAGATGCGCTGGAAGCCGAGCATCTGCTCGCTGTACTTTTCGTCCATCCAACATTCGTAGAACCAGCCGTCCCTGGTCGAGAGCTCGGGGCTCGGCCGAAACGCCTTTTCGGGAGGCATGGCCATGCCGACCGCGTCGAACACCTCCCCCCGCAGCTGGCGAGCGGTGACTTTCCAGGATTGGTCGCCGCCGATCAGGAAGAGATGTCCGTCCGGTTGTTGCGCGGCGGCCGAAGCGATGGCGCGCGCTGCATCTCTGACGTCGACGCCGTGCTCGGGCTGATCGAGTGACACCATGAAGACGAAGGGCCGATAGCTTGGGTGCTCGGGCATCAGATTTCGAAGGTCCATGACGGCGCCCAGTCGCAACGAGCACTGGCGGAGGCCGGAATGGCGAAGCCAGCTCTCCGCGGTGAGCTTGTGCAAGCCGTAGTTGTCGTCGGGCCTGCATGGATCGGTCGAGCGCCGCACCGGGTTTTCCGGTGAGCATGGCCCGAACGCAGCATAGCTCGACACGAAGACGAAGAACGCACCCGGCGCATGCCGCCTCGTTGCATGGATGAGGTGCTGTGTGCCACCGAGGTTCACCGCTTCAGCGAGCTCGGGCTCCGCATACGAAACCGGCGCCACGATCGCGGCGCAGTGCACGACGACGTCGGGCTTGACGAGCGCGACCAGCCGGGTGACCGCATTGGCATCAGTGAGATCGCATGCCTCGAAGCGAATGTCGGTCGGGATTCCATCGGACCTGACGTCAGTAGCGACGACGTCCATCCCTCGCCGGGCCAGTGCCCCGATCACGTAGCTGCCGACCTTGCCCGCGGCCCCCGTCAGTAGTGCGGTCTTGCTCATCGTCGTTCTCCCGGCGCAAGGCCGGCGTTGGATGTTTCCCCCATCGCAACGGCGTCCTAGGGGGACGAGGGCTCTTTGACAAGGCGGCTTGACCCTTCGATATGCCTACCCTCGAGCAACAAGAGGAGATACACGACCATAGGGAGCGCAACGAGCCATCCCATCATCCGGACCAGGCCTGCCGACCGGCCGAGCACCGCCCCAAGGTCGAGGGGCGTCAGATGGGCGCGCAGCGACATCGCGACGAAAGGTATACTGGAAAAAACAAAAAGATCACGAAGTGCGCCGGCGCCTGCTAGATCCAACCACAATGGCCCTGCGGTAGAACTGACAGTTAGGGGATGGTTGCGCGAACCACCACGATGGGGCAGCTCAGCTGCCGCTGTAGTGTACCGATTCTCGATTCCTCAAAATCAGCGTCGCCGGCACTGACGACGAGAACCGCGGGTGCAGCGCGACGCAGATCTACGAACGAAGCCCCACGATCCGCAGCAGAAAGATGCTGGATCACCCAACGCTTCGGCCCCAGGGGCTCGAGTCGCCGCGTTAGATTCGGGCACGCCTCGGCCACTTCGTCGGAGAGGAACACGATGAGGCCCCGGCCCGTCGCCACGGCAAAGCGCACCCCAGCATCGAGTGAGCTAGCGGCCGTGTCAGCGCGATCGAGGAGAACTGCCGCCGGGCGTAGTGGCTCGACCTCGTCCGAGCGCACCACGCGTGCCACCGCGCCCAGCGCCCCGGACGGCGCCAAGGATCGACGGCCAGTGCCGAGCAGCAGGACATCCACATCTCGCACGCCGGCAATCGCAGCGCCAATGCGTCCACGATGGATTCGGAACGACCATGACGAGCCGGCGCGTTCGGCAACGCGTCGCACGGCTTGCTCAGCCCGCAAGGCCTGCAACTTCATCTGACGCTCTAGCCCGCCCACAGTGAGCGGACGCTGCGTCGCCGTAATACGGCAGACCTCGGTCGCAAAAGGGAGCTCAGCAAGGCGAAACAGGTTGTGATCTTCGAGGAAGACCGCCGCGATGTCGGCAGCGCCTTCTGACGCGAGAGACGCGAGCACTCCAGCAACGCCTGTGTCAGAGCTGCCGCCTCCGAAAACGACCACGATCCGACGCACGCGGCGTTCATTCATTCGGACGATCAACTCTCCGCTCCGGATTTTTCGCGGCCGTTCATCTTGCGACGCTTCTCCGCCAGATCGGCGAGCCTCGCGCTGACGCGTTGATTGAAGCTGCCATCGGGAAATGATCCATCGGGTCCCGCCTCCCCTGACGGGAGGCCGCACAAGATTTCCATCGCCTGGTCGACATTCTGAACGGCGTAGACGTGAAACAGCTCCTTCCCTACGGCGTCCCTCACATCACTTCGGAGCATGAGGTTCTTAACGTTAGCCGCCGGAATCAAGACACCTTGCGAACCAGTGAGACCCCTCGCCCGGCAGATCTGGAAGAAGCCCTCGATCTTCTCGTTGACGCCACCAATCGCCTGCACCTCACCACGCTGGTTGACGGACCCGGTGACGGCGAGCGATTGATCGATCGGCGAATCAGCCAGCACCGACAGCAGCGCGCAGAGCTCCGCGCAGGAAGCGCTATCGCCTTCAACCCCGCCATACGACTGCTCGAAAACCAAGCTCGCCGAAAGTGAAAGCGGCTGGTCCGCTGCGTAGGTCGCGGCCAAGTAGCTCGACAAGATGAAGACACCTTTCGAATGAATGGGACCGCCGAGCTCGACCTCTCGTTCAATGTCGACCACCTTGCCAGAGCCGAGTGCAACTCGCGCAGTGATCCTGTTGGGCCGACCGAAGCGAGAATCCCCGATCTGTAGCACTGCAAGCCCGTTGATCTGACCGACGACGCTGCCCTCGGTGTCGATCAGAACGGTCTTGCGCAGGATCTCCTCTTGCATTCGATCGCGGATTCGGCCGCTGCGGTGGATGCGACTATCGATTGCCTGCTCGACCGCTTTGAGATCGATGGCCTCGGAACCCGCTTTCTCCGCCCAGAAGTCCGCCTCACGTATGATGTCCGAAACCGGCCTGATGCGCGCCGAGAGCTTCTCACCATCACCGGCTTCGCGCGCGCTTTCTTCGATGATGCGAGCAACCGCTTGGCGGTCGAGGGGTTTCACTGAAGCTCGGCTTGCCAGCGTTGCAAGGAGCCTTGCGTACAAGTGCGTGTTTTCCTCGCTTCGGTCGACCTCGTCCTCGAAATCGGCTGCCACCTTGAACAGCGTGGAAAACTCCGGATCGAGCGCTTGCAGCATGTAGTAGAGCAGGCGCTCGCCGATCAGCACTACCTTCACCGAAAGCCGGATGGGCTGGGGATCCAGCGACACGGTGCTGACCAGGCTATACGCCTGCCCGAGCGACTCGATTCGCAGCTCACGAGATTGAAGCGCACGTTTCAACCCGTCGTACGCAAAGGGTTGCGTCAGCAGCTTCCGCGCATCGAGCACCAGATATCCGCCGTTCGCATGGTGGAGCGCTCCGGCCTTGATCAGTTGGAAGTTGGTGACCAGCGTGCCCATTTGCGACACATGCTCGACTCGCCCCAGAAGTTGTTGAAAAGTCGGATTGTGCTCGAAAACCACCGGGGCGCCCTCGGCGCCTCCATGATCGACGAGCACGTTCACCGCGTAGCGATGAGTCGCAGGCGACGCTTCCAATTCCTCGCCCGCCATGGGTCCACCAAACAGCTGCTGGAGCGGCGAACGCTCCTCGGGCGACGGCCGAAACAGCGCGATGTTCTGCACGATGTCTTCCCTAATCTGTTGCAAGTAGTCAATGACTCCCTCGTGCGCTGCGTATTTGAGAGTCAACTCCTCGATCAGGCTTCCGACCGCCCAGAGTGCGATTTCTCGATCGAGCTCCCGCACCCTGCGCCGTGCTTCGCGGACACGCTTGGGAACCTGCTGCATCACCGCTTGCAGCTCCTTGCTGACCTTCTCCGTTTCGCCGGCGATCCGCTCGCGCTCCGCCTCCGGCAGCTGCTCGAACTCTTCAGGAGCGAGAGCCTCCTCATCGCGAATAGGCGCCATTGCGATGCCTGTCGGGGTTTGGATGATCCCGATTCCTCGCTCCTTGGCACGCTTGCTCACCTCTTCGAAAGCCGCCTCTTGCTCCTCCGCGAGCTCGCGCTCAATCGACTCTCGGCGCGTTCGGTAGTCCTCGCTCTCGAACGCTGACGGAATTGCCGCCCGGGCGTCGTCGATGAGCTGGTTCATGTCCGAAGCGAGCGTTCTGCCCCAGCCTGTAGGCAACTCGATGGCCCTTGGCTGTCTCGACTCTTCGAAGTTGTTCAGATAACACCAGTCTGAGGCGGGCAATTCGGTACGGGCCTTCTCCTCGAGATACTGCTGCAATAGGGAGCGGCGCCCCGTTCCTTCACGGCCAAGGACAAAAAGATTGTAGCCTTCATGCTGAATGCTGGCGCCAAATTCGATGGCGATTGCAGCCCTCTCTTGAGCGACCAGGTGATCCAGCCCGGCCAGGTCACTGGTGGTTTCGAAATCGAGCTGTTGAAGATCACAGGTTCGGTACAAGGCAGAGACGGGAAGCTCACGAGACGTAGACATGGGACTGACCTCTGACATGACCGGTAGACTAAGGCTCTGCCTAAATCAAGCGTCACTCCGACGCGGGTGTCGAGTGCTTCTGTTCGATCTCTTCGTACAGTGTCCGAAGCTCCCCCTCGCCGAGGGTTTCTTTCTCCAGCAACTGCCGTGCGCCCTTCTCCAAGGCATCGCGCTCCTCGCTCAGGATGGCGAGGGCCCTGTCAAAGGCGCTCTGAACGATCGCCCGGACCGCGTTGTCGATTTCACGGGCGGTATCGTCGCTGTAGTCTCGCGTTTGAAATGGTGATGCGTTTCCCCCGAGGAAAACCGAGGGCTCGCTCTCATAGGAGACATGGCCGAGCTCGGGCACCATCGCATAGCGAGTCACCATGCTTCGAGCGATATCGGTCACCTTCGCTAGGTCGTCCGCTGCGCCCGTAGACAAGTGATCGAAGACCAGCTGCTCGGCGGCGCGTCCGCCCAGCAGAACAGCCATCTTTTCCTGCAGCTCTCCGCTCGTCATCAAGAAGCGATCTTCGGTTGGTCGCTGGATCGTATATCCCAAAGCCCCGACTCCTCGCGGAATGATCGACACCTTGTGCACCGGATCGCATTGCTCCGACATGAGTGCCACCAGCGCGTGGCCCATTTCGTGGTATGCGACGACTTGGCGCTCACGTGGATTGAGGATTCGGTTTTTCTTCTCGAGTCCGGCCACGATGCGCTCGATGGCAGCTGTGAAATCCTTCAAGGCGACGCTTTCAGCGCCTCTTCGCGTCGCCACGATGGCGGCTTCGTTCACCAGATTGGCCAGGTCGGCGCCGGTGAATCCAGGTGTTAGCGCGGCCACCTCTTCGAGATCCAGCTCGGCCCCGAGCGCCACGTTCTTGGCATGCACCTTGAGAATCGCGGTTCTACCGATGCGGTCCGGTCGATCCACGAGTACCTGACGATCGAAGCGACCCGCACGTAGCAGGGCGGGATCCAAGATCTCGGGCCGGTTCGTGGCGGACAGGAGCACGATCCCCGTCGACGAATCGAAGCCGTCGAGCTCAACTAGCAACTGATTGAGTGTTTGCTCCTTCTCGTCCATGCCCCCTGAGAAAGGCTGGGCATTCCTAGCCCGACCCAGGGCATCGAGCTCATCGATGAAGATGATGCATGGCGCTTGTTGGCGGGCCTGATCGAATAGATCTCGAACGCGTGCCGCGCCAACCCCCACGAACATCTCGACGAACTCCGACCCGCTGATCGAAAAGAAAGGAACTCCGGACTCCCCAGCAACGGCCCGGGCCAAGAGCGTCTTGCCGGTTCCTGGCGCGCCCACCAGCAGAATCCCTCTGGGCATGCGCGCACCGAGTCGACTATAGGACTCCGGGTCCTTGAGGAAGGCGACGACCTCCTGGAGCTCTTGCTTGGCTTCGTCGACGCCAGCAACGTCGGCGAACGTCACCCGAGTGTCGGTCTCCATGTAGACCTTCGCTCTGCTCTTGCCGACTGACATCAGCCCGGCGCCAGGGTCGCCCATCCCTGCCATCCGGCGACTCAAGAAGAACCAGAACCCCAAGAGGAGCAGCAGAGGCAACGACCAGGACACGATGCCTCGCACGAGCAAACTCTGCTGCTCCTGCGAGTACTCCACCCCGTGCGCCTGGAGGCTTTGAGCCAGGTCGGGATCGACCTGGTTGGTCACGAAGCGCATCTTTCCATCGATGGGTTCGGTCAGCTCGCCTCGTAGGGCATCGTCGGTGACGATGACCTCTTTGACCTTCCTGGCTTCGAGCAGCCTCTCGAATTCACTGTACGGGATCGACGCGACGGCTTCGTAGGTCGTCCACCTCTGCAGCAGAAGCGACCCTCCAACGATCGCAATGAGAAGATACAGGATACCGAGACGCGGCCTGGGTCTCCTCCGTTTGGTCTCCCGGTCTTGGTTTGGCATTCAGCTCCGCGCGACCTTAGCACCCGAAGTGCCTCATGGGGGAGCCTCGTGTATGTTGGCGGAGCGATCCAGGCCGTGACTGAGAGCACAACGATTTCAAGCCCGGGAGCCGTCGAGGAAGCCGGCGACCTCATGATGCGCTTTGCAGAACGCACGGGGCTCGTGTCCGACCTACCTCCGCAGCGCTACCTATGGACCGATGCCTTCGCGGTCTGCAATTTCCTCGGCTTGGCCCAGGCGACCGGCGAAGAACGCTATGAGGAGCTCGCGCTTCGCCTGGTCGACCAAGTGCATCACGTGCTCGGATCCTATCGTGGCGATGATCCGCGAACCGGATGGATCAGCGGACTCGGTGCACAGGAAGGTGAGGCTCACCCGACTCGCGGCGGCTTGCGCATCGGCAAGACACTTCCCGAACGAGCCGGCGGCGAACCCTTCGATGAGCAACTGGAGTGGCAACGGGACGGCCAGTATTTCCACTACTTGACCAAATGGATGCACGCCTTGAACCAGGTGTGGCTGCGGACGAGACAGCCGCAGTTCAGTAACTGGGCGCGGGAGCTCGCAGCGGTGGCCCACGATTCCTTCACCTATGCGGATGGAAGCCGTCGACGGATGGTATGGAAGATGAGCACCGATCTTTCACGTCCACTCGTTTCCTCGATGGGCCATCACGATCCGCTAGATGGTTTCATCACCTGCACACAGCTCCAAACTACGAAATCAACGCAATCGAGCACCCCACGCAGCCAGGGCTTGGAGGACGAGGTCGCGGACTTCGCAGCCATGGTCACGGGCCAGGACTGGGCGACCGCTGACCCGCTTGGCCTGGGCGGCCTGCTGGCGGATGCCTCACGCGTTGCGCAGTTGATGCCCCTCGGAGCATTCGCGGGGTCTGACCTGTTGGACGCCTTGCTCGCTGCAGCAGTGCGAGGTCTTGCGGGCTACGCTCAGCGGAATGACCTTAGCGATCCCGCATCTCGTCGCCTGGCTTTTCGGGAGCTCGGGCTCGCAATCGGACTCTCCGCAGTCCCGCTGATCGAAAACGAGGTGGGAATGCGACATCGGCACATGTCTCGAGGTGCGGAGGTGCAGGAGCAGATCAAAGCACTGGCGCCCTACGTTGCGCTCGGTCCGGAGATCGAGTCCTTCTGGCGCCATCCTCAGCATCGAGATGCTCGCACCTGGTCGGAGCACCGCGACATCAACGAAGTCATGCTCGCCACCAGCCTCGTCCCCAACGGTTTCCTGTCGATGCATCACGCCGGTTCACCATGACTGTCACCATCGATGATATCAGGCGCGCTCACCAGCTCATCGGGCAGAGCATCGTCCACACGCCGTTCGAGCTTTCCAAAACGCTGTCGGCACTGACTGGCGTGCAACTCTACTTGAAGTTCGAGAACCAACAGTTCACCGCCTCATTCAAGGAGCGGGGAGCGCTCCATCGCTTGCTGAGCTTGAGCCGGGCGGAACGCGGACGGGGCGTGATCGCCATGTCCGCCGGCAATCATGCACAAGCGCTCGCCTACCATGGAAGGCGGCTCGGGATACCGACGACCATCGTCATGCCGCGCAGCACCCCCAATTCCAAGGTGGAGCAGACCCGTGCGCATGGAGCCGAAGTGATCTTGCACGGGAGCCAGTTCGACGAGACGCAGGCCTTCACTCGAGAGCTGGCACGGGAGCGGGATCTGACGCTGGTTCACCCCTACGACGACCCAGCGGTGATTGCGGGACAGGGCACGCTCGCACTGGAGATGCTCGGGGCCGGGAATCGCATCGACACCCTCCTCGTGCCAATCGGTGGTGGCGGGCTGATTTCCGGGGTGGCAGTCGCAGCCAAGGCGCTGCACCCCAGCATCCAGATCGTTGGCGTGCAGAGCGAACGCTACCCGTCGGCCCACCATGCGTTTCACGGCCTCGATCCGAATGACGTCCCAAACCACGACACGGTTGCGGACGGCATCGCAGTGAAATCACCAGGCATCCTCACCATGGACCTCATTCGACACAACGTCGACGATATCGTCCTCGTGACTGAAGACGACATCGAACAGGCGATCTTCGTCCTCGCCGAAATCGAGAAAACCGTCGTCGAAGGCGCTGGCGCGGCAGGCGTCGCAGCAGCGATGAGATACAAAGAGCGATACCAGGGCCAAAACGTCGGCACCATCCTCTGCGGTGGCAACATCGACATGATGACCCTGTCCTCGGTCCTGCAGCGAGGCATGGTGCGCAGCCACCGGCTGGTGAGGCTCGAGGTCGAGGTGCCGGACACCCCCGGCGCCCTCGGCCAAGTCACCCAGCTGCTCGGGGAGCTACACAGCAACATCATGGAGATCAGCCACCAGCGTGCCTTCGACGCCTCCTCGGCTCGCGCGGCGATCGTGAACATGGTGCTGCAGCTTCGCGGTGAAGAAGAGGCGGAGCAGGTGTTGGAGGCCTTGTCGGCCCAGGGCTTCGACGCTCGCTTGCTCGACTGAGCGTTCGTCGAGTGACCAGAAACGAGTTGGGCGGTCGAACTCTTCGAGCCGTCGGTGCTATAGTGCGCGCATGACGACGAGCACACGCGCTGTAGCCGTCGCGCTATTCGTCGATTTTGTCGTCGGAGCGGCCAAGCTGGTCGCCTTCTTGCTCACGGGCTCGACCGCAATCATGGCGGAGGTGATCCACTCCGCCGCGGACTTCACGAATCAAAGCCTCTTGCTCGTCGGGATCGCTCGGTCGCGACGCGGACCTGACAGCGACTACCCATACGGCTTCGGCCAATCCCGCTACATCTGGGCGCTGCTGTCTGCCGCCGGGGTACTCTTTGTCGGAAGCGGCGTGTCGGTCGTGCGTGGGGCCCAGCAAATTTGGGCGCCGGTGCCGCTCGAGCACCTCGACTTGGGCTTCGTCATCATGCTGGTGTCGCTCGTGGCAGAGAGCATTTCGCTCGCAGTAGGCTTGTCGGCCGTTCGACGATCAGCGCGTCAAGCGGGCCAATCTGTTTGGCAATACCTACCAAAGGGCCCCGATCCGATGGGCGTAGCAGTGGTGCTCGAAGACGCGTCGGCCGTGCTCGGTGTGCTGATCGCGATGACGGGGCTCGGCTTGGCCGAGCTGAGCGGAAACCCTGCCTGGGACGGGGCCGCATCCGTCGCCATCGGTTTGCTGCTCGGCGCGTCTGCGATCTTTCTCATCAATCGAAACCGCCGCCATCTGCTTGGGGCCGCGCCTCCTTCCGAATCGATCGCCCGAATGATGGCAGTCTTCGAAGAGAGCCCGTTGGTCGCCCGAATCCAAGACGTGAAAGTCTCCCAACTCGGAGCCGATGCTGTCCGATTCAAAGCAGAAGTCACCTTCGATGGTCGTGAGCTCGCTCGGCGTCTGTTGGCCGAACGGGATCTCGATGCGACCTGGGCTACGCTGAATGGACCGCAGGCACTCGAGCGCCTTTTGGTCGAGTTTGGGAGCGAGGTCACTGCCGCGATCGGCGGTGAAATCGACCGTCTCGAAGCCGAGCTCACCGAGGCTGCACCAGAGGCTCAGCATGTCGATCTCGAGCCCGACTGAGCCCAGAGGCAGTGGCATCCGCTGCAGGAGATCGCCTTTGCGGAGGGGCCAACCTGGCTCATCGGGCTTCTGTCGTTCGATCCAGAGCTCTGTCACGGCGCGTGTTACCGTTCCCACCCGCCCCTTGCGTTGACATGGGTGTTGCGTGCGGTACGTGCCGAGAATCCCATCGGTGTGATGTCCTCATACTTCAAAGCGATTGCCGTCGATTTCGATGGGACCCTGACCGAAGGAGGTCGTCCCCAGGCACGCGTCCTCGCGTCTTTGGCGGAGGCTCGCGACGCTGGGATGGCGCTCCTCTTGGTAACCGGCAGAGTGGTGTCGGACCTGCTGCACGTTTTTCCCGACGCGGAGCAATGGTTCGACGTGATCGTCGCAGAGAACGGAGCCGTGATACGCCGGGGTGGAGTATCCCATGCAATGACTGCGCCAGTCCCTTTAGAGCTCGACGCGCCGTTGGTCGAGCTTGGTGTGTATTTTCAACGGGGCCAGGTGCTCCTCGGTTGCAACAGCGAAGATGAGTTCCTCGTTCTAGAGCAAGTGCGACGCCTCGGAGCGGACTGTCAGTTGATACGCAACCGAGGGGCCCTGATGGTCTTGCCCTCGGAGATTTCCAAAGGCTCGGGTCTTCTCGAAGCCTTGGAAGGGCTTGGCATTTCGTATCACAGCACAATCGGAATCGGGGATGCAGAGAACGACTTGGCTCTGCTTCGCCACTGCGAGCTTGCCGTTGCAGTCGGCAATGCCGTCGATTCCTTGAAGCGAGAAGCCGATACGGTTCTCACGGCCAACGCCGGGGAAGCCGTCGCGGATTTCCTTCGTGATCGGGTCCTCGCCGGTGCGCCATTGCCCGCGTCGCGTCGGTGGCAGGTTACGCTGGGGCAGTCGGACAGTGGTGGCCGAGTCAGGATGCCAGCGTCCCAAGCCAACGTGTTGTTCGTAGGGGACAGCGGTGTCGGAAAGTCCTATGCCGCAGGCCTTCTCGCGGAGCGCTTGGTCGAGCTCGACTACTCCGTGTGCATCCTTGACCCGGAGGGCGACCATGGGCCCCTCGGACACCTGCATCAGGTCGTCGCCCTGGGAGGCAGTGGACCGCTACCGCCAGCCGAGAGCGTTCCAGAGTTGCTGAGGCAGCAGCTTGGAAGCCTGGTCGTCGATCTCTCCTTACTCGGCGAAGAACGACAAGGCCGGTATGCGGCTGAGTTGCTCCGGGCGCTCCATGAGGAGCGCAGGCGGTCTGGCTTGCCCCATTGGATTATCGTCGACGAAGCGCAAGTGCCTTTTGGCGACGAGGGCGCGGCGTGCCGCATGTTCCAAAGTCAGAAGGGCCTCTGCCTAGTGACTTACGATCCGGCCCAACTCTGTCGTTCTTCGGGGTTGGACTTCGATTTCTTGATCGCGATTCCAGGGGAGAACGGGATACATCCTGCGGCCCTCGAGGGCATGCGTGAGCGATGGGACATCGACCCGCTCGATCGACTGCCGGAACCGCAAGAGGGGCAGGCATTGCTTCTGCGACTGGGCGATTCCCCTCAAGTCGAGCTATTCAAGCTGGGCCGACGCTTCATTCAACACGTGCGCCACTGGCACAAGTATGCGGACGCTCACCTTCCGCCGCGCGACATGTTCCAATTTCGCAACTACTTCGGGGTGACTGGCGCTCGCGCTGACAACCTCGCAACGTTTCGCCGCGAGCTACTGCTGTGCGACTCCACAGTGCTAGAGCATCATGCGGCCCACGGCGATTTCTCCAATTGGCTGGCGCATGCGATCCATGATGAGACGCTGGCGTCGACCGCGCGCGGGCTAGAGGGAAAGAGCCAGGCAGACGGCGCGTTTGAAGGCCTTCGCCACGCGCTGGTGGAAGCCATCGAGATTCGATATTTGTCCTAATGTGCGTCGATGCCACGCCTGGGCGTAAGCTAGTCGGACGGCGCAATCTCTTGGGTCTCTCGGAGCTCTTTCTCGAGCTCGGTGACCCGAGCTTCTAGTGTTTCAAGTCGTTTCCTCAGCGCCACCACCTCGCTGTGCAGCGCTGGCCCTTCTTGTTGTTTCTGTTCTGACATGATGCCTCCCTCGTGAGTAGAGTGCCTCAACCGTAGACGTGCGGAACCTCGGCGCGTGCCGCCTCTGGTTCTAGTGCGTCAACGGCGCGGGTTTCATCGAACCAAACATAAGCATCGAACTGCCAGGGCAGCGCGGCTTGGAAGTAGTGGCTTTCAAGCTCGGTCTCAGGTCGATAAATGACGCCAATGGCCCGCTCCAAGCGCGGTGACGCCAACTCCTCGCGAACCGCGTCACGTGACGGATAGCGCAGCGAAAGCAGAAACGCGGGCACGCTGCTATCGTGGCAAAGGCGCTCGTAGCTGCTGGGGTGCGAGGGTCGGACCTTCTTGATCTCCATCGGGCCGTCCCAATCCGTCGCGGCGGCGACTGTCCCCGTATGGGTTCCAAAGCCGATCGAGAACACGGCGTCCCCGAATCTCTCGCGGCAGAGTTGCCCGACGTTGTGCTCGCCGCGCGCGGCCCCCATCTCGGTCGCCCGGGCATCGCCGACGTGCGAATTGTGGGCCCATACCACGGCTTTGGCATCCGAGCCCCGAAACTCCAAGAGGCGCCCCAAGGTGTCGAACATGTGCTGGTCGCGGAGGTTCCAGGACGCTGGCCCTCCGTAGTACATGACGCGATAATATTCCTCCGCGGCAGCAACCAAGTGCGCGTTCGACGTCGCGTCGAAAAACCGATCGCCGTCTGCCCTCGCGTAGTCAAGCCGCCGCTCCAGCAGGTCGCGAAGGACCGCAACGACGGGGCGCTCGCATTCGGCGTACCCTCTACTGATCGCTGCGCGTCCATAGAGAGCCGGATCGCGCTCCCAGGGGGACAGGCACGCGTAGCGCTCGCCTGCGATCTTCGCCGCCTTGGGATCGACATCATTCAAGTAGTGAAGCACCGCATCGAGCGACTTGTACAAGCTGTAGAGATCGAGGCCGTGAAACCCCACGCGTCGCTCGGGGTCTTTGATCAGCTCGTTGTGTGACTTCAGCCAGGCGACCAGCTCGAGAACCTCTCGATTGCGCCACATCCAAGTCGGGAAACGCGTGAACGGTGGATCTTCGTGAACAGGAAAGTCCAGCCCGCGAACATGGTGATCGACGCGGGCCGCGTCGGGCCAGTCCCCCTCGATCGCAACGATGTTGAAGCCCCGCCGCATGACGAGCTCCGTCGTGATGCGAGTCCTCATTCGATAAAATTCCGACGTACCATGGCTGGCCTCGCCGAGAAGCACGACGCGCGCATCGCCGATCTGCTCGAGAAACGGACCGAGCTCAGCTTCACCGATGTCGGAGATCGGTCGGCAGGCTTCACGAATCAAATGCGCGATTGGGCGCTCGGGACGGGGGATGCGCTTCTGGCTCGGCGCTTCAGCGCCCTCCCCGAACCCTCCGGCGCCGATGAGGGGCACGAAACGGACCCCACCCAGATCCTCGGTGTTCGTCTGCCCGGTGCTGTCCTTGGTAACGCGCAACAAGCGTTGGTCGCGCAGATCGGGTCCAACCGGGATCACAATTCGGCCGCCGGGAGCGAGTTGCTCGACGAGGACACGGGGAACTTCCGGCCCCCCCGCAGAGACCAGGATGGCATCGAACGGCGCATGCTCGGGCCATCCCAGCGTTCCGTCTCCACATAGAACGTGCACGTTCTGATAGTCGAGCTCTTGAAGCCGGCGCGTCGCATGGTCAGCCAGCACACGATGACGCTCGATCGAATAAACCTCGCCAGCGATTTCAGCGAGAACCGCGGCCGCATAGCCGGAACCGGTGCCGATCTCCAAGACTCGGTCATGAGGCCCGAGCTTCAACGCCTCGGCCATCGCCGCGACGATGAACGGCTGGGAAATCGTCTGCCCTTCTTCGATGGGCAGGGGCGTGTCATCGTAGGCGAACTCCGCTAAGTTCTCCGGAAGGAACGCTTCGCGTGGCACGGCACGCATGGCGTCGAGCACCGCGGCGTCATGAACGCCGCGCGCCTCCACGTGGCGTTCCACCATACGACGACGCTGTTCGCTGGAATCCATATCGATCAACCGAGGTCCGAAATGATGGCCCGAGCGTGAACCTCCGCCCCGGCTCCATCGTGGATTCGAAGCGGTGTCCGTGTCATCGGCTGCTCCCGCCTACGACTTAATCTCGACGGTCCGTGCCGTGGATCCCTTCGACGCCGTGCGCGGGATTCGCACCTTCAACATGCCGTCTTTGTACTCGGCCTCGACCTTGCCTTCGTCGGCGTCGGCGGGCAGCGTGAAGCTCCGCATGAAGCTCCCATACGAGCTTTCGACGCGATGATACTTCTTGCCTTTCTCTTCTTTTTCCTCGCTGCGTTCACCGCGGAGGGTAAGCACCCCGTCGTCGACCTTGAGCTCGAAGTCCTCTTGTTTGACGCCGGGCAACTCCGCCTCGATCCGGTACTCCTCGGCAGTCTCGGAGACGTTGCAGGAAGGCGCCCAATCGGCAATCGACAGCGCCTCTCGCTCCCCAAACGGCCAGGTCGCCAACATGTCCCGAACCACTTCCTGCAAGTTTCCAAATCCGGCTAGCGGGTCACGCCCTCTTTTTATGAGTGTCATTTTGTCTTTCCTTCCCGCCGCGGGGCGCCCGCAGCAAGACCAGATGAAGCAACAACCGGGCCAAAAGCTGGCCTCGCGCTTCATGAACGTGCGTTGGTAGATGGAGCAAGCAAATAGCCGCTGAACTGGGCTCCCGAGCACTTGGTGTGACCCCGACCACACTACGCCCAGGCGCACATTCTGCGTGAAGCGTTCAGCGTCGCGCCAATCGCCTCTTGAGGTCGCGCCAGGGTCGGGTGTTGAGCACGTCCTCGGGCTCGAGCCATCCCCGGCGACCCTGATTCACGCCAAAGCGCATGTACTCCAAGTGGCTCGTCGAGTGCGCGTCGGTCGAAATGGCAACCATAAGACTCATATCCTTGGCCATGCGGCAATGGATGTCACGGAGATCGAGGCGCTCGGGCTGCGCGTTTAGCTCGAGATAGCAACCGCGTTCGAGGGCTGCCTCCATGACGCGTTCCATGTCGACATCGTAGCCCCGTCGTTCGTTGATCAGGCGTCCCGTCGGATGGGCCAAGATGTTGAAGTGGGGGTTGTCCATAGCACGGATGATCCGTTCCGATTGCTTGTCTCGACCCAGGCTGAAACCACTGTGGATGGCACCGATGGTGAGGTCCAAGTGCCTCAAGACGCTATCGCTCAAATCGAGCGTACCATCGGCTAAGATGTCCACTTCGACTCCCTTGAGGACGCGAATCCCGTCGAGCTTCGCGTTCAAACGATCGATCGCATCGAGTTGCCGCCGGAGACGCTTCTCGTCCATTCCATGGGCGATGGTGACGCGCTTCGAATGGTCGGTGATCGCGAGGTACGAGTAGCCGAGCTTCTTGGCCGCTCCGGCCATCTCTCGTAACGAATCATGCCCATCGGTAGCATCGCTGTGCGCGTGCAGATCGCCACGGATGTCGCTGATGCGAACCAGATGCGGCAGTCGGTTTTTCTTTGCCGCTTCAATCTCTCCCCGGTTCTCTCTGAGTTCGGGTTCGATGTAGCGAAGCCCCACGGCCTTGAAAATCTCATTTTCGGTCTTGCCTGCAACCCGCTGGTCGCCCTTGAAAACACCGTATTCGTTGATCTTCAACTTCTTCTTCACCGCGATCGCGCGGACCGCGACGTTGTGCGCCTTGGAGCCCGTGAAGTAGTACAAGGCTGCGCCGTAGGAGACTTGTGCGACTACGCGCAGGTCCACCTGAAGACCAGACCGCAACAAGACGGTACCCCGCGTCGTGCCGCGCGAGACGACCTCGTCCACTTCGTCGTACTCGACAAAGCCCTTCATCACGGGTGAGCCAGTCTTGCAGGTGACCAGAATGTCCAGGTCCCCGACGGTTTCCTTCCGGCGACGATAGCTTCCGGCGACGACGACGTCTTTGACGCCGGGAATGGCTTGGAGAAAGTCGACGTAGAACCTCGCTACCTCCTCGACGTCGGCGAGCTTGTGTCGTCGCTCTTCTGGCGAATGCCTCGACAGCGACTCGAGAATTCGTTGCTCCGTCTTTGCTCCGAATCCTGCGAGCTCGCGAATGCGGTGCTTTCTTGCAGCGCGCTGCAACCCCGTGACTTCACGGATTCCCAATTCCTCGTGCAGAGCCCTGACGCGCTTCGGGCCCAATCCTGGCAGCCGAGTGAGATCGACGAGCCCCGCGGGCACCTCCCTCATCACCTCTTCGAGCGCAGCGAGATGCCCCGTATCGACGACCTCGGCGATCTTCCCGGCCAGATCCTTTCCAATTCCGGATAGCCTCGTGAGGTCCTCTTCCTCTGCGAGCATGTCGGCGACGCTTCGCGGTAATCCGTTCAGCGTTCGGGCAGCGTTCCGATAGGCGCGCACCCGGAATGGATTGGCCCCCTGGATCTCGAGCAGAGCAGCCATTCGATCGAAGAGGTCGGCGATGTCGGCATTACGAACAGGCATGACCCCGCGCGCGACGCGGAACGCGTCACCGGGTACTTCTCCCTCTTCGTCGCCAGGAGGGCAAGACCTCTGCCTCTCGGCGGCGCTCGGCTACGAGCGAAAAACCGACGCCTCGCACGACCCCAGGCGCAGGATCTGCGCGGGTTGGCGGACGATTTGGCGGGAATTAGCTAAAGCCGTCGGGGATCAGACGGCACGGACTTTGCGTGTTCAAATCAGTAGCGGAGTGTATCCATGCAACAACCCGTCCGAATCACTTTCAAGGAGATGGAACCTTCCGACGCCGTACAAAAGTGGGTGGAGGAGCACGCCGCCAAGCTAGAGAAATTCTACGAGCCGATTGTCCATTGCGACGTGGTGGTCGAGGCGCCTCATCGGCATTCGCACCATGGTAGGCTCTACGCCGTTCGCATCGACATCACCGTCCCGGGCGGTCAAGTCGTGGTCAGTCACCAGGGGCCCAAGGACCACGCCCACGAGAACATCTACGTTGCGCTTCGCGACGCCTTCCGTGCGGCTCAGCGTCAACTTCAAGACCTAGTCCGGAAACGACGGGGCAAGGTCAAGCACCACGAGCCTCCGAGGCGCGCGCAAGTCACCAAGCACTATCTCGCCGAGGACTATGGCTTTCTGGAGGGGCCCGACGAAGTCGAAGTGTATTTTCATCGCAACGCCGTGCTCAACGCGGCCTTCGACGACCTCCGCATCGGCAGTCTCGTGCGGTACGTGCTAGCAGAGGGTGAAGGCGAGGACGGCCCGCAGGCCAGCACGGTGGAGCTGATCGGCGAAGTGGAGTCGTAACGGCATGACCTCGGGCGCCCATGGCTAGCTGGGAGCACTTTCCGCATGAGGCTGACATCGGCGTGCGAGGCCGAGGGGCATCGCCGGACATCGCCTTTGAGCAGGCGGCCCTCGGACTCACGGCCGTGGTCACCGACCCGAGCCTGGTGCGCAGCGACGAACGAGTGGCGATCAGCTGTGAGGCGCCCAACCTCGAAGTGCTGCTCGTCGACTGGCTGAACGCACTCATCTACGAGATGATGACGCGCTCGATGTTGTTCGGCCGCTTCCGCGTGACCATCGACCGGCTTCGGCTCTCGGCAGAGGCTGAGGGCGAACACGTCGATCGGCTGCGCCACACGCCCGTGGTAGAACCCAAAGGCGCAACGTTCACCGAGCTTCGAGTCGGCAGGGACGATGAAGGGCAGTGGGTCGCACAGTGTGTGGTCGACGTGTGAGCGAGGTAGCCGGAGGGCACGATGGATATCACCCCACTTCAGCAGATCTCCGAAGACGAATGGCGGCTGCCAGCCAGTGGCAAGATGCGTGCCCAGGTGATCTTCTACGCCGACCGGGCGCTGCTCGAGGGCATGGACGACAAAGTCCGTGTGCAGGCAAGCAATGTTGCGATGCTCCCCGGAATCGTGAAGGCGAGCTACGTCATGCCCGATGGGCATTGGGGCTACGGCTTTCCCATTGGCGGGGTGGCCGCCTTTGACGCAGACGAAGGTGGTGTCGTCTCTGCTGGAGGCGTCGGTTTCGACATTTCGTGCGGTGTCCGGTGCCTGCGGACCGGCCTGCAGGCGGGCGACGTCGAACCGGTGAAAAAGCGGCTCGTCGATGCTCTCTTTGGGCACATTCCCGCCGGCCTCGGAAGCACTGGCGGCATACACCTCGATGACGCCGAGATGACGCAGATGCTGCTCGGCGGCGCCCGATGGGCGGTCGATCGTG
>JAOTXX010000128.1 GCA_029862185.1 Myxococcales bacterium
GCATGGCTCCGAGTGGCAAGCCCAAACGCGACAAACCGTGGATTATGCGGACCTACGCCGGCCACAGCACCGCGGCGGCGTCGAACGAGCTCTACCGAACGAATCTCGCCAAGGGCCAGACAGGCCTCAGCGTCGCTTTCGACCTTCCCACGCAAACCGGCTACGACGCGGACGACCCGCTTGCGCGCGGCGAAGTCGGCAAGGTGGGGGTGCCGATCTCCCACCTCGGTGACTTGCGCGCCCTGTTCGAAGGCCTGCCGCTCGAGCAAATGAACACGTCGATGACGATCAACGCGACCGCCGCATGGTTGTTGTCGCTGTATATCGCGGTTGCCGAAGACCAGAACGCCGATCGCGCCGCGCTTCGCGGGACGACCCAAAACGACATTATCAAGGAGTACCTGTCCCGAGGCACGCACATCTTTCCGCCGGCAGCTTCGATGAGGCTGATCACCGACCTGATTAGCTACACCGTGATCGAGGTGCCGAAGTGGAACCCGATCAACATCTGTAGCTACCACTTGCAAGAGGCGGGCGCGACGCCGACCCAAGAGCTCGCTTATGCATTGGTCACGGCGATCGGCGTGCTCGACGCGGTCAAGGCTACCGGTCGGATCCCGGACAGCGAGTTCGGCAAAGTCGTCGGCCGCATGAGCTTTTTCGTCAATGCGGGGATTCGATTCGTCGAGGAAACGTGCAAGATGCGTGCGTTCGTCGAGCTTTGGGACCGAGTGACTCGGGAACGCTATGGTGTCGCCGATCCGAAGCAGCGTCGTTTCCGTTATGGCGTTCAGGTGAACTCTCTCGGGCTCACCGAGCAGCAACCGGAGAACAACATCATTCGAATCGTGCTCGAGATGCTCGCGGTGACGCTCAGCAAAGACGCGCGGGCACGTGCCGTCCAGCTGCCCGCATGGAACGAAGCGCTCGGGCTCCCACGCCCTTGGGATCAGCAATGGTCGCTGCGGGCTCAGCAAATCCTCGCTTACGAAAGTGACCTCTTGGAGTATGCTGACCTGTTCGAAGGAAGCGAAGTCGTCGAGGCGGAGACCCAGCATCTGGTCGAATCTGCATGGGCGGAGGTGCAAGAGGTCCTGAACCGCGGCGGTGCGGTCGAGGCGGTCGAGACCGGCTACATCAAGCAGAAGCTCGTCGAATCAAACGCGGCCCGCCTTCGTGCAATCGAAAGTGGTGAGCAGGTGGTCATCGGGGTCAACGCGTACACCGAGGGAGCTCCCTCGCCCCTCGTCGAAAATCTAGACGACGCGATCCTGACGGTTGACCCCACTGTCGAGAAAAAGCAGATCGAAGCGCTCGAGCGCTGGAGAGCAGAGCGCGACGCTTCCTCGGTCGAGCGCGCCATCGCCGAGATTCGGCGCGTGGCTCGCTCAGACGAAAACATCATGCCGGCGTCCATCGCCGCGGCGCACGCGGGAGTTACGACGGGGGAATGGGCGAACACCCTTCGCGCCATTTGGGGCGAGTATCGAGCGCCGACGGGTGTCGCCGGCGCGACGGTGAAAGCATCGCGCTCGGGAGCTGCCGCGGAGGTCGTCGATCGGCTTCGACGGCGGCTTGGCGAGCTCGAGGTCCGTATGGGGCGACGTCCCAAGCTGCTGGTGGGTAAGCCAGGCCTCGACGGACATTCGAACGGCGCGGAGCAGATCGCCATCAAGGCACGCGACGTCGGTTTCGACGTCGTCTACGAAGGCATCCGGGTTTCGCCTCAGCAGATCGTCGCCTCCGCCCTCGAAGAGGGGGTGCATCTCATCGGGCTCAGCATCCTGAGTGGCTCTCACCTCGCGCTCGTGCCGGAAGTGGTCGAGCGTCTCCGCGCGGCGGGCCTGTCGGACGTCCCCGTGGTGGTCGGCGGCATCATCCCCGAGGCGGACGCCGAAAGGCTGCGTCGCGAGGGAGTGGCCGCGGTCTACACACCGAAGCACTTCGAGCTCGATCACATCATGAACGACCTGATCGATCTGGTGGACCGCCAGCATGCCGCCGAGTGATCCCCCAGATGACGCCGAGCGAGTGATCCGCGCCGAGAAGGCGGCGGTCTCCCGTGCGCTGAACCTCGTCGAAGACAAACGGGCCGACGCCCAGGATCGGGTCGCCGCGCTGCTGGGATCACTCAAAGGCGCTCCAAGGGCCGTCGGGGGACACCGGGTCGGGCTCACGGGCCCGCCTGGCGTCGGCAAGAGCACCCTCACCTCGGCGATCGCGCGTGCGGTCCGTGCACGGGGCCGTACGATGGGCATCGTGGCAGTCGATCCTTCGAGCATCGTCTCCGGAGGCTCGTTGCTCGGTGATCGCGTTCGCATGAGCTTCGACCCTTCGGACGAGGGCTTGTTCGTCCGCTCACTGGCGACCGCGGGGGAAGTCGGTGGCCTGGCGTATGCCGCGAATTCCGCCGTCCGGGTTCTCGCGGCCGCCTACGACGTGGTCGTGATCGAAACGACCGGCGTCGGCCAATCCGAGATCGACATCGTGCACGTCGCGGACACGGTCGTCTTGGTCATTCAGCCGGGAAGCGGCGACGTGCTTCAGTTTCTCAAGGCTGGGATCATGGAAATTCCCGATATACTTGTTGTAAACAAAGCCGACCAAGAAGAGCTGGCCCGGCGCGCGGTCGCCGACCTCCAAGGGGCGCTTCGCACTGCGCACGCGGTCGGGGCAAGTGGCCGGGAAGACGGCGACTGGGAAACCCCGATCATCGCCACGAGCGCGACCGAAGGCACCGGAATTGAAGAGCTCATCGATGCGCTCGATGCCCATCGGAAACATCTCGAACCCACCCTCGGGGCGCGTCGGGCCCAGGGCGAAGTGCAGTGGGTGCTAGACCTTTTCATGCGCAAGCATGGCGACCATGGGGTCTCGACCCTACACGGTTTGGCGGAGCTCACAGCCCGCGCCGAACGAGAGCTCGACGAGGGCGAGACCCCGTTGAGCCTTTGCGAACGTCTGAGCGGAGAGTATGTAGCAACGCTCCGCCAGACTTCATGAGGAAGACATGAGTGAACGCCCTGAAATCGTACCCATCGGTCAGCTCCCCGAGGTAGGTGTCGTGCCCGAAATAATGCACGCCTACGTGATCCGGCCCGAGCGCTTCGGAGAGCCCAAGCAATCTTTCCAAGAAGAACAGGTCCCCGTATGGAACCTCGGCCCCGACGAAGTCCTCGTTCAAGTCATGGCCGCAGGTGTGAACTTCAACGGCGTTTGGGCGGGCCTTGGAAAGCCGGTCAACGTCTTGAAGGGTCACGGGCTCGACTTTCACATCGCAGGCTCGGACGCGGCGGGTGTCGTCTGGGCGGTCGGCTCGGCGGTGAACGATCACAAGGTCGGCGACGAGATCGTTCTTCATTGCAACCACTTGGTGAACCCGGGCGCCAACGACTTGCAAACGATATATGGCTACGAAACTCCAGATGGATCGTTCGCCCAGTTCACCAAGGTCCAAGGTCAGCAGGTGCTTCCGAAACCGCCGCACCTGAGTTGGGAAGAGGCTGCGAGCTACGGCCTCGTCTACTACACGGCACACCGAATGTTGATCGACCGGGCCGAGATCGAGCCCGGTGAAGACGTCTTGGTTTGGGGGGCTGGTGGCGGCCTCGGGGTGTTTGCCGTTCAGCTCTGCAAAGTCGCTGGCGCTCGGGCGATCGGAGTGGTCTCGAGCGATGACAAGGCCGAGCTGGTCATGCAGCTCGGCGCACATGGCGTCATCAATCGAAAAGAGTTCCCTGCCCTCCAGTACCGCGACGGCATGACCGCCGAAGAGGAGAAGGCGCACGTGGGCGATATCAAGGCCTTCGGGAAGCGCGTCTGGGAAATCCTCGGAGAACGCAAGGGCCCCGATGTCGTGTTCGAGCACGTCGGCAAAGCGACGTTCCCGGCTAGTGTCTTTCTCGCGACGAAGTTCGGGCGTATTGTGATCTGCGGCGCCACGACCGGCTACAACCTCAACTTCGACGTGCGGCATCTGTGGATGCGCCAAAAGAGGATCATCGGCTCTCATTTCGCGGATGCGGATTCGGCTAGTCGTGCCAACCGCTTGGTGATTCAAGACAAGATCAAGCCGGTGATGACGCGGCTGTTCACCTGGGACGAAATCCCCGAGGCACATCAGCTCATGTACCAGAACAAGCTCCACGGGACGGTCTCGTGCTTGGTCGGTGCCCCACGCCCCGGCCTCAAGAATCTCGAGGAAACCCGCGCCGCGATCGCGCGCGGTTAGGAGTACGCATGCAGGCAGTCATCCAGGCGATCGAGGCTCTCTACCGGCGCGCGCACGACAACATCAAAGCCAAGCTTTCCGAAGGAGACCGCATCAGCGGGAGCAAGCTCAACGAGAACCAGCTTGGCGCCCATGCCCTCGCCTATTTGGCTACCGAGCTCGAGGCTTGCCGCCAGCTGGCGCTTTGGGCCGAGCGCGTAGACGGCGAATACGAGAGCAAGATCGCCCGCGCATACGTCGGCGAGGTGGCCCGAACCCTGGTGGGTGGAGTCGACCTCGGCGCCTGCGAAAACATTGGCCTCGACGAGCTTTGCCTCACCCAGGCAGACCTGATGGAAACCTTGCTCCGCCCAGAGCTCATCGCGTTCGCCGATCAGCATTCCAACGGGGCGGTCTACCTCGAGCTTGCAGCCCGAGCTCGCGACGACGGCTTTCCAAACCCAGGCTACGGCGACGAGATGTTGGGCGAAATTCGTTCCCAGTTCGCGAAGTTCGTCGATGGCGAAGTAATTCCGCAGGCACAGGACATCCACCGCAACGACGTGCTCATCCCGATGGACATTGTCGACCACATGAGCGAGCTCGGCGTGTTCGGGCTCACGATTCCAGAGGAGTATGGCGGCCTCGGCATGAGCAAGGTCGCGATGTGCGTCGTCACCGAAGAGCTCACTCGCGGCTACATCGGCGTAGGCTCCCTGGGCACCCGGGCGGAAATCGCCGCCGAGCTCATCATGGGCGGCGGCACCGAGGAACAGAAACAGAAGTGGCTCCCCAAGATCGCCGCTGGCGAGGTTCTTCCAACCGCCGTCTTCACCGAGCCCAACATCGGCTCCGACCTCGCGCACCTCGGCACCAGAGCTGTGAAGCAAGACGACGGCAGCTACGTCGTCAACGGAGCCAAAACGTGGATCACGCACGCGGTTCGTGCCGACCTGATGACTCTCCTGGCGCGCACGAATCCGGACCACCCTGGCTACCGCGGGCTCTCCATGTTCCTCGCAGAAAAGACCCGCCTCACGGGCGAAGACGGAGAACCGGAGTTCGTCGATAAGGGGCTTACCGGAACCGAGATCAAAGTGCTCGGCTACCGTGGCATGAAGGAGTACGAGCTCAGCTTCGACAACTTCATGTTGCCCGCAGAGTCGCTTCTTGGCGGCGAGGAAGGCGCGGGATTCAAACAACTCATGCGGACTTTCGAAAGCGCGCGCATCCAAACCGCTGCGCGCGGGGTTGGACTGGCGCAAGCCGCGCTCGAAGATGCACTTCTCTACGCCACCGAGCGTGAGCAGTTTGGGGGTCCGATTTTCCAGTTCCCGCGCGTGGCTCGCAAGATCGGCCGAATGGTTGCGCGCATCCAAGCGGCCCGGCAGCTGACTTACTTCAGCGCCCGCGAGAAAGACGACGGGAAGCGTTGCGATCTCGAAGCCGGAATGGCCAAGCTGTTGGCGACTCGGGCTGCCTGGGAGTCGTCGGACGCCAACGTGCAAATCCACGGCGGTAACGGGTATGCGGAGGAATACACGGCTTCTCGGCTTCTGGTGGACTCACGCGTGCTGAGCATCTTCGAGGGGGCAAACGAGATCCAGGCTCACGTGGTCGCGCGACGGCTTCTCGAAAGCTGACGCCTTCGGCCCAAGCGGCCATACTCGCGACGGATGTGCCCTGATCGCGTCGGTGGCAGGCGAGCGCTCGTCTACGCGGCTTTCGCCGTCTTGCTCGCGTTTCAGATTTTCCTTGGACTGTGGGGTGTGGCCGACCAGTGGACGCGTGGCCACAACGGCTGGAATGGCGCCGCCTACCACAGCGGCGCGCGCAACACCCTGCGATGGGGCGAGCTCTTTCCGCTTCAATACGACACCGCCAACGTCCCCCCAAAGAAGGAACGCCTGTACACGCACGCGCCGTTGGGGCTTCACCTTCACAACCTGGTGAGCATCCGCATCTTCGGTGACCGTGAGCTATCGATCCGACTCGTCGCCGCGTTCTGGAGCGTCGCGGCCCTCTGCATGCTGTTTGCAGTGGTGCGGAGGCTATGGAGCGACGCTCATGGGCTCTTGGCTGCCGCGGTCTACGTCGCCCTGCCGATCAACGCGATCTACACGAACATGGCCAACCACTCGGCAGGCTTCATCTTCTGGAGCGTGCTCACGCTCTACCTCTACGTGCGCTCGAGGGACGCTGCGCCGTGGCGGTGGCCTCCCTTCATTCTTTTCCTCGGCGCCTTCACCATGGCCGCCACCTGGGATTGGCCCGCCTATACCATTGCGCTGTGCATCGCCGTCCACTGGACCGCCGCGGTGGGGCGCGACCAATCGCCAGGCCGTAGGCAACAAGAGAGGACTGTCGCCCTATTGCAGCTGGTGGTGTTTTGTGGATGGGTGTTGTTGCTGTTCGTCGGGCACTTGGTGCTGGTCGAGTGGTTGACGGGGAATCTCGACGAGCTGACCAGCACATTCAACGCACGACGGGCGCTTTCGTGGCGGCGCTTTCGAACGCACCTGGTCGTGGTCCCTGAGCTCATGTTCACAGGCCCGATCTTGGGGCTTTGCGGAGCGTGGCTCGTCGCGTGGGGAGCTCGGCTCGTGCGTTCTAGGGCCGAAGCGCGCGACCTCGTGCCAATCGCGTTTCTGGTCGCTGGGCTGGCCCATTATCTCACCTTCAGGTGGAGCGCGATCGTGCACTCGTATTGGGCCTGGCCAATACTGCCGTTCGTTTCGATCGGCGTGGCCACATC
>JAOTXX010000054.1 GCA_029862185.1 Myxococcales bacterium
CGCCATCCGTCTGAGCAGATCCTGAGCGAGCTCGAGGTCCCCGTCCCGAGCCTCGGTGAGGCCGAGCTTTCGGTGCAAGCCGGGTCGATAGTAATGCTCGAACCGAATCGGAAACGATTGAATCATCTCCGTCGCCAGCACGACCGCAGTGTCTTGGTCGTCTGCGATGAGTGGCAACAGCGCGTTCGCGAGCCCGGCGAGGTTCCATTGCGCGATCGACGGTTGATTGCCGTATGCGTATCGCCCCCGATGATCGATGGAGCTGTAGACCGTGTCGGGGTGGTAGCTGTCCATGAACGCACACGGGCCATAGTCGATCGTCTCTCCAGCAATCGACATGTTGTCGGTGTTCATCACCCCATGAATGAAACCCACCAACTGCCAGCGGGCGACCAACTCCGCCTGCCGGTCGATCGCGGCGCCGAGCAGCCCGAGGATCGGATTGTCTGCTTCACGGGCCTCTGGGTAATGACGGGCGATGACGTGATCGGCCAGGACGCGGACGCCGGCTTCGTCGCGCCTTCCTGCAAAGAACTGGAACGTCCCGACCCTGATGTGGCTCTGCGCCACCCGCGTCAGGACGGCGCCCGGCAGGTCAGTCTCGCGCCGAATCCGCTCGCCCGTCGCCACCGCAGCGAGCGAACGCGTGGTGGGGATGCCCAAGGCGGCCATTGCCTCACTGATGATGTACTCGCGCAACACGGGGCCGAGTGCGGCGCGCCCATCTCCGTTGCGAGAAAACGGGGTACGACCTGAGCCCTTGAGTTGAACATCGCGACGGAGACCCTCGCGATCGATCAACTCCCCGAGAAGAATGGCTCGCCCGTCGCCCAGCTGCGGCACCCAGCTCCCAAATTGAAAGCCTGCGTACGCCATGGCCAAGGGTTCGGCGCCTTCGGGCACTCGGTTCCCGGCCAGGGCCTCGATCCCCTCCGACGTGGCCAATCGCGTTGGACTCAGACCCAGCTGAAGGGCCAGGCTCTCGTTCAGGCGAATCAAGCGCGGCGCGGACACCGGTGTTGGCGGTAGGCGCGAAAAAAAACGCTCGGGCAGGCGCGCGTAGCTATTGTCGAACGGAAATAGCGTGTCGTCGGTCGTTGGATGCTGCATGGGTCGCCGCGTAGACTGTAGCAGCCGCGCGCGACCGCCCGCATGGCGCACTTTTGGTGAAACCAGCCATCGTGCTACCGTGGCCGTTTCTCGGAGGTACTGGATTGAAACGCGAAATTCGGGTTGGAATCTGTGGATGTGGCGTGATCGGGGAAGGCCTGGTGAAGGTCTTGCTCCAGCACGCGGACGTCATCCGCGCGAGAGCAGGCGCGCCAGTCCGGCTTGCCGCCGTGGCGGATAAGGACCCCGCCCGGCTCGCCATCGTTCGCGCTCTGGATCCGAACATCGCTTTGCTCGACGACGCGTTTGAGCTCGCCAAGCGGGACGACGTCGATATCGTCGTCGAGCTCATCGGCGGCGTCGACGTTGCCGAGCGTTTGGTGCGCGCCGCATTGGAGGCGAAGAAGCACGTCGTCACCGCGAACAAAGCGCTGCTGGCCGAGCGCGGCGCGGCTCTGTTCGACCTTGCCGCAGCCAATGGCTGTGATTTGTATTTCGAGGCCGCGGTGGCTGGCGCCATCCCCGTGATCCGCGTGATTCGAGAGTCGCTCGCTTCCGATCACATTCGTTCCGTCCGAGGCATCATCAACGGGACCAGCAACTACATCTTGTCCAGCATGGCCAACGAAGGAGCGGCGTTCGCCGACGCGCTCAAGGCCGCGCAAGAGGCTGGGTTTGCCGAAGCGGACCCGACCCTCGACATCACCGGAGGCGATGCGGGCCACAAGCTAGCGCTCATCGCGGGCCTCGCGTTCGGGGCTCGCGTGCTCCCGAGCGACTTCCTGACCGAGGGCATCGAGCAGGTCGATCCACGCGACATCCAGTACGCGCGAAACTTCGGCTATGTGATTCGGCCCCTGGCCGTGGCAGAGCGGCTCGAGAGCGGTGCGCTAGATTTGCGAGTCCATCCAGCACTGGTGCCAAAGAGCGATCCGCTAGCCCACGTCGACGGCGCCCTCAACGCCGTCGCGATCCGAGGTGAGATGGTCGGGCCGAGCTTCCTATCCGGCCTCGGGGCTGGCGCTGGGCCAACGGCGACCAGCGTCGCGGGCGACATCATCGACATCGCGAAAAACTCACTCGCCGGCGCGCCCGTGCGGCGATGGCACCTCCCATCCGACGGCGAGCGGAAGCTTCAATCAATCGCCGAACTGTCGTCCCGCTACTACCTTCGGTTTTCGGTGAGGGACGAATCGGGTGTCCTCGCGGCGCTCTCCGGCAAGCTGAGCGACTCCGGCATTTCCATCGAGGTGATGGTTCAGGATAGGGACGCCGGCGACGACGGCACCGCGACGATCGCCATCCTGACGCACCATGCGCACGAAGGCGAAGTCCGAGCCTCCTTGAACGCAATCGACGATACGCATCTCACGACGGCCCCGACGCACCTCATCCGCATCGTCGAATGAAAAAAAGCGGACCAACTTTGAAACGAGCCGCTCATGCCGCCGGAGCGTGTCGCCTCTTCGCCACGGCGTCTACATGCTCACAGGCTGCGGCCAACTGCGGCACGAAGTTCGAGTTTCGGGCGGCGCACGCGAAATGGTCGCCGTGGACCTCGAACGATTTGGCACCGGGAATCGCCGCGGCCAGCGCGTACTGACGTCGCGTGGGCACAATCTCGTCTCGCGTCGTGATCACGACCGCGGTCGGCACCGTGATGTTCGACACCCAGTTGCGTGACGAGAAGCGAAGTACCGCTCGCGTTGCCTGGGCGAGCGCTGCCGGATCGCTCCCCGACATCTCACGGCGGACGAAGTCTTTGCCCTCTTGGGCCGGCACCGTCTTGACCATGCTTGCGATGATCTGCCCGAGCACCAACTTGGGCGCCAATCGAGCGCCGACCACGGCGCCTGGCAGAATCGCACGGGTCAGGATGGGAAACTGCTGTGGCGTGAAGTACCTGGACGTTGCGCAGAGCACCAGGCCACGCACGCGCGTCGGGTGCCTGTTCCAGCAAAGCTTGGCGATCGGACCGCCCATCGAATAACCAACTGCAATGAACCGATCAATGCCAAGCTGGTCGGCCACAGCAATGACGTCGTCCGCGCAATCCTTCAGTCGAAACCAGCGCGTGCGAATCCCCTGGCCGTGGCCACGGTGGTCCACCGCCACCACATGGTACCGCCGCGCAAGCTCTGGAAACGCAGCAAACCAGTTGAGCCGTCCCGTTGCACCCAGGCCGTGGAGCAACACGAGGGTGGGCGCACCCTTGGGCCCCTTGAACTCGACCACGCGAATCCGGCCCCGGCCGTCCAGGTCCAAAAAGAGCTCTTCCCCGCGAGGCTTTCGCTCATCTGAGTCCATCTTCGAGCTATTTCGCAGCGCATCTGCCACTGCACAGGGCTCTGTGCCATCCTTCGAGCGGGCGCAAGCCGCCGACGATGCATACTCCAGGCGAATTTTTTACAGCGTTCGAGGAGGCTGCGCGGGACAACCCCGACGCTGCAACGCAGCCCGATGCGGTATTCAGGTTCGTTCTCTCCGGAAAGCACGGCGGCACGTGGACACTCAATCTCAAACGAGGCGCTTCTTCCCCATTTGTCAGCACGGGCGATGGCCCGAAAGAGGACGCATCGATTCACGTCGCGTCCGACGACTGGGTTGCGCTGACCACGGGCGAAATGAACCCGATGCGTGCTTTCATGTCGGGCAAGGTCCGTGTCGAGGGCGATCTCAAGCTCGCGGTCAATCTCCCCAACGTCGTGAACATGGTGGAGGGCTACGGCATCGTCACGCGGGGTCCGATCTCGGCTGCAATCGCTCGGGTGCGCGGCGCGATTTCTGCGATCAGCCGGAACCGTCCATCGATCGATCCGATGCCACCGATCGTCTCGGGAAGCCTGCCGTGGGTTGGCGCGGGGCGTGCCCTGGTTCGAGATCCCACCGAGTTCTTCAGCAACTGCCGCGAACGGCTTGGCGATACATTTCTCGTCGACGCATTTGGCTATCGGTTATTTTGCCTCTTCTCACCTGTGGGCGTTCGAAACCTTTGGCGTCTGCCGGAAGAAACCGCGAGCAAAGCGCTCGCAGACCTCACGCTGCTGAGCCACAAGGTGCCGATCGAGCTATTCGAAGGTCGTCGCACCCTTCCACACGATCTGTTCGCCCGCGACGATGTGGAAGTTTACCTCGACCATCTCCACAAAGTGGTCGACGTTGAGCTTTCCGCACTCGGCGAGTCAGGCTCGCTCGAGCTGTTCGCGTTCACCAAGCGCCTCGCGCATCGAATGGGCCTCGCGAGCTGGGGTGGCATGAGCGCGGCCTCCGACGAGCAACTCGACGCACTCGCTGCACACTTCGAACAACTCGACGCGTCCGAATCTTTCGTGCACCCGCACAAAGCCCTGCTGGCGGTTGCAACGAGAAAACGGCGGGAACGGCGCGCCATGCACGCGATCGAGGCGATCTTTGCGGACATGCTTCGCGAGCGCCACGGCAGCACCGATGTAAACGACGGCGATCTCTTCGCACGGATCTGCGCATCCTGGGACGATGTGCCGAGCCCCGCACGAGAAGTCGGAATCGCCCGCGACGTGATCGTCGTTCAAATGGGGTCGCAGTCCAACCTATTTGCCGCGATGGCGTGGACACTGATTTTTGCACTTCGACACCCCAGCATCATCGACCAGATTCTCTCGGAAGGCGATGGCGTTCTCGATTCGTTCAGTCACGAATCCATTCGAATGAGCCAGCGCTCGATCGTATTGCGGCGAGTCGTGAGTCCAGTCGAAGTCGCCGACGAGAAAGCCACCTATCGCGTGGAACCCGGCATGCTCATTGCAACGATGTTGTCGGTCACCAACCAGTCCGCCGCGAAAGGGCTCGACCAGTTCGACGAGAAGAACTACCGAGGTTCGACCTTTCTTCGTGCAAATGATCTGCCCGCGCGCGAGTTGGTCACCACCTACGGCCATGGCAAACACACGTGCCCAGCCCACCGCTTCTCGACGTCCGCCATTCAGCACTCGGTGGGAGAGATTTTCCGGCGCTACGAGCTCAGCGCAGAGTTCGACCAGCCGCACCCATTGCCACGCCAGATCGGTGGCGTAGCGCGTGCCGATCGACCGTGCACCGTTCGCTACGTGGCCCGCAGGTAGCGACGTCGACGCTTTTCAGGTGCATGCTCGGCCGTCTGCGTGCACCCTAGGCACCATGCTCGACCTTTCGTTCCATCGATCGCTTTTCGTCGTCTCATTGCTGACTTTGGCCGGTTGCAGCGACTCCAACGGCGGCTCCGACCCAGCCGGGCCGAGTGGTCCGCTTCCAGCGCTCCAAGCGGTCCCGGATGCGGTCGGGGGCGGTCGCATCGTCGACGCGTCGGGGCGAGAAGTCTTGCTTCGCGGCGTGAACGTGAACGCACTCGTCGAGTACTGGCAACACAGCGAAGAGCTCTTCACGACCTATGCGTTCACCGAGGGAGACGCCGACTCAATCGCCGCCATGGGCTGGACCGTGGTTCGCCTTCTGGTCAGCTGGTCGCGCGTCGAGCCCGCACCTGGGGAATACGACGAGGCCTATCTCGACGAAGTGGCCGCGGCCGTCGCGATGCTTCGCGAACGGAGCGTCTATACGATACTCGACCTGCACCAAGACGCCTGGGGTGCCTCGCTGGCGGCGCCACCGGACGAGGTCTGCGAAGGCGATTCCGTACCGGCCGGCGGCTGGGATGGAGCGCCCGCCTGGGCAACCTTTGACGGCGGGGCGGCTCGCTGCGAGAGCGGCGGTCAGCGCGAGTTCGTTCCGGCCGTGCGCGCCGCATGGCGCGCTTTCTTCGATGACGTCGAAGGCCCGGGCGGAGTCAAGCTCCAAACCCGCTACGTCCAGATGTTCGCGCACCTCGTCTCGAGGTTCGCCAACGACGATGCGGTGGCGGGATACGACCTCATGAACGAGCCCAACGCGTTCGACACCCCCGACCAGCCGCTCCTCAGCGCCTTCTACGAAAACGCGCTCGCTGCGATGCGGCAAGCGGAGCAGGCCATCGGCGCGCCGCGCCGGCTGTTTCTCTTCGAGCCGACCGCAGGCTGGTTGCTGGGCTTTCCGGCGCCGCCACCCTTCGAGCACGACGACCAGGTGGTCTACTCGCCCCATATCTATCAAGGAGGCATCAGCGGCGGCACGCTCGAAGACGGGTTTGCGCGAGCCGCAGACGAAGCTTCACGCATGTACGGCGGGGCACCCGTGCTGACCGGCGAATGGGGCAGCGACCCCGACCGCGCCGCTGCACCCGATGACGATTACTTCGAGCGCCATTTGGCCGAGCAGGACAACTACCGCTTTGGCGCGACGATGTGGACGTGGAGGGAAGCCTGCGGCGACCCACACAAGTATGCGCCTGCACGAGACGGCATGGTTCCCCAAGTCTGGGGCTTCTTCGAGGTCGACTGCGTCACCAACTCGATCACCGGCCCCCGCACCGCGCTGACCGACGTGCTCCAAAAAATGACCATCCGCTACGCACCCGGTGCGCTCAGCTCGGTCCAATGGTCACCGGACGACAGCGCGCTCGACGCTGCCGGCGATGATGCGCCGGCGGGCAATCAGCTGGAGGCTTTCGTGCCGACGGACGACCCCTCATCGGTGCAGGTCGAGCTAGCTGGCCTGGACGCGCTCGATGCGGTTCCATGGTTCGGAGGAACGCTCTTCCGCGCGCGCGCCACGGGTGGCCCCTGGTCGATCCGCATCACGCGGTGAACGAAGCACTCGATCGGCAACACGCTCTGCGTCGCTATGGTGCGACAAGTCTGGACTACGCCACTGGAACCGTTGTACTTGGATGCAACGGGAGCAAGACATGCAATCCAACGCGACGACACCCGCGGAGTACATCGCTGCGCTTCCCCCAGCGCGGCGGTCAGCGATGAAGAAGCTGCGTCGGACGCTGAGGACGCACCTCCCCAAGGGTTTCAAGGAAACGATGGGCTACGGGATGCTCGCCTACGTCGTACCGCACAGCATCTACCCGGCGGGCTATCACTGCTCCCCGGACAAGCCGCTGCCCTTCATCAACCTCGCGTCTCAAAAACAATACATCTCGCTCTATCACATGGGGCTGTACGATGGTCCGCTGCTCGCGTGGCTCGAGAAGGAGTGGCCGAAGCACACGGACGCCAAGCTCAACCTCGGCAAGTGCTGCGTCCGTATGAGGCAACTCGACGCGATCCCCTACGAGCTGGTCGGTCAGCTCGCCGAAAAAATGACGCCGCGCCAGTGGATAAAGCGATACGAGGCCGGGCGGGGGAAGCGATAGCTGGGCGAGGTTACCGGCCAGATCGATGCGACGCTCGCGTCATGAGCATCAAAGTGCACCATCTCAACTTCTCTCGGTCGTTGCGTGCTCTTTGGCTCCTCGTCGATCACAGCCAAGTCTCCACCAAGCTTCTGTGCACGTTGTGACGCCGGCGCGAAGTCCCCAGCGTCTCCGTATAAGATCCACCATCCATTCGGTGTCTTTTCCATGGGTTTGCCTTTCGAGTAGTGCTGGGGCGCTACCAATCCGGGCGAGAATCGGTTCGTCGAGTATGCTACCCCAGCCCGTACGTAACGATCGATGGGCGCGCCCAACTCGTTCAGCCATTTCTTGTTTCCTCGATTGGAGTTTTGTAGGCAGCGTCCACTAGCCATCCCCGACCTCTCGTCTACCTGCTTGGAGAGAAAACCATGAATCGCCTGTCCCAGGTTCTCCCTTGTTTCGCCCTCGTCATACTCGCTAGCGCTTGTAGCAGCGCAGGCGATGCCGAAAATCAAAAATGCAACGCAGACAGCACCTATGCGCTCGTCCAAAACGTCTTCGAGGCCCGCGGCTGCACGGCCGGACTGTGTCACGGAGAGGCAACCGAAGGAGGTCTCGATCTCCGGCCCGAGAATGCGTACGCAAGTCTCATCCACGTCCCGGGCGAGTCCGCAGATCTCGTGCGCGTTTTTCCGGGTGACGAAGACCTCAGCCTGCTCTACCTGAAGCTCGCCGCAAGAACAGACGGTCTCGACTTGGGCGCGCTCGGCATTTCCGGAAGCTCGATGCCAGTCACGGGCGACGCTTTGACGGGCGACGAGTTGGCTCTGATTCGCGCGTGGATTCGCGGGGGCGCACCCGAAATCGGCGTCGTTGCAGGCGCGGTCGGAATTCTGGGCTGTGACGCAAGTGACACCGACGTGCTTCCGAACAAGATCCCACCGCTACCTGCGCCAGACGCGGACGAGGGCGTGCAGATCTATTCCGGGGGTTGGACGCTGCCGTCCGAATCGGAAGACGAAGTGTGCTTCGTCACCTACTACGACTTCACCGAACAAATCCCGGACTCGCAGAAGATCCGCTGCCCCGAGCTGTACGGCGGCGCAGAACGCGAATGCTTTACCTACAAGGAAGTCCTGATCGCCCAGGATCCACAGTCACATCACGCCGTAGTGGAGGGGTATGTGCCCCCGGACGACGCACCAGAGCAGTGGGATCCGACGAATGAGGTGTGGAAGAACTGGATCTGTCTCGGCGGGGAAAACGACGGGATGGCCTGCGATCCACTGGACATCGGGGGCTGCGGCGAGCGAAGTGCCTGTGCAACCCGGCCTGAAACCGCCGTTGCCTGCACCGGCTATCGGAACGGCCCGCGGGAGATGGGTACGATCGACGGCTTTTTCGGAAACGCCGCTGGTCGAAAGAATATCGCGTTCTCGCAAGAGCCCACCTTCCGCGAGACTTTCGTCGACGGTGTCTACGGCGTGGTTCCCGTCAAAGGGTTCACGATCTGGAACAGCCATTCGTTCAATCTCACGAAGCACGACACGAGCGTCGAGCAATACATGAACTTCAAGTTCCGCGAGAGCTCCGGCCGACTCTACCAACGACAATACCTGATCGTCTTCGATGCGATCTTTGCGATGGGCGTGATTCCCCCATTCACCAGTACCGAAGTTTGCGCGACCTTCACCGCGCCCCAGGGGGCCCATCTTCTCAATCTCACGTCCCACACCCATCAACACGGGCGCGATTTCCGCATCTGGTATCCGCCCAATGATTCGTGCACTGCGGGGCCTGATTGCAAGCCTCCCGCAGGTCGCGAGCCCGACTATCGAAGCTTCGTTTACGACGATCCCCTCAATCAAGTGTTCGGCGCAGAAGATACGTTCGCGCTAAACGGTGCGGATGACTCCGATCGAACGTTTCGCTACTGCGCGATCTTCGACAATGGCGAAGCCGACTCGATGACCGTTCGTCGAAATTCCAAGCGGCCGGACGCCGTCACCTGCGAGTTCGCCGAGGCAGCGGGCGGCTTCATCGCCGCGTGTGGATGCACGCCCGAGGAGCGTGTGTGCCTGGGTGGCGCCAGCCAGGGAATGAACTGCGGAGGCGACGACGCCCTGTGTGGCGAAGTTGGGATCTGCGACGCCTGCCCGCTTGCCGGTGGCATCACCACCGAAGAAGAAATGTTTGCCATCCTGGCCTCGTACTACCTCGTCACCCCACCCCAATAGAGGGCAAGTGCGCCACCGAAGAAGTCACGGGTCGTCGATCTCTTTCGTGGTCCGACCGTCCTTGGGCTTGAGCGTGCGTGCCTTCTGTTAGAAGTCACCGCTCATCTCCCAGCCTTGCTCGGCGGCGGGGATCGCGGTCGTCACTTTGCTGCTCTTCTCAGCCACCCATTGCGTGCATTCGGAGGTTCGCCGGTGTCAAAAGCAAAGCGATTCCGGCAAGAGCTTGACCGTGGGCGATCGCGCCGAAACGACGTGCGAGGAGAATCGTGAGCCACAGGGTGGCTGCCCCGGCGAGGATCGCCGGCAACCGCAGCATCACGAGGCGGTCGCCAAACACCCTCGTTGCGATGCCGCCCGTATCGTGTCGCGACCGCGAGGTGCGTACTTAGCTTCGCCAGGACGAGGACGACCAAGACGGCCCGCGTGTGGGTGCGCCGAGTGTCTGGAAGCTACGGCGGCACTGTGGCGACCATGGGGAGCGAGCCTACCCGACGACGCGGCCGTCGTCTCGACTTCTCCTTCAGCTGCCGGTTCTCGTGTGGCAAGCGCGCCGGTTCTGCGCCAATCTGTGCTCGCTCATGAAGCTCAGAAGATCCTCATCTTTCACAATCGCTGTCGTGATCCTCGCACTGGGCCCGGCCTGCTCGTCGAACAAGACCGAGCGTGAAGTCGCCGAGGGCGCTCGGCCCAACATCGTCTTCGTCTTTGCCGATGATCTCGGCTACGGCGACCTCGGAAGCTACGGAAACACCGAGATCGCGACGCCGCACCTCGATCAAATGGCGGCGGAAGGGATCCGTTTCACTCAGTTCTATGCTGCAAGCCCGGTGTGCACACCGTCGCGCGCGGCACTTCTCACTGGACGCTACCCTCCGCGCACCGGCATCCAGCCTGGCGTGTTTGATCCTGAGAGCCTCGATGGTCTCGATCCCGCCGAGGTCACCATTGCGGACCTCCTCCGAGACGAGGGGTATGCCACCGCGCTCATCGGCAAGTGGCACCTCGGGCATCTTCCCGAGTATCTGCCTGTGGCCCAGGGCTTCGACTATTTCTTCGGCACCCCGTACAGCAACGACATGAATGCGCCGCATTACCCGGGGGAGGAGCCGCCGGAACAGCCCTGCTTCGTCTTCGATCCGGAGTGCCGACCCGGCGTGCCGCTGATGGAGAACGGCGAGGTCATCGAGCAGCCCGCAATCCAGGAGACCCTTACGAAACGCTACACCGATAAAGTCATCGAGCTCATGAGAGCGTCGGTCGCCCGCGACGAGCCTTTCTTCATCTATTATGCGAACAACTTCCCCCACGTTCCGCTCTATGCTTCCGAGGACTTCCTGGGCAGGTCGGACGGCGGCCTCTACGGCGACGTCGTCGAGGAGCTCGATTGGAGCGTCGGTGAGCTGCTAAAGGAGATCCACGCCCTCGGCGTCGACGAGGAAACCTTGGTCGTGTTCTCGAGCGACAACGGCCCGTGGCTCCTGTTCGCGACCGACGAGCCCGTCCCACAAGGAGGCCTCGATAGCGGCACCGCTGGCCCGTTGCGCGAGGGCAAAAGCTCGACGTTCGAAGGCGGGATCCGCGTGCCTGCGATTGCGCGCTGGCCCGGGCGAATCCCGCCGGGCCGGACCGAACCTGCGCCAGCCGTCATGACCGACTGGTTGCCGACCTTTGCGCGGCTTGCCGGCGCCGAGCTGCCACCCGAGCTGAAGATCGACGGCAAGGACATCATGCCGGTTCTGCGAGGCGACGGGCGCCGAGACGCGGAGGAAGGCTTTCTCTACCTCCAGTACCGGCAAGACGAAGAAGTGGTCGGCGCGTATCGGGAGGGCCAATGGAAGTTGAAGACGGCCGTGCAACGCGGGGAGTCATCGTACACGAACTACACTCATGACGATCTCTTGTTCGACCTCGAGGCCGACATCGGTGAGCAGGCCGATTTGGCAGGGGCGATGCCCGATCGAGTCGCCGAGATGAAAAAGCGGATGATCGACCTCGCAGCGGACGTCCATACGAACGTATCGCCCTAATGTCGACTTCCAAACGAAGGTCGTCTCCGTCGAATCGGCGGCTCCTGTCCGCACTAGCTTGGTTCCGGCGCCTCCGCTTCGACGTGCGGGGGGACGAGCGAGTCGCGAAGCTCCTCGTCAGGTGCATCGTGCGCGCGACAGCGGTTGAGGTGATACGCGATTCGCCAGGCATGGTAGGCGACCCGTCTTGCCCCTCGTACGGCATCGAGTCGCTCGATACCCTCGGCTGCGTCGAGATCTCCGGCGGCAACCTGTTCGAGGACGCGTTCGCGATACTCACGGCCTTGGTCTTGGAGCGATTGCCATGCCGCCTCGAGGCCTTCCTCAGGGACTCTCCGTTCTTCGCGCGCGAGCCCCTTGCGCACTTCGTTTACCACCGGCGCGAGCTCCCTCGCAATGATTGCGAGCTCAGGGTCATCTTGCAACGTGGCCCAACGGTCTGCTTCGTCACAGCGATCGGCCAAGCGGTCGAGGTGGTCGATGACGTGCATCGCAGAGAGATGTCGATGGTAGGTCCATCCCTCGTTTGGCGAGCTGCGTATGCTCGCCACGTAGTCTCGCGTCTCACCCAATGCTTGCCGCAGCTGCGCGACCTGCGCCTCTGCGCCGTGCGCGCGGGTGACCGAAAGCAGCTCCAGGACCAAATCGAATGTGCCAGCCGTGAGGTCCGCAAGACTGGTGCCCAACGAGTCCAGGGCGGCCGCAGGCGAATCGAGGAGGGAGCGGTCCAAATGATGGGCAAAAGGCGCGAGCTTCAGAGGCACGAGCCGCTCGAGGAGCCACGCGAACTGAGCTGCGAAGGGCAACGCGATGCTCACGCCGAGCACGTTGAAGAACGTGTGGAACCCCACCAGGACGAGCTCAGGCTCAGAGGCAAGCAGGCGCGGCGCGAATCGTTCGAGCGCAATCATGAATGGGACGAGGATCAGGAACGCGCCGGTACCCGAGAACAGGTTGTAAGTGGCATGGGCATAAGCAGTGCGCCTTGCGTGTACGGACCCGCCAACGCTCGCGACAAGGGCGGTGACCGTCGTGCCGATGTCCATCCCGATCACCGCGGCGGCGGCCTGCTGAACCGTCATGGCGGAGGCATTGACCGCCGCCAAGGCCATCGCCACGCCGGCGCTCGAGGACTGCGTCACGAGCGTGACGCCGATGCCGAACGCCACGAGCAGCAAGCGTCCCGTCCAGGTGTCGTCGGGAAAGCTGTCGGGCGTGATGACGCCGACGAGTCCACCCATACCATCTTGCAAGAGTGAGATGCCCACGAAGATCAGGCCGAAACCCGCCACGGCAAATCCGGCCGCCGAAGTGCGACTTCGCGCGAAGAGGCGGATGAGCACGCCCACCAACACGATCGGCAGTGCCGCTGTACCGAGCTCGAGCTTGAAGCCGAGCAATGCGACCAGCCAACCCGTGATCGTCGTGCCGACGTTAGCGCCGAGGACGACGCCGAGCGCTTGCGGGAACGTGAGCAGGCCGGCACCCACGAAGCCCACCGTCGCCACGGTGGTCGCGCTCGAGGACTGCACCAGGGCGGTGGTCACCGCACCCGTCGTCGCACCCGAGAGAGGGCTCCGGGTAAAACGGCTCAACATGCGGCGCAACGCGCGGCCGGCGAGGGCGCGAAGGCCGTCGGTGAGCACCACCATTCCGAGCAGAAAAAGCCCCAGGCCGCCCAGGCAGAGAAGAACGCTGCCGATCATGCACGGAGTCTACTCGAAGTCCTGGCAACATAGTGCTCGAGGACTGGCATGGTTCTGCGATGAGCGAGTACCTTCGCGCGGGGCTCGTGCAGGAGATTCACCGAGTCGACTGGAAGCCCCTGGGACCGGACACCCCACCGGCGGTTCCAGAAATGCGCGTTGTTTATCTCTTAGTCAGAAGCCCTGCTTCTCCTAACCAACCCGGCGAGTACCAACCTTTCGGGGATCGCGCCGGCGCGATAGAACCCACATGCATAGCAGCAGCGCGAGCCACGTCGTCGAGGACCCGCTCCCTTCGGCACTGCCGACCGCGCATCCGCCGCCACCACCGCCGCCCGAATCCGAGCCACCGGTCCCACCAGTGCCTGCGTCCCCGCCGGCTCCGCCCATTCCACCAGCGCCGCCCGCTCCCGGTTCCTCTGGGCACTGCGGTAGCCTTCCGATGAACGAGAACTCGGTGGCGTTGTCGTTGTCGCTGAAGCAGTTGCCGTGGTCGTCGCCGGTGAGCAACACGAGGTCGCCCGCGTACGCCTCGAATGGATTGCCCGGAGCGATATTCGTCGCGTTGTCGACGAGGGTATTCCCCAGAACTTGATTGTTCTCCGCCTTTTCGTCCAAGAGAAACTCAGGCGTGATGGTCGGGTCGATCGTGCAGGCAAAGTCGGTTCCCAAGAACGGGATGCAATAGTCGACGACGCCGATGCCCACGAAGTCGTTGTTTTCGACCAGGTTCCCCGAAGCGACGGAGTCGTCCACGCCCACGTAGAGGATACCGATTCCGCTCGGGATTTCGGCGAGAATGGAGCCGGGTCGGGCGGTATTCGGCTTGTTGTTGTCGTGGAGCCAGTTGTTCTCCATGTCGATGCGTTTGGCGCTGCCTCTGTTGTTGTAAATGTCAGGCAAAAGCAGGATGGCCGCACCGACCGTATTGAATCGGGCCTCGTTGTCCGTGAGCAGGATGTCGTCGCTGTTCGAAACCTCGATCCCGTTGACGCTGTTTTCGACCAGGTTGCCGGTGACTTCGACGCTCACGGACGTCTCTACCCACAGTCCGCTATCGAGGTCCGAACCCGTGGAGTAGCTGTTGCGGATGACGCCGTTGGCCGACAGAACCGGAAAGATTCCGTAGTTCCGGTTGTCTATCGATTCCACGTCATCAAACACGAATCCATCGACATGCTCGGTGAAGAGTCCGTTGTTCTCAAATCCCTGGACTGTGATGCCGTCCACCACGATGTCGAAAAGCCAGGGATCGTTTTGCTTCGGGATGACGTGCGGCACGTCTGAATGAAGCGGGAACGGCGGCGCCATGTCCGAATGACAGCCCATGCAGTCGGTTCGCTGCACCTTGGCCGAGAACAGAGGCTGGGCCTCCGCGGGCACGTCCGGCGGCACGATCACGATGCCATTGCGCTGTTCGCCCGTGCTTCGAACGATCACGCGCTCCTCGGGGATGCTGTCCGGCCCCGCTGCCGAGGTGCTGAGCCCGATCAAGTGGATTCCGTTCTTGGTGACGTTGAGACCATTCGTCGAGTTGCAGGGTTCCTCGTAGACACCCGGTTGGATTTCGATTCGCGTGTTGTCCGGTGCGAGGTCGAGGGCTTCCTGGATCGATTGGCCCGCCATCACGACGATCGTGCCGTCTCCGATCTGCTCGGGCGGAATCGTACCGGTGGTTGGACAGTCGCCGCCGGCACCGCCCATGCCACCCATGCCACCCATGCCACCCATGCCACCGAGCCCCGCCGGATCGTATGGCTCGAGGCCAGGTAGCGGGGGTTGATCGAAGAGGTCCCCCGAATTCGAGTAAATCGCGTTTGCGTTCCCTGCCGTCCAACCGGGCTGCGCGCTCGCCTCGATCTCATCGAGGTAGGTATACGTCCCGGGGACCTCGCTCACGGAAGGATCACCCTCGACGCATAGGATCGCCGCCTCCCATGAGGTGTCGCATCCTGAGGTGGTACGCGCCGCGGCGATGTCCCAGCCGTATTGGTTCCAGGAAGCGTCGCCGGGATCGGTGGCGTGACACACCGCGCATTGGGCGACAGTACTCGAGTCCGACATGCCGCCGTAGAGAGTCTCCCAAGCCGTCAACGCTGGCCCGCGAGCACTTGCAAGGGGCCCGCCGACCAAAAACACGACTGATGCGGCGCCCACGAAAAGCAAGCATGCCGTTCGAAACCTCACGAAAACTGATGAACGCATAATCCACTCCGACGCGTAGGGAAATGACGGCAACTTCGCCGTGTGAGCCAACCGAATACCATGGGGTCATGGAACCGATCAACGCCGATGTTTGGGCTCCCACGTTCGCGCTGTTGCGGTCAGCCTGCTTTTGCGCTCGGGTAAAGCCCGCTGTCCAAGGAAAATAGCCAAGCCTCGGCATCAGCTAGGTTCGAGAACACTCTCATCGGCGCCGGTGGGCGCATCAACCAAAGCACCGCAGTCACGACGCCTGCCATGAGCTTTGAATCGATCACGACCGCGTAGCCGATGATGAGCTTACGAGCCGTCGGTGAATGCAATTGAGCCCACTCGACGAAACGGCGACGTCGGGCTGCGTCCATGCGTTGGACTCCCCTCAAGTCATGAACGAAAAAGGCTCGCTCATTCCGCTCGCTGAATCGATGGAACTCCTCGTAGAAGCTATCCTGGTCAATCGCCTCGGGGTCCCTTCCGCCGGGCGAAGCGATGGTCACGAGTGGCCAACGGGTCTCGTCGAACCGGTACTGAAATTTCTCGACCAACTTACCATCCGCCGGTGCTGCGACCTCGAGTCCGTCCACGCTTCAATATGCCCAATTCGGGTCGAAGAACCAAACGCGTCCAACAACCAACCAATTTAGCGACGCCAAGCTAGGTGAGGTCACACCGGTCATCGAAAGGGTCCCAACGGACTGAGAGAGTAACCGGCTGCGTCCGATACGAAGGTGGCGGCTTTGACGCGGTCGTTGCGCGCGACGTTCTCGACGCGCGGCGATGACGACCCGTTCAATCCTCGAAGAATTGCGGATTCGACCGGATGTACTCTTCGAACGTGTCCACTTCGTCGGCTTCCGCCAGGCCCATCATCGTTTCGCGCAACGCTTCGATTTCTTCGGGTGTCGAATCCTTCTGGGGCACTCGCTTCATCAGGTCGGCGACGTCCCCAGACAGCATCAGCAACGGGTCGCCAAGAACGACCATCCCCAGATGCCATTCGTCATCGAGGTTGCCGTAGTTGTTGTACCAGAGCCGAAAGGACTCTCCCCAAGGCGTTCCATAGGCAAGGTTGGTATGGAACTCGTCCGGGTGCCAAATACCTCCATTCTTGGTCGAACCGACGATCGCAAGGCCGTAATCCGTTTGGAACGTCATCGCCGTGCCGATGTTGGGGACCGTGAAACGAGCAGCCTGGCAGCTAAATAGGTTCATGAATGAGGCCTCCAAGTTGTACACCAGCGATGGGGGCAAATACGGACTCCATCCGATCTGCGTTCGATGAATCTGGCGCGCACTTTCGTCAACGTAGATGAATAAGTTGTCCGGCGTCGCATGAATCCAGTGGTAGACGAACTGAGCGCCGCCCCCGCTGAGCATTTCGAGGTACTTGGGCTTGGTGCTTTCTTCGACGTCGGAGATCACATGTACGGTCGCATAGATCCTGTCGAGACCGAACGGTTGGGCCCACGTCCACCAGTCGTCGTCCACAAAAACGAGCGCAGCTCGTTCCACCAATGAGCCGTACGTGCGGTAGTCGTGAACTCGGTCGAAGTACCGCTTCAGAAAGTAGGTTCCACAGCACTCGACGTCCGGGTGACCAGGCGGAGACCAGCTTTGCGAAGTGAATCCCGACGGGCAGTTGTAGATGCAGTCTTCGGAAGCATAGAACTCGCCTCCGGGTTCGTACACCTGAGGACATGCAGGGAAATCCGCGGAGCTCACGCACTCCTCGTGGTGGGGGAGCGTCTGGAGCCGCGAGACATAGATGTCCAACTGGAGCGGCGAGTGTGAGTCGTAGATTCCGTCGTTGTCGGCGTCGCCCCAAACCGCATCTCTGTCCTGAAGGAAGACATCCACAGGGAACTCTTCGTCCCTACCAAAAGCGAATTGCTCGAACCAGGCTGCCGGCATGTTCCCGACGAGAAGAGCGCCCTCGATGTCGTAGGTGTCGACTTGCTCGAAGAGAAGGGCTTTCAGCTCATCCACCGTTCCTGGCGTCCAGGGCTCGAGGTGCGCCAGATATCCCTCATTGTTTAGATCGCTGAGGTACATCGTGAGACTCGGCCCGAGGATCTCCGCGAGCGCTTCCTCGACGACCACGACGAGATCGTGGTCGCAGTCCGCCGGGCAGGTGAGGTAAGTTTCGGACCCGGTGCAGTTGCCATCGGGGCAAGCTGGCACCTCCGAGCAAACGTAGCCGTCACCCACGTAGCCCGGATCGCACTCACAAGTCGCGGCCACACAAGTTGCACGGGGATCGCAGAGATTGGCGTACACGCATCCGCTTACAGGGTCACAGGTCTCACCGGTGCAGCTGGATTGGTCGTCGCAATCGAGGGGAGCTCCGGGAGCGCACACGCCACCGATACACACGTCCCCCACCGTGCAAATGCTTCCATCTTCGCAGGGGCCGCTCGTTGCGGGGAATACACAGCCGGTCTCCGGCGCGCAGCTGTCCACCGTACACGGATTGCCATCATCACAGCTAACGCCGACACACGGGCTTCCACCGGCGCCGCCCGTCCCGCCGGTTCCTCCAGTGCCGCCATAGCCACCGGTTCCGCCAATGCCGCCGGAGCCGCCCGTGCCGCCCGCACCGCCGACACCGCCATCGAGGACGTCGAGACCGGGATCACAGCCGCCGACGCAGCCGAACGCGACAACGATCAGCGCCGGACCACACAGCAGGCGTCTTACCCCTAGAATCACATCCCACAACCCTTCAGCAGGCAGACCTGCGTAAATGCAAACCCCGTACCGATGCGTTTGTGGGGATAAATGCGAAAAGGGTTAGTTGTGGGCGACGCGTTTGCGTCGGATTCGACGGATCGCGCAATTGCTGCGCTAGCTGTTTCGGCGGGATATCAGGCAACAAGAGTCCGTGGCTTATAGTAACTTCAAACGCCCTTTCAGGTTCGCGCCCCAGGCGACGTAGCATCTGCAATTCGGTCCCCGAAAGGGTCCCAACGGACTGAGAGAGTGCCGAGAACGATGACCGCGAGGAGGAGGATGTAGAAGAGGACGGGGACCTAGAACTGGTTGCGCATGTTGTTGGCAACCTGACGGACGTCGCGTCGACGCTGCCTTGAAGAGTCTCGACGAAGACGGCTTTGTGATCGTCGAGAATCTGTTGCCGCTGCCGCTCCTCGAAGCGCTGCGCAACGAGATGCACGAGATGCTTGGGCCCGTGGGCCGCAATAGCTTCGAGGGCTTCCAGACCCAACGCATCTACCTTGTTCTCGCGCGAACCTCGAGTTGCAATCCTCTGATCGAGCATCCCCTGGTGCTCGACCTCCTCGACACGTTTTTCCTCACGCGCGCCATCCTCAGTGGGCTCCAAGCGTAGGCAATTCAAAGGCACTGTCAGTGCTGCGCGCGACTCCACATAGCGCTCGGCCCTGCGCATTTGGCCTCACTGCATGAGTCCCATGGGCGAAGAGAGCGCTCTCCTACACAGGTCACCCCGTTGAGGTCGTTGGAGTTGTTTCAGTGGTAATCGGCCGACGGGCGCGCGGCCCCGCGCCTTTTGTGGGTCGCGCATGTCCATGAGAGAGACACCGACGCCGTACGTCACGAAGTGACCGGTTGGACGAATCTCGATGATGCAGTTCTCGGCGATGGCCCCGTGCTGGTCGATCATCCGTCCCAAGAGGGTTTCGAGGAGCTTGTGATCGACTTCGCTCATTGCAAGCACGCGCGCAGTGCCGCTGAAGGCGATCGTCGCGTCAGGGATCTTGATCCAGGGCATGAACGGAACGCGCTTTGAAATCGTCACATTGAGCGCGACGTGGGCGTTGAGCAGAATGTGCTTCGCCTTCCACGAATCCTTCGCCGCACGGACGTACAGAACCCGGTCGATTGGGACATAGACGATACCTGCAGAGCGGGCTCGGCCTTTGGGATTCACGTATAGGGAAGCACGGCGAACGAGCGCTTTTGGATTTCGTTCCAAACGAGGTCCGAGTCAATGGGAGCCGGCATGGGAGGAGTCGTAAATGTGCATCGGCCCGTGTCAAGGAGAGAGCCCTCTGACGTTCCGCCGACCTTGGCGGTCGCGCACAGACAAAACAAGCGTGGTCTCGGGCGGCGCACGACGCGACACGACGATTAGTTCTGCGCAATTGGGTCCTTAACATGGCCCCAACGGGCCAGGAAAGCTAAGGCCCCTGGACCAAGCCGTCGCCATCGATTACCAGCCGCGAGCTCTCTGCCAACGCCCGCAGAAACGCGGATTTCTCTTCGACGGCAATGTACACCACGCTGCGGTCGTCTGCCTCGACTCGGAGTCGGTCGAGCGACGCGGCCTTCGATGCACGAGGATTGTCCGACGGCCTGACACTCGTGACGCGGTTCAGGTCGCGGAACAGCCGCGTGCCAAAGAGGTCTTTTTCGTGAAGCTCCGTACCGACGATGATGTACGCGCGGTTGTCGAGGAACACGCCGACACCAACGAACAGCATCGCCAGCACCAGCAGCAGCACCCTCATGAAGCGCGACACACCGCTTCGAAGGAGGGCGCCGGCGAACATGAACAGCGCCCCTCCGTAGAAGGACAGCAGGAACCAGTTGTCTACTTTGGCGGCGAATTCCATCGATTCCATCTCAAGATCGTCCATTTTCTCCGCAATCACCAGATCCAAGAGGCCTTTCCGCACGTCCCTTGATGCGAACAACGGAATCACGCCGGGTCCCGGCGGGTTTCTCGTCTGAGCCAGTGACTCTGCCATAGCTCAAACTCGAGAAGAGCCCCTATGCGCCTTCGTCCCGCTCAGCCCTTCATCTTTGCTCTTCTGCTGCCTGCACTTTTTAGGAACCAATGCCACCGCCAGCGTCCGAAACGTGACGAAGTTCCGGACAGCCTCAAGCCTTGGGTCCCCTAGGTCCTGCACGCCGAGCCCAACCATCACTGCACCATGGCAGGCGCCGCGAACATGTGTCCTAACGCTGCTCACCTGAGCCGCACAAGACTCGGATGAAACAACCACTTGCATTCGCGTACGCACTCGCCTGCTGCAGCTCTGCCGTCGCAGATGCGCAACACGACGAAGCAGAAGATGCCCTCGAGCGACAGACGCACTGGCTGTCGGCAAGTCCGGATGCGCCACAGATCGCGTTCCTTGTTCGCTGGCACGAGGTGGTCTTCCCCTGATTCGTCTGTATGGTCGGGTGCTGGCGTCGGACGGTGGCTCCTGGCGAAAGAACCAGGCAACACCTGGGCCGCGTCGCGCCACGCGCCACCGACTTCGGTGGGATCCGTTTTCATAGACCGCCAACCTCGGTGGGATCTCTTTGGCAGCGCGCGATCGGGTAGTGCAGCGATCCCCGCTGCGTGGTGTGCACGTTCCGCGATGTGTTCGCCTGTTCGACCATCCGGTCGTCGATGCGAAATCGAATCTCTTCGCGGGTGGCATCGACGGTTGCGACGCCGAGCGAATCATGCACCTCCACCGAAGATGCGGCACCCAGAAGCATGCCGGGCTCGATCGCGCCTTCGTTTGACAAGGCGTCTTGAACAAGCCTTCGCAGTGCCTCGCTCGACAAGGCCAAGGCGCAGTCACGGTGCGCCCGATAGTCGGTGCGCGAATCGTAGACCACGAATGGAACCGAAAGCAGCTCCGGCACGAATCCGCCGGTGTGGCCAAAACCCCCATACTCTCCAAACAGCTCCCCGTGGTCCGCAGTGACGACCAGCACGAACGGGCGTCCGCGTGATTCTGCAATCTCCAGCAATGCAGCAAGGTGTCGATCCACGTCCGGCAGCAGGCGTTCGAACGAAGACTTTGCGTGCGCGATCAATTGCTCGTCTTCTGCAGGGTCGCAGCCGACGCGATAGCATGAGTCCATGAACCTCCGCGTCTTCTCCTTGTCGAGCTCCGGCTCTGCTGAGCCGCCAGGCCGGTACGGTGCATGCAGGTCGAGGAAGTGAAGGTACGCGAACTGAGGCCGGGGGCTCAATGACCTCGCGTTCAGCTCAGAGAGCATCGTCCGCGAGTCGATGAACTCCTCCCTGAGGTCGACGCTTCCGGTGTAGAGCGATTGCCAAACCTGAGCGGCCACCGCGAGCATAGCGAATCGGGTGGCGATATCGGCACCGAGCCCCGAGAAGTAGTGGCCGTAGCAATCGGCGCCTTCGATGCGAACGCCTTTTCGTCCGAGCCACATCGACGCGGCATATCCGCGGGCTGTGGCCATGCCGGGCAACGAATTTTCACACCGGGAGCTGGAGCGGTCGCCGTAGGTGTTCGCGCGCAAAATCTCGTACGTTGCCAATCCGTCGGCGACGATGTTCGGAAAGTGCAACCCTCGAGCGCAAGTCCTCGCTGCAGCGCCGCTAGATGCCTTGCAGTACCGCTCGAAAACATCGCGCCCGAGCGCATCAAACGAGGCCACGTAGATGTCGGGGAGCGTCTCGTCCGCCGCGGTCTCGATGCCGCGAACGCTAGAAGCAGAGCTGGCCAGGGCGCCGAGCGTCAGCGACGACAGCATCAGTAGCAGCGCGGCGCCCAGGAGCGAACGCCGCGGCCTACGGCTCATCCACAGCGAGCAGACCCACGCAATCGCACCCAGCCCCACGATAGCGAGCACCGACGGCGAGCGGAGAAACACAGCCATGTTTCCCCCGACCGACCGCCACTGACTCGCCACCGCGTAACAGCTCGCGCTGTAGACCCAGACGAACCAGAAAAACACGCTCGGCCCCAAAGACACGCGCTTGGCAACGAGCAGCAGAACCGCAAACATCGCGGCCGACACGAGCACAAATCCGCCCGCGGCGAGCGGTCTTCCGAGCAGCGGCGCACTGATCACGAACATCTTGATGGACTCGATCGCGTAAAGCGTCACCGCAATGAGTGCAGACGCACGCCACTGCGAGATCCGTCCGCCCAAGATCAACGCCAAAACGAAGGGAAGTCCCAGATACGCAGCAATGAGAGGAACGGCCCAGGACCCAAGCGCCCCGAAAAATGGACCTTGCTTGCAGTAGAGATGAACGCTTTCCACTACGAATAAGCCAAAGCCAAACACGAGCGACCAAACGAGCAAGCTCGCTCTTTCGGACCAGTCCTCGGTTCGCGCGAAGTTCGCCATCACACGGCCACATGTTGATCGCTCTCAATCCCAGAGCAAACGAATTGCGACACGAAGACCGCCGCACTCCGAATTACCGGAGCACGACATGGAATCCAATGCGACCACGCCAACGCACCCCACAGCGCACCCTAGCGCGGTGATATACGAGGCGAATGGGGGTCGTTCGTGGCGCTGCCGGCGAACCAGGCGGGTCGAGGGCGCACCTGCCCATCGCAGACCTATCGAGTTCAACAGCCGGCCTCTGTTCTGCGCCGCTGCTATCCGGTATCGACCGATGCGGCATGTATGCAGCGCATCGCCCAAGTGCCTATGGGGAACACGGTTTGGCGCAGCCCTGCACGCCATCCCTCGAGGGCATCTCGGTACGCACGATGAAACGCCCGCAGCTCCGCCACTGCCTAGAAGAAGGCCCTTCGTTGTCCACGTCCCACGGCGAACGTCAGGTCAACGGCCCCCAATCGCCAAAACGGGTAGCGCCGCAAGTCCTTGAAATGATTGGTCGGGGCGACTGGATTCGAACCAGCGACCTCATGCTCCCAAATCTCAAAAGACGGGTTTTGGGCGATCACACAATCCCCCGCAAAACACGGGGAATTCTCAACCCAAACAACCACTTAGCCGCATCGTCATGTTCAGGATTCGTCAGTTCAAATCACGCGATTTCCGATCTCGTGGTCAACATTTGGTCAACGAGGCGCCAGCTTGGCGAACTCGGTGCGCCGTCGGTCGGCCCGCGACGCGTTCCAAGGCTTGAGCTCGCTAACGGGAACGAGACTCTCGCTCAATATGGATCTGTACGGGAACTGGATTCGTGACGATGTCCAGGACGGGAGACATTTGACTGAGAGCTCGAAGTTGCTCCTCGGATGCATCTCCTTTGACTCTAAAGTTGATGCGGATCTGCTGGAATCCCCGGCGAACATCTTCTTTGAGCCCGAGGAATCCTTGCAGGTCCAGGTCTCCCTCGAGTGAAGATTCCACCGCTTCAATCTCGATGCCTTGTGCCGCTGCGTGATAGACAGTGCTCGTCGTGACACACGCCGCGAGTGCATGGAGGACATATTCGACCGGGTTCGCTCCTCGATCCGTCCCAAGAAGCAACGGGGGCTCATCGGCGTCGAGCACGAACGGTGCTGTTCGAGTCGTGTCCTCTTCGCAGGCTCCGTAGAAGGACTGGATGGTGGAGCGGTTGTGGCCGCCTCCGAGCCATCGATTGCGCGCGCGGAACTCGAACTTCGCGATATCGGGGTCCTGCTGGATGGCTTCGACGGTTTCGCCGAGCTGGCTGACATTCACGTCGTTGATGACAGTGGGTTCTTTCTTGATTGCGGGCTCGGTCATGACGGTCCTCCTTTGCTTGGTGTGGGACGGACACGTGTGCATCCGTCACGCCTCTGAGCTTGCAGCAACGAGCAGGTCCAAGCTTGGAGACTGCATGGAGAGGACGTGGAGATTTGTGGCTGGTCGCGGGATTAGCGGGAAGCGTGGTAGATCGATCCTCACGGTCATGATCTACAGGTTCGAAGATTGTGAGCTCGACCTGGATCTCTTTGAGCTCCGACGCGGAGACCAGGTCCAGCAGGTCGAGCCGCAAGTGTTCGACCTCCTGACCTATCTAATGCGCCATCGCGACCGCGTGGTGTCCAAACAGGAAATCCTCGGCGCCATTTGGGACGACCGGGTCGTCAGCGAGTCGGCGCTGACGAGCCGCATCAAGGCAGCGCGTCGCGCGGTGGGAGACGACGGCAGGGCTCAGCGCATCGTGAAAACCGTACACGGGCGCGGTTACCGCATCGTCGTGGAGGTCGAGGAGATCACGGCAGTGCCGAAAGACAAAGATGTTCCCGGCGCGGCTGCTCCCGCGCTTTCATCTGACGAGTCAGGCCATCGACGGAGCCGCCGTTTCGAGGTCCAGACGCTGTACGCCTTCGACGGCCGCTTCAGCACGGCGTACCAAATCGTGGGAGACGGCGACGTGCCCTTGATCTTCATCCCCGGATTCGTGTCGAACATCGAGCTTCAATGGGACATTCCTGGCTTCGCAGATTTCTTCGAGGGTCTGGCGTCGTTTTGCCGATTGCTCGTCTTTGACAAACGGGGCACCGGGCTGTCCGATCGGATTCCGCTCGACGATCCCCCTGCCGTCGAAGAGCGCGTCGACGAGGTGATAACCTTGATGGACGCTGCCGAGTGGGAACAGGCCTCGATCTTTGGGATTTCCGAGGGCGGTCCGATGGCGACCCTTCTTGCAGCCACCTATCCCGATCGCATCCGTCAGCTGATCCTGTTGAA
>JAOTXX010000055.1 GCA_029862185.1 Myxococcales bacterium
TCACGTTCGGGTTCGACGACTCGTCCCCACAGGCCAACGCTCTCGACCAACAGCTCGGCGAGATGATGGGCGACGCGCCGATGTGCGACAAGTGCGGGCACATCACGGTGCGCAATGGGGCGTGTTACCGCTGCCTAAACTGCGGCAACTCCATGGGCTGCAGCTGAATCGCCGGATTCACGCCGTTCGGCGGCTTACCTCCTCGGGACTCCGCTGCGGAATACTTCGGCATTCCTCACTGCACCCCTGCGGGGGCGCTCGCCGATCGACGGAACTCCGACGATCCAGCTTTGCATAGTGGGGACACGCTAGGGCCCTAAAACATGTTTGTTTTCGGGCAGTTGAGGGGTAGGCCGCGAAAACTCGTGTTGGTGCGCTAAGCCCGCGAGTGTCAGTGTCGGTGTCAATGTCAGCGCCAGTGTCGGTGTGGGTGCCGCGTTTTGCAGGCGCTTGCGAAGGGCTCTACAACCCCCGTTCATGCTCCTCCCCTTCCACAAGTACGAGGGTCTCGGCAATGACTTCCTCATCATCGAGAAGGAAGCGCTCGCGGGCGTGCAGCTGACGACCGAGCAGGCGGTCGCCCTTTGCGATCGGCATCGCGGGATCGGCGCCGACGGTCTCCTGTTGCTCGACCTGAACGAGCCGTCGATGGAAGTGATCAACTCCGATGGCTCGGTCCCGGAGATGTGTGGCAATGGGCTTCGTTGTGCCGCCTTGCACCTTGCCCGTCGCCGTGGCGAGGCGGCACTCGAGGTGACGGTCGCCACGGCCGCCGGGCCTCATCCGTGCGTCGTCGTGAACCGAACGAACGCTGAATCCGTAGCCGTGCAGATGGCGCCGCCGTCGCTCGTTCCATCTGACCTTCCATTGAGCTCTGCCGCCGCCTGGCTCGATCATCCGCTCGAGATCGACGGGCGTACCCTGCATCTGACCGGCGTGTCGATGGGCAATCCGCACGCTGTGACTTTCGACGAGGTCGGCGACGCACGTTTTGTGCTCGGTCCGGCGATTCAATGCGACCCGCACTTCCCCGAGAGGGTCAACGTCGGCTTCGTTTCCGAGCATGAAGGGCACAGCATGCGCTTGGACGTTCTCGAGCGCGGTGCCGGATGGACTCAGGCCTGCGGGACAGGCGCTTGCGCGGCCGCGGTCGCGGCAGTCGAAACCGGCCGCGCTGAGCGAGACGAGCAGCTCAGCATTCGACTCCCCGGCGGGACGCTCCTGATCACAGTAGCCGCGCCTGGTGACAGCGTGCTCATGCAGGGCCCCGCGCGCTTCGTATTCTGGGGCGAAATCGAGATCTAGCCGGTCGATTGCAATATCGGCGACTTCCATTAGGTTTGCGCGATGCCCCGCACCTTCCTTCGAACGCTCGTGGCGCTCGCGCTCACTGTTGTGTCCTTCGGCTGCGGCGAGGACAGCGGGTTCTCTGCCACCGACGACTTCGGTCGCTGTGCAGACTTCGACCCGCTCCGCCAGGTATTCTGGGGCGACACGCACGTCCACACCGAGCTTTCGTTCGATGCCAACATGCAGGGCACACGCACGAGCTCAGACGACGCGTACAGATTTGCGCGCGGCGAGCCCATCGCGCTCCAGCCCTACAACGAAGATGGAACCCCGACCCGGATGGCGGCGATCGATCGGCCTTTGGACTTCGTCATGTTGAGCGACCATGCGGAGTTTCTCGGCACCTTGAAGGTCTGCAACGATCCAAGCTCGCCCGGTTACGACGCGCAGCAGTGCATCGACTACCGGGCTGCCCAGGAGTTTAGTGCGGCGCCCGGGTTTGTCAGAGACGTCTTCGTCAGGATCAACGGACTCCTCAATCTCGCGCCCGAGGATGCGGGCTATCCCGCGCTCTGCGGGCCCGGTGATGCGTATTGTCTCGAAGCCGGAACGGACGTCTGGGGTGGGATCGTGAGCGCCGCCGAATCGGCGTACGACCGAAGCGACAGTTGCAGTTTCACTTCATTTCCGGGCTACGAGTGGAGCGGCAACCCAGACGGGCGCAATCTGCACCGCAACGTCATGTTCAAAAACGAAACGGTGATCGACTTTCCGTACGGCTATTTCGACGCACCTGATGCGGAAGGCCTTTGGGCACGTCTTGTTGGCGAGTGCATCGACGCGAACAATGCCTGCGATGTGCTCACCATACCGCACAACAGCAATCTCTCGGACGGCGTGTACTTCGAGGACAAGATGGCCAACGGCGATCCGCTCACGCGCGAGTACGTCGAGCTCCGGAACGCCATGGAGCCAGTCATCGAGATCTATCAGCACAAGGGAGCTTCGGAGTGCCTTCCAGGCGCCGCGACTGCGGACGAGCTCTGCGGATTCGAAGTGATTCCGTTTTCGAATTTGGCCACGACCAATCTGGAGCGAATCACGCCCCCCGACCCGAAGGGGTTCCTCCGCTACGCATACGGGGAAGGCATGCGATTCGAAGCCAGCCTCGGTACGAACCCTTTCCAGTACGGCATCACAGCGGCGACCGATACGCACATCTCGGCCCCTGGGTTCGTTGCCGAAGATGACTTCAAGGGTCATGGCGGCGCCGGTCAGCCCAACCGCTTTCTGCCCCCTCCTCCGGGCTTCCCGGACGTCGAGTATCTCAGCCCCGGTGGCCTGACCGCGGTCTGGGCCGAAGAGAACGCGCGGGACGCCATCTTTTCGGCCCTGCGCCGGAAGGAAACCTTCGGGACGAGCGGCCCGCGGATGACCGTGCGTATGTTTGGCGGCTGGGACTTCCCGAGCAACCTCTGCAACGCGCTCGAGCGCGATGCGCAGGCCGATGCCGCGGGTGTTCCCATGGGCGGCACGCTCGAGCCGCAGCCGGCTTCGTCCGCACCGATGTTCGTAGTTTGGGCCATGCAGGATTCGACGAGCGCGCCGCTTCAGCGGATCCAGATCGTCAAGGGCTGGCTCGACGGAGAGAGCTACCAGGTGCAGGTCTTTGAAATCGCCGGCGACGCCAACAACGGCGCGAGCGTCGACCTCGACACCTGCGAGCTGCAGGGAGAAGGTTTTGGCGATCTCTGCGGCTTCTGGCAGGACCCCGACTTCGATCCAGGGCAGCGCGCCTATTATTACGCCCGAGTCCTCGAAAACCCGAGCTGTCGCTGGACGACCTTGCAGTGCTCCACCGCCGCATATGACTGCACGGACTGGGACTACGCCGCCTGCGTGGAACGCAAGCAGAATCTTCTCCCGAGCGACTACAACTGCGACTGCTGTGACCCGGCTGTCGGACTCAATCCGGCCTTCTGTGTCGACGTCGATTGCACCGACCCCGGCTTGCTGCCTCAAGCCGAGGAGCGCTGCTGCCGCCAGGTCGAGCCTGCGATTCAAGAGCGCGCCTGGACCTCGCCGATCTGGTATCAGCCCCCCAGTTGATGCTTCGGCCGCTCATCCATTTCTTTCTGATCGGTGGTCTGCTTTTCAGTGCCAAAGCCGTTTACGAGCGGAGCCGGATCGAGGGCCCCGCGATCACGGTTCGGGTTGCTGCGGACGCCACGGACGCAAACGTCGAGGCAGCGATTCGTGAGGCGATTCTCCTAAACGAGGCACGCCGCTATCACTGGGACCAAACCGACCCGATCGTCTACACGCACCTGATTCGCAACATGCGCTTCATCGAACCGGTTTCGCCGGACGACGACCGGGCGCTCTTTCGGCGTGCCCTAGAGATGAACATGGAGGCGCACGATCCAGTCGTCCGGGCGCGGTTGCTCTATCGTGCGCGGGAGGCCCTTACGTTCGTGCCCGATGACCAGATGCCGGGCAGCGCAGAGCTCGAGAAGCACCGCATCACGCACGGCGATCGCTTCGAGCGCGAGAAACGGGTTCGGTTTCAACACGTGTTCCTAAGTCGTTCGAAGCGTGGGGCGGCGCTCTCGGCAGATGCACGCGAAATGCGCGAGCGACTGGCCGAGCTCGGCGATACGGCGCCGGCGGGTCTCGGTGACCCTTTGCCGGGTCTTCGTCCTGAGCAATCCGCGACGCCATCCGAGCTCAAAGACGACTACGGCCCTGAGCTGGCGGGCGTGGTGCAAGAGGCCGTGCTTGGCGCGTGGCGAGGGCCCGTTTCTTCGGTGTACGGGCTTCACTTCGTGAAGGTGATCGACACGGAGCCCGCCTACGTACCCCCGCTCGATGTCATCGGCGCCGAGGTCCGTGCCGATCGGCTCCGTGAAATTCGCAAGGAGCTTCGCGAAGCACGCATGGCTGCGCTTCGTGACGTGTATCAGGTCACTATCGAGAGGGCGCCCTGATGCGGTTCACTTTGCTCGCAATTGGGGCCGTGCTGGCTTTCGGAGCCCCCAAGCACGCTAGCGCCCATCCCCTCGCTCCGTCCGTCCTCTCATTCGAGCACCGCGCGGACGGCACCGTCACGATGGGCTGGCGAGCGCCGGTGAAGCGGCCCACTGGTCAATCGCTGCGACCGCAGATCCCAGAAACCTGCGAGCAACTCGCCCCAGCCACGGTTCAGAGGACGGAAGACGAAACCGCCATCGTCGAAACGACGGAGCTCCGCTGCGACCCGCCCGACATGCTGGGTGCGGTCGTTCGCGTCGACGGCTTCGAAGACTCGAGCGTCACGGTCGTCGTGCGCATCGCTCGGCTCGGTGGCGATGTGCATCATTCGATCCTCGACAGCGGTACGCCGGAGCTCACCGTCGTCACGCAGGTCGACGAGTCGCACTCGTTCTTCGAGTACCTGATGCTCGGCGTCGGGCACCTGCTGACCGGATGGGACCACCTGACCTTCGTCCTCGGGCTTCTCGTGCTTTTCGGCTGGCATCGCCGGCTGATCGCTGCGGTGACAGCATTCACCGTCGGTCACAGCCTCACACTCGCGCTTTGCGTGCTGAGGATGATCTCGCTCCCCGCGGCGCTCGTAGAAGTCTCTATCGCGCTGACGATTGTCGTACTTGCCCTCGAAATTCAATCTGGAAAGCACGGCCTGGTCTGGAAGCACCCCTGGACGCTTCCGGGCGCGCTTGGCCTTCTTCACGGCCTCGGATTCGCGTCCGTCCTTTTCGATGCGGGTCTGCCCAGCGAGGAGATCCCGCTCGCGCTTCTCGGCTTCAACCTCGGCCTCGAAGTCGCACAGCTCGGGGTGGTCGCCGTTGCGTGGTTGAGCTTCAAAGCCGTCTGTTCGGCGCTTCCGTCGACGTGGCGAAGCAGCCCAACCATTCCCGCCTATGTCATCGGCTCGCTCGCGGCATTCTGGGTCATCGAACGAGTGTTCGCGGCCTTCGGAATCGTCGTTTAGAGATTTTGCTCCTTAACGGCGGTTAGGTACGCGCGAAGCTCGGCGGCCGCCTTGGTCTTGTCGAACGGCTCCAGCGCCGACTCCGGTAGATCGGCCAGCGCATCGTCGAGGTGCTCGAGAAACAGCCTGCATTCGCCGGCCGCAAGGGCAATCATGGCTTCGTCGATCGAGTCGCGCTCGTTCAGCGCGCTCACGGCCCGCGTAAGCGGACCGCGTCGCGGGTACTTGGTACCTCGGCTCAAACGCAGCCCAAACAAGCGGAAGTGCCGGAGGAACTCGCCAGTAAAATCGAGGCCACCGCCATCGTTCGAGCGGGCGTCGCTTGCCCACGCCTTGGCGAGGAATGCCTGTAAAATGAGGCGAAACGCCCAAATCTCCTGATGCAGGTTCCTCTGCACACGCTCGCTCTGTCGTTCAGCACGCTCTGCTCGCGCTGGACGGCCTAGCGCGTGCAGCTTCTTGGCGGCGTCCCGCACGGTGGCACGAAGCTCGACGATGCCTTGGTGCATTCGCTCCGCCGCGAGGTCGTCACTGCCGAGCGCAGCCGGCTCGGGCAAGGGGTCGTTCAGCAGCGACCTCGATTTCGCGTGAATGCTCGTCGCGATCGCTTCCACCGAGAGCAGCCTCGTTTCGAGCTCGTCGGCAAATGTTTCCACGCCTTGCACCAGAAGAAATCGACTCAGCACCCGAAGCTCCCGTCGAACTGCGGCGGCGACCAGGTGGGAGTGAAATACCCCGTCCGGTTCGCGGAGCTGACCATCGGCGATGCCGAGGAAGCGATGGTCGCGGAGCAATGCGAGAAACGCGATCATGGTTGCGGTCTTGGTTGCCTCGCTTTCCCAGGACTCGAGCTCAGGCGTCAGGCCTTCGGGTCGCAGGAGCTCCGCTGTATTGGAGAACTCCAGCGGTTCGGGCGGCTGGAAGAACGGATTGCGCCCGAGCTCGCGCAAAAAGAGGTCACAGGCTTCTTGAAACGTTCCTGCGTCGACACCTGGACGCTCCAAAAGACGCTCGGCAACCCCAAGCGCATCGCGAAGCGAACGCTCGAGCGCGCGCAGCGAAGACTCCGGCTCGCCGAGGGGCACCCCAACCAGCGCCGACTGCGGAGCCCCGTTGCTTCGCAGCCGAGCCACGAGCCGAATGGCCCAGTCGTAACCCGTCCGCACCGCGTGGAGGTGCTGGTAAAAGTCGATTCCGAGTCCCGGACGCGCTTGATTCTCCCAGTCGCGAAACGCCACGAGCCCTGACAGCAGTGCCTGGAGCGGCAGCAAGGCGTCCGACCGCTGCTCGGCGGTCAGCGACTCGCGCCAGCGGCACCAGAGCTCCGCATCGGCGGGCGACCAGTGCTCCGCCGACGAAAGAAGGCCCTCGCTGGCTGCGTTTCGGTTCGAATTCATCGGGGATAGGGCTCGCGAAGCGCCCCTCGACCGAGGCGCAGAGTTCCAAATACGACTTAGAACAAGTTGGATTGTGATTTGGTCGGTTGCTCTTTTCCTAGGTGCTCAAAGGCGTGCCGGGTCGCTACACGTCCCCTCGCCGTGCGCGCAAGCAGCCCCTTCTGAAGGAGATAGGGCTCGTAGACGTCTTCGAGCGTATCGCGCGGCTCGCTCAGCGCAGCCGCCAAAGTCTCGATACCGACGGGGCCGCCATCGTAGTGATCGATGATTACCGTCAGATAGCGCCGGTCCATTTGGTCGAGGCCCGCTGCGTCGACGTCAAGTCGCTCGAGCGCTTCGCGTGCGGACTCTGCATCGACCTTCCCGTCTGACAAAACTTCGGCGAAGTCGCGCGAACGCCGCAACAGGCGATTGGCGATTCGAGGCGTGCCACGCGAACGCCGAGCAAGCTCCTGCGCTGCCTCGGCACTGATCGCGAGTGCAAGCAAACGCGCGCTTCGTTCTATGATCGAGCGCAGGGCTTCTTCGGGGTAATAGTCGAGGCGAGCCACATAACCGAAGCGCGATCGCATCGGGTTTGTGAGGAGGCCTGTCCGCGTCGTTGCCCCGACGAGAGTGAACGGGTTCAACGGCAGCTGCAGCGTTTGCGCATACGGGCCGTCACCGTTGACGATGTCGATGCGGAAGTCTTCCACCGCCGTGTAGAGGTTCTCTTCGACGGTCGCGTTCAGGCGATGGATTTCGTCGATGAAGAGCACGTCGTTTGGCTCGAGCTTGGTGAGAAGGGCAGCGAGTTGCCCTTTGTGCTCGATGGCAGGACCCGAGGCCGAGTGCAGCGTGACCCCGCGTTCACCGGCCAAAATCAGAGCGAGCGTGGTTTTTCCCAGCCCGGGCGGACCGCAGAACAAGGTGTGGTCGATCGGCTCGCCCCGTCGTCGCGCGGCCTCGACGAAGACCCGGAGGTTGTCTTTGATGCGCTCTTGGCCGACGAAGTCGTCGAACTGCGACGGACGAAGGCTTCGGTCGAGCACCCGATCTTCGGTCTGCTCCTCAATACCGAGGCTCTCGTTCGCTCTGGCTTCCATTTCAGTCATGACAACGCCGACAGCGCCGACCGCAACAGCCCTTCGACGTTCTGGTCGCTCGAAGCGCCGATCGCGCTCCCAACCGCGGCCTCTGCCTCGCTTCGTTTGTATCCCATTTGCACCAAGGCACCAACGACCGTATCACCCGCCGAGTCAGCTGGGCTATGAACCGCCCGAAGCCGAACCCCGGTCTTGTCGCTCCCTGCGAAATCGAGCTTTCCCTCCAGGTCGAGAAGGATTCGTTCGACCGTCCTCTTTCCAACGCCGCTGATTCCTTTGAAGGCGGCTTTGTCTTGTCGCGCAATCGCGTCCCGGAGCTCGCTCGCGTTCATGACGCCGATGATCGCAAGCGCGAGCTTGGGCCCGATGCTGCTCACCTTGAGAAGGGCCCGAAACGCAGCGCGATCTTCAGACGTGGCGAAGCCGAACAGGGTCATCGCATCCTCGCGGACGTGCGTGTGAATCTGAAGCGTGACCGCCTGCCCAGGCTCCGAGCCGAGCCGCCCGGCCGTGCCGGCTGGCAAAAACACCTCGTATCCGACGCCATGGACGTCGACGATGACCGACCCGTCCGCCTCCCGATGCTCGATCGTCCCGCTCAGTCTACCGATCACGGGGCAAGCCTAGCAGGTTACTGAACAAGTGTGTGCATTTCCGGCGGCTCGGCGTTCAGCGCTCTGGGTCGGGGCTAGCGGCCGAGTGCCTTGGATCGGTACGCTTGGATGTGGGTGATCGCTACAGCTAGGGCGTCGGCCGCGTCTTCTTCGGGTGGGGTCTTGAGTCCGAGAAGTGCCGTGATCAGGCGTGTGACCTGTGTCTTGTCGGCAGCGCCACGTCCGACGACGGTGCGCTTCACGATCGCTGGCGGGTACTCGTGGACCTCGAGCTCGCACTGCGAGGCGACCAGCAAGGCTACGCCCCGGGCGTGGCCTAGCTTCAAGGCTGCGTTTGGATATCTCGCGAAGAAGATCTCTTCCACAGCAACTGCTTCGGGCCCGTACTCGTGGACGACCTGCTCGAGACCCTGGTGGATCAGATGCAGACGCTTCGCGAGCGGGAGCTTTTCTGCCACCTTGATGGTTCCCGCGCCGATCTGACGGAGCTTGGTTCCTTCGAGCTGAACGACACCCCAGCCGGTGCGCCGGCTTCCGGGGTCGATGCCGAGGATGCGCATGTCCCGGTCACGCCATTTCGGCGAGCGCTTGCTCGCTGAGCTCGAAATCGGAAAACACGTTTTGCACGTCGTCGTGGTCGTCGAGCGCCTCGAAGAGCTGCATCAGCTTCTCAGCATCGCGTCCTTCTACGACCTTCGGATTGTTCGGTACGAACTCGAGCGACGCTTCCCGTACCGCGATTCCTGCGCCCGAAATCGCATCGCGCACCACGTCGAGATCGTTGCGCGGGGTGGTGATGACCCATTCATCTCCAACCAGCTCCATGTTCTCGGCACCACCACCCACTGCGGCCTCGAAGAGCTGCTCTTCGCTTGCTGCTTCCCGGTCGACTCGGATGATGCCCTGCTGCTCGAAGGCCCAAAGAGCCGACCCGCTGCTGCTGATCTGCCCGTGGTTCTTATCGAAGAGCTTTCGCACCTCGGCAACCGTCCGATTGCGGTTGTCGGTCACGACCTCGCAGATGAACAGCGTGCCGTCGGGGCCGACTCCTTCGTAAACAAGCTCTTCGTACTGCACACCTTCGAGCTCGCCGGTGCCCTTCTTGATCGCGCGGGTCACGTTGTCGGCAGGCATGTTCACGCCACGCGCGAGGTCGATCGCGCGCCGCAGCCGCGCGTTGCCATCGGGATCGCCACCCCCCGCGCGCGCGGCGATGGTGATCTCCTTGATGACTTTTGTGAACAATTTCCCGCGCTTGGCGTCCTGAGCACCCTTGCGCCGCTTGATTGTCGACCATTTGCTGTGGCCACTCATACCGTCCCCTTATTCAACGGAATTGCTCGGTTTTCAAGCAGTTCCTCGTGGTGAATAAGCCTCCGCCCGGCGCGTCGAACCTCTCATGAAACGCATTGGGATTCTCATCATCGCACTAATCGGAGTCGCCGGCTGTGACAGGGACTCCCGCTATTTCTGTATCGCCGACGGACCCCTGAGCGAGCGCGGCTGTTTCCTGTGCCGGGGGGACGAATGCGACCCGCAGCCAGCGCCGCAGCGAGATTTCTGCGAGGCCGAGGCGGACTGTGCGGTCGGCGAGCTCTGCACGACCCTTGGCTGCGTCAGCGAGTGCCAAGAAGCGTACGACTGTCCGTTGGGCACGACCTGCGCGGACAACGGCCTTTGCCTAAATCCGCTCGAAGAAGAACCCGACCCGCCTCCATTCAGCTGTCAATTCAATTTCGAGTGTGGGGACGAACGCATCTGCATCGATGGTGAATGCCTCATCACGTGCCTCGACACTCCGTGTCCGGAAACGCAGCAATGCGTTGCGGGGGCTTGCCGTCCTTGCACCGATGAGAGTTGCCTCACGAATTGTACCGACGACACGAACTGCGCCGAGCACGAGTACTGCAGCTCGTTCCAGTGCATTCCTGACACTCGCCCAGAGCAGTTCTGTCCCGAGAACGAATGTCAGCCCGGCCGCGTTTGCGTTCGCGGGCAATGCCGCACGCCCTGTGACACGGACGAAGAGTGCGCCCGCATCGACACCACCATCCGTTTCTGCGCGCCGGTGGAGGATCAGAACCTATGCGTGCGAAGCAGCGAGGTGTTGGCCGAATGTCAGCTCAACATCGACTGCGGGCTCGGCGAGGAATGTGTCGACGGCTCTTGTGCCGCCAGCTCCACGTCGCCCTGACCGCGCAGCAGCGCTTCCTGTAGGCTGGCGAGGCCGACCCAGCTGAACCCTGCGCAAAACAGGGTCAGAAAGGGCACGCTCGCCCAGCTCTGGGTCGCGATTGCAATGAGCAAGCTCGCGCTGCAGTAGAGCGCGAAGCAGAGCTCGACCGTGTTGTGCCATGGCCAGCGGCCGCGGTAGCCCTTGGCACCCGATTCGGGCCTGCCATCGAGGGCGCCACGCTTGGGGGTCCGAACGAACTCGACGTCCCGCCCGAACAAGCCTTCAATCGCCGCCCGCCCGTTGTTGACCGATAGGCCGATGCCGAGCGCCATCATCGCAGGCAGTCGTTTGATGGCTTCCCACCGACCACCGTAGAGGTCTTGATGCGCGATGACGTAGAATGCCGCGACCGATCCACAGGTAGCCACGAACATGGGGACGTCGAGCATCAATAGCTCCGGGTGTTCCAACTGGCGACGGATCAACATGTTTGGAAGCTGGAGCAACGCCAGCACCAACAGGAACAGATACGCGAAGTTGTTGGTCAGGTGAAATACAGCTTCCGTCTTCACTTGGCGACTCACCGGGGCGCGCATGATCGTGCCGAGGAGCTTGCGCGCGGTTTGAACCGAGCCTTTGGCCCATCGATACTGCTGCCCTTTGAAGCTGTTCATCTCGGACGGCAGCTCCGCGGGCACGCTCAGCTGCGGCGCATAGACGAACTTCCAGCCCGCGAGCTGCGCACGGTAGCTGAGGTCCATGTCTTCGGTGATCGTATCGTGTTGCCAACCACCGGCGTCGATGATGGCGGACTTCCGCCACATGCCTGCGGTGCCGTTGAAGTTGAAGAATCGCCCCGAGCGGTTGCGCGCGCTGTGCTCGATGACGAAGTGCCCATCGAGCAGCATGGCCTGGCAGCGGTTGAGTAGAGACCGGTCCCGGTTCAGGTGCGCCCATCGCGCCTGCACCATTCCGACGGCAGGGTCCGCGAAGAAGTCGATCAGCTCGCGGACGATTCCTGGCCCCGGCACGAAGTCCGCATCGAAAATCAGTATGAAGTCGCCTTTCGCGACCTCCATGCCGGCCTCGAGCGCTCCTGCCTTGTAGCCGTGGCGGTCATCGCGATGCAGGTAGACGACATCCAGGCCCTGGACGCGTAGCTCTTCGCATCGGGCGCGTGCGATCGACGTCGTGGCATCGGTCGAATCGTCCAGAACCTGGATCTCGAGCCGGTCGGACGGGTAGTCGATTCGAGACGCTGCGTCGATCAAGCGCTCTGCGACGAACATCTCGTTGAACATTGGCAACTGGACCGTGACCAGGGGCAGGTCCGCTTCGTCGAACCGGGCCCAGGGCAACGACCGCTCACGACGGTGGCGGAGGTACGCGAGCAGAAGCGCGCTTCGGTGTAAGCCGTAGAGCGCGAGCACGCCGAGCGTGAACAGGTAGAGGATGATGATCGATGTCTGCAAGTCAGAATCCGAGGAAACGGGAGATTTGCGGCGAGCTCAGTCCGAATGCATCGGCGCGGCCGCTGCGATCTCGGCGCCAGTTCGCAGGCGCGTCAGTGTCTTTTCTTTGCCCAGAACTTCCATGACTTCGAAGAGCCCCGGGCTCTTCGTGCGGCCTGTCAGTGCCACACGGGCCGGCTGCGCGACCAGTTTCATCGAGAGCTCGTTCTCTTCAAGCCAAGCTTTCACGGCGTGCTCGAGTGGCTCTTTCGCGAAGGGCTCCACTGCCTCCAGCACGTCGGCCAAGCGCCGGAGGTTGTTCGCGTAGGCCGGCGCGAGGAACTTCCGTTTCCCCTTCGCATCGAACTCGACGTTTCGAAAGAAGTAGTCCACCGCCTCGGCGACTTCGATGAAGGTCTCGGCGCGTGGCTTCACGTAGGGGATCGTTTTCAAGAGGACTGGATCGTCCACAGCCACGTCGATGTCGTTTCTCGCGAGGAACGGCACCGTCCCGCGCGCAATATCCTCATCGGAGAGCATTCGGAGATGCTCGGCCTGAACGTGGAGGAATTTCTTCGCGTCGTAGCGTCCAGCCGTCGTGCCGACGCGATCCCAGCTGAACTTTTCGATGAGCTCTTGTCGTGTGAAAATCTCCTGGTCGCCGTGTGACCAGCCCAGGCGCGCCAGGTAGTTGATCACCGCGTCGGGCAGGTAACCCATGTCGCGGTATTCGAGGACGCCGACCGCCGCATGGCGTTTCGAAAGCTTCTCGCCATTGGGTGCGAGGACCATCGGCATGTGTGCGAACTTGGGAACGGCCGCGCCGAGCGCTTCGTAGAGCTGGATTTGGGGCGCCGTGTTGATCATGTGGTCGTCGCCGCGCGCGACCAGGGTCACCTCCATCGTCAGGTCGTCGACGACGCAGCCGAAATTGTAGAGCGGCATCCCATCAGGGCGGAGCAAGATCGAGTCCTGCAGGGTGGAGTTGAGAATCTCGATCTTCCCTTTGACCTCGTCGACCCAGCTCGTGACTCCTTCGTGAGGTGCACGAAAGCGAATGACGTGACGCGCGTTAGGGTCGGCCGGAGGTTCGGGCCGGTCGCGCCAGGGGCTTTGAAAGCGGAAGCCATCCTTGGTGCCGCTCTTCTGATGGGCTTCGCGCGCGGCCGCGATTTCTTCCTTGGTCGCGTAGCAGCGATAGGCGTGACCGGATTCGATCAGCTTCTCGGCGTACGCGGCATAGATGTCGAGACGCTCGCTTTGTACATAGGGGCCATGATCGCCTCCCACTTCGGGGCCCTCATCCCAGTCGAGCCCGAGCCATCGCATCGATTCGAGCACGACCTGGATGCTCTCGTCGGTGCTGCGCTGGCGATCGGTATCCTCGATCCGCATAATGAACGTGCCTTGGTTTCGGCGCGCCCAGAGCCAGCTGTAGAGCGCAGTCCGCACGCCGCCGATGTGCAAGTAGCCCGTGGGCGACGGGGCGAAGCGAACGCGAACTTCGGACATGGCGGGAGGGCTACCCGCCGCCCGTTACTCGGTCAAGCGAAGCGGCGGCTAGTTTTGGCCGGTGGGCTTTGGATTGGCTTGCAGAACGCCGCTGAACGAGTCGCGGTACGCCCAGGCGAGAAATAGTTGCAGGCCGATGATGACGATCGCCATGGGCAAGCCCGCTGGGTCCAAGAACACGTGGAATAGCAGGATGTGCACCGAGACCGGAGCCAGCAGGATCAAGCCGAGCGGGAGGAAACGTCCCGTCAGGATCATCAAGCCCGCCAAGACCTCGACCAGCTTCACCACCACCATGAAGTATCCAGTCGCGACCAGGGCGCCCATGAGCGAGCCAGCAGCTTCAGCCATTTCCGGAGCCGGAATGAAGTTGAAGAAGCCGTTCAAGCCAAAGACCACGAAAATCAAGCCCAGCACTACACGTGCGCCAATTATTGCGAACTTCATCTCACGCTCCTCTCCTCGGTCTCGTTGGGCCTTGCCAATTTCCCGGGGCCCGAAGGTAACTCGTTAAGCCCTCGAAATGCCAGCTGGTCATTTTCCGTGCACCGAATCCCCTTGACCCCAACGGGCTCGGTGATCACGCTCACGCGTTCATGGCAACGCCTGAATTCCTGATTGAACGGCTCAACCGCGGCGTTCGAAAGCGCAACGCACGCTGGACATTCCTACGCGAGGTAGAGTTTGGCGACGCGCTCCGGCTTCGCCGTTTTCGCTTGGGCAATGGGCTGACCGTCCTGACGCTAATCGATCGATCCGCGCCCACCGTCAGCTACCACAGCTGGTTTCGCGTGGGCTCCCGGCATGAGCGCCCGGGCAAGACCGGACTTTCGCATCTGTTCGAGCACCTGATGTTCAACGCGACGCGAAATCATCCGCCGGGCGAGTTCGACCGCCTCATGGAAGGGGCGGGGGCAGAGGCGAACGCGGCGACTTGGACCGATTGGACGTACTACTACGAGAACGCACCCCGCAATGCCTTGCCACTTCTCATCGAGCTCGAAGCCGATCGCATGGCGAATCTCGTTCTCCGTGTCCCCCAAGTCAGCTCCGAAAAAGAAGTCGTTGCCAACGAACGAAAGCTACGTGTGGACGACGACGTGGAAGGCAAGGCTCTCGAGCTACTTTACGAGAACGCGTTTGTTCGCCATCCCTATCGCTGGCCGACGATTGGTTCGATGGAGGACATTCGCGGCTTCACCGTGGAGGATTGTCGCGAGTTCTATCGAACACACTACGCGCCTAGCAACGCAACCGTCGTGATCGCCGGCGATTTCAACGAATCGAGAGCGCTTTCGCTGGTTCAGAAGCACTACGGGACCCTGTCCGGCGCTCGCGGGGTGGAGCGACAAAGGCTTTCCAAGGAACCCCCGCAGCGTGCAGAGCGGGTTTTCCAGCTCCCAGCGCCGACGCCGACCGAAAAGATCCTTCTCGGCTACCGGGCGCCGTCGTTCCTAGACCCAGACACCCCTGCACTCGTCGTCGCAAACGAGGTCTTGTTCGGCGGCCAAAGCTCGCGGCTGCACCGGCTCTTGTGCCTCGATGAAGAGCTCGCACTTTCGGTCCGCGGCTCGATTTCACCCTTCGTCGACCCCGGGCTCTTCGAGATGTGGATTCTTCTCCGCGAGGGCAAGAAGAAAACCGATGCTCTCGCGTTGCTCGATCGGGAGATCCGCCGGCTCGGCTCCGAGGGGCCGACCCCGATCGAGCTCGAAAAAGCGATCAGTCAGCTGGAGCTTTCGTTTTTGCACAGCATGGAAACCGCCGGCGGGAAGGCCGAGCAGATCGGTTTTTACGAGACCGTTGCCAACGACGGGGCTGCCGTGTTCGAGCGGCTCGAGGCCTACCGCGAAGTGTCGGCGCGCGACGTGAAGCGCGCAGTCGCCAAGTACCTTCGTCCGTCGCGCCGAACACGCATCGAGATTCTGCAAAGAGCGTCATGAGCATACTGGTCGAATCGAGCGACGTGCTTCCGCTCGTCGATGTAGAAATCGCCTTCGCAGCGGGCAGCCTTCAGGACCCAGCGGGTCGAGAGGGCCTGGCCCAGCTTACGGGGCACCTCATGCGCCGGGGTCCGCGGGGGCTTTCCCAGCAACGATTCGAGGATCGGCTCGCAAGCCTTGGAGCCCGGGTATCGGTCCAGGTCTCGATGCGCTCTACTCGGATTCGCGCGACCGTGCTTCGCCGTAACTTGGAGCCTTTGCTTGGGCTGCTGGCCGATCTGGTCTGGCGACCTGCCTTCCGCGCCAGCGACTTCGCCAAGCTGAAACGCCAAGCGCAGGCTGCGCTGATCGCGCGGCTAGACGACGATCAGACGCTCGCCGCACTGTGTTTCCGCGAGGCGCTTTTCGGCGAGCATCCGTACGCCCGCGCTCAGGGAGGCACGGCGGATAGCCTTGCGCGCATCGGTCTCCAGCAAGTCGAGGGCTTTTACGCGCGAAACATCGTGAAGCGGGCTTTCCTCGTCGGAGTCGCCGGTGACGTGATCGATTCGGAGGCGCGCGTGTTGGTCTCGTCGTACTTTCCAAGCACCAAACGACACAAGCACAAAGACTCGGTCGTTCCAGCGACCAGGGCACGACCCGGCCGCCACGTGATCATCGTCGACAAGCCCGAGCGAACGCAGACCCAACTCTTCATCGGCACCCTCGGTGCGCGCACACGCGACCGCAATCTCTTCCCGCTCATTGTCTCCAACACCGCATTTGGTGGCACATTCAGCGGTCCGCTGATGCAGGAGGTTCGCGCAGTCCGCGGCTGGAGCTACTCCGCGTACAGCCGTTTGCTCCACGCAAAGCAAAGAGAGGCCTGGTACATGTCGACGGCGCCCGCCGCGGAGTACTCGGCAGATTGCGCAGCCCTACAATTGCAATTGCTCGAGCACTGGGTCGATCGCGGAATCAAAAAAGCCCAGCTCAGCTTCGCCCAGCGCTGGCTGATCAACAGCCACTGCTTCGATCGCGACACGCCGTCCAAGCGTCTGGAATCCCGCCTCGATGTCGACCTCCTCGGTATTCCCCGCAGCTACGTCGAGAGGTATGACGAGCTCGTGGCGAACGTCAGCCTGCAAAAAGCCAATGAAGCGACGCGCGCGCGGATATCGACGAAGGACCTCACGATTGTCGTAGTTGCAACCGCAAAACAGGTAGCCAGCGCGTTCGAGCGGCTCCCCGGCTTGAAGTCGCTGGAAGTCGTTCCTTTTGATCGTGGCTAATTCGTTAGGGCTCGCCGCAGGTCGGAGCGGCTCCAGACGCGCGGCACCCGAACCTGTGGCAGCCTGGCAAGGGCTTTGGCCCGCTCGTGAAGCTCTCCGTTGGGCTCGGGCAAGATGATCGTTCTGAGATCATCGGACTTGGCGAAAAACTCGATCACCTCCATCGATGAGGCATCGTGCGTCGCCGAGTGAATGATCAGTCCGGCGTACTCGGTCTCTTCGCTCTCCAGCTCGCGAACAGCGTCCGCGAGCGAATCGACACCTGAGACGGGAAAGCCAAAGCTTCGGATTTCGGCTTCGATCTCCTCGCGTACGCGACGCCGAGGTTCGAACACGAGCAGCGGAAGCTGCGCCGCAATCGCGTCGCGCCGCACGAGCGCTCGCAAGACGGCGTTGTGAATCGCATCTTCTTGATCTGGGGACAGAATGGGGAACGCGATCGCCAAGGCGACACCACCGTTCTCGGCGCGCGCGCGGCGAACCGAGCCCGTCAAACTCATCGTCTCCTCGCCCCTGTTGAGATCGATCAAGAGGTGCACGAGGTGGCCGGGCCGCAGTTTGCGGTCGCCCGAGACCATTGCACCTCCAGCAGAGATGTTTTCGAGCGTGTACTGACCAACGCGATCGCCTCGCTGAAACAAGACGGCACGGCCGTCCAGATCAACCCTGTGATTGGTGCGTCGATCTTTTTGTGCCCGTGCATGCCCCATTGAGATTTAAGAGTGCCGAGCCGCGCGACGAAAAGCTAGTCCACAAGGGGTGATAAACCGATCGCCTACATGTCGATTCACGGATTTCATCTTTTGGGGTTCTCAATCCGAACAATGATCGTATACTCGACTAGAAACGCGAGCCGCCGGGCTCAGCGCAATCGAAGCCCAACGGTGACACGCAAATTGGGGTCTGGTACAGTGCCGCCCCTATGCCGAGCCTCAAGTGGATGGTGCAGCAGGGGCGGCCCCGTGTGTTTGGGATCTACAAGCGGGTGACGTCGATCGGGCGGGCCGGTGCCAACGATGTTTCGATCGATTCCGAGGCATTGGAAGCGCACCACGCGCAGCTCGTGTTCGATGGAAGGGACTTCGCGGTGGCGCCCGTCGACCCCGGCGCGACCTTCCAAGTCAACGGGAAGAAGAAGAAGAAATCGAAGATCTTCCACAACGACAAGCTGACTCTAGGAGACGTCGAGCTGGTGTTCTCACTCTACGACGAAAGCAGCTCGCGCGATCCGGACGTCGGCGGCAGGGCCTCGCAGACCTCGGAGCTCGAGGGGATGGTGAAGCTGAGCGATTTCAATCGCCGGCTGCTCGAGATACGAGCCATCCCCGACCAGATCGAAGCACTGCTCGACGCGGTGATCGACGTCATCCATGCAAACAAGGGTTTCGTCATCTTGCTTCGCGACGGAGACCCAGAGATCGCCGCTGCTCGAAACGTCGATCGGGAGACGATTCCAGATGCCGTGACTCAGCTTTCAGACAGCATTCTTCGCCGCTGCATCGACACGCGCCAGCCACTGATCGTGAGCGACGCCGTCAATGACACCATGTTCAACTCGAGCGAAAGCGTGATGGACCTGCAGCTAAGCTCCGTCATGGTTGCGCCTCTAATTGCTCAGGGTCAGCTCCTCGGACTGATCTACGTGGGCAATGACAACGTGGTCAACCTGTTCGAGCAATCGAGCCTCGAGGTGCTCACGGTGTTCGCGGGCCAGGCATCGCTCATCTTGCAGAACGCGATCCTGCTCAACCAACTCACCACCGATCGCGATCGCATCGCCGAGGAGCTCGAGTCGCAGAAGTTCGGCGGGATCATTGGCAGCTGTCCGAGCTTGCAAGAAGTGTTTCGCCGCGTGGAGAAAGTGGCGGCGGCCGACATCAACGTCCTGATAACCGGCGAGACCGGAACCGGAAAGGAGCTATTCGCCCGCGAGCTACATCGTCGCTCCAATCGGGCCGAAGGCCCTTTCATCGTCGTCAATTGCGGTGCGATTCCCGAGAACCTGATGGAGTCGGAGCTTTTTGGTCACGTGCGCGGTGCGTTCACCGGTGCGGTGTCGACGCGGCAAGGCAGCTTCCAAGCGGCGGACGGGGGCACGCTGTTCCTCGATGAAATCGGCGAGATGCCGCCGGCGCTTCAGGTAAAGCTGCTGCGCGCCCTACAGGAACGCGTCGTCGTCAAAGTTGGCGATACGAAGCCTCAGGCGGTCGACATTCGCGTCCTCGCAGCGACCAACCGCGATCTCGAAGCTTCGATCAAAGACGGGACGTTTCGAGAGGATCTCTACTATCGCTTGAACGTGGTGAACCTTCATCTGCCACCGCTTCGAGAGCGTGGAGACGACATCACCATCCTCGCGAAGTTCTTACTCCACAAGTACGCCGCGGAGTTCGGTGCAACGGTCAATGGCTTTACCCCAAAGGCACTCGAAGGCATGCACAACTACGACTGGCCGGGGAATGTTCGTCAGTTGGAGAACCGCATCAAGAAGGCGATCGTGCTTGCAGACAAGACGCTGATTGGCCCGGACGACCTGGACTTGGACGGCGATCAACAGCGCGCGGTAATTCCGCTCACGCAAGCCCGGGAGGAGTTCACACGAACGTACATCCTCGAGGTCCTCGAGCGAAACGGTGGAAATCGCACGCGAACGGCCCGGGATCTGGGTGTCGATCCGAGGACGATCTTCCGGTATCTCGAGCGCGAGCCCGATGCTCCGGACCCTGGCGGAGCTGCGGAGGGCTGACATTAATGTCATAGGTAAGCGCCGAAATTCATGTGACACTGTGGAAAGCCCAAGGTTTTTCGGGTTCGGAACCGCGGCATGGCCTTTGCTTCTAAATTCGCTGGGATGCTTTACTTTGCTTCATCTGTGGTGCTGCTCGCCCTCGCCTCGAACGGCGGATGCATTGCGACCAGTCCGGTCGAGTTCGACCCCGCGCAGAACTTCCCCCCCTCGATCGTGAGCGAGCCGACCGCCGATTTTCCGCTCAACCGAATCGGGCAAATCAACCTCGACGATGCCGTCGAGACCCCGGAGATGCCGCTCCAGATCATCGTTCGCGACCCAAACTTCGATCAGACGCTCGACTATCGGCTGTTTCTCGACTCGCCCCCAGCGCCTGACGTTCCTTTCACCAGCGGCGAGATCCCGCCCTCGGGCTTCCTCGAGCGCCCGACCGCGTTATTCGTTCCGTACGATCTGCTCTCCGCCGGCGAATGCCACCGGATCGAGTTGGTGGTCGTGGGGGAGTTCGACAGCTTCGTCGAGCCACGCCGTCCAGCGGAAGAGGGAGATTTCGACGATGCGACCTGGTGGGTTCGCGTAACCGACACCGACAACCCCGTCATCCTACAGGAATGCCGATGAGACCGCGGCCGCTCTTGGCGCTCGTCGTGCTCATTGGTTGCAGCTTCGACTCGGCGACGGTCACAACGATCGACAACTCTTGCGCGGGCAATGCGAGCTGTGCGCAGGGAGTGTGCGACGGAAGCATCTGCGTCGACGATTCCGGCGCTTCGGTCGCCCTCGCGATCGAAGTCCTGCGCGGACCGGCGGAAGCCCAAGTCGTGACGCCGGCGAGCTGGGCGTTCGCTGCAGAACCAACATCTGGCCAGACCAGCCGCGACCTCCTCTTGCCCGCGACTCGGCAAGTCGTCGGAACGGTTCGCTGGAACGGCTCTCCGGTCCCTGCGACACTTCGCTTCGTTCGCCGGATGGATGAGGCCCTCGCTCCGCTTGCCCCGATTGCGATCGAGGTAGACACGTTTCTCGACCCGTCGGCCGCAGACGGTTCGCAGGGCAACGATTTCAGCACCGTTCTGGTCGCTGGCGAAACCTACGAGCTCGTCGTGATGCCGAGTAGTGACATGGTCATGGTACCCGCCCAAGAGCCTGCGCCTGCGATCCGGAGCCTGCCCCCGCTCTATCTAGTGTTTCCCATCGCTGAAGGCGATCCGAGTGAGCCCTTTCGCATCGACATCTCTTTTCCCGCCGGACTTGCCGACGACTGCACGGTCGATCGCGACATTGGCTGTACATTTCGCGCTGAGATTTACAGCCGCGACAGTGAAGACCTGGTTGATCTGCCCGAGGCGGGGCTGCAAGTTCGGGCGATCGACAAACAGACCGGCCGCGTCGTGTCATCGATCGCAGAGACCGACGCCGACGGGCGATTTGCCATTCGAGTCAGCAATGACGCGTCCGACTATTTGATTCGCATCACGTCGAGCGCGGGACGCGCTCCATTTCCGGCGGTGTCCGTCGACCCGGATCTGCTGTTCGTGAACAACCCGCTCGACAAGCTCATTTACATTCCGCGACTCGCCCCGGTTCAAGTCTCCGGTAGCGTTCGCGACAAGATCGGCAGGGCCGTGCCGGGGGCAACCGTTCGATTTCTATCGACGAAGATCTTTGGCGGGGTTCAGCTGGGGCTCGAGGGCACCTTCAGCGGGTCCGCGACGACGAACGAGGATGGCAGCTTTGGCGCGGAGCTATTGACCGGTTTCTATTCGATCACCGTGACGCCGCCCGAAGACATCGCGAATAATTGGGGCATCCACTATGCCGACGCCGCCGTCGGTGAAGAGGGGACGGAGATCGGCAATTTGCTGGTCGCTTCTCAGATCAACCTTTCCGGCACGGTGTTGACCTTTCGCAATGAGGCGGCGTCAGGGGTGACGGTTCTCGCTCGCGCCCGGCCGGCGGCGGATCCCAGCTCCGTTCACCGGTCTCAGGAGGTGGTATCGGACGATCTCGGCGACTTCGCGATGAGTGTCGACATCGGCGTCTACGACGTGCAAGTCAAGGTGCCCGCGGAATCCGGTTTCGCGTGGCTGGTCGAGCCCGAGCTGCGGATGAGCCTCGATGAGGGCGACCTTCGCCGAGAGTATCGCTTGGAGCCTCCGGTCGCCGTCGACGGGGTCATCCGAAACAGCGACGGGGAAACGGTGCCGAACGCGCTCGTGCGCGGCTACTTCTTCCATCAAGGCAGCGGCGGAACCCGTCCTCTCCAGGTCGCTGAGGTCGTGTCGGGCGAAGACGGCAGCTACCGGCTGCTCATCACGCCCCGTCTCGTCGGCGAATGAACATGATCAAGATGGCCGCAAGCCCGAGCCATCCCGGCCAGTCGCCGATACGCCCGTAGACGGTGTCGCCTTCGAGCATATGAACGTCGTATCGAAGGTTCTCGCGAGTGAGGAGGCCGGTTTGGGCGACGACGCGGCCGAGCGGGTCGATGACCGCGCTGATGCCGCTGTTGGTGGACCGCACCAAGTAACGCCGGTGCTCGATTGCGCGAAACCGTGACAGCACCAAGTGGATCCAAGGTTCTTGGCTGTCGCCGAACCAGGCGTCGTTGGTGAGGTTGATCAGCACGTGAGGTTTGGCTTCACGCACCATCTTTCTGGTGAAGCGCGCAAGCACGTCTTCGTAACAAACCGGTGTAGAGATTCGCCATGGCCCCAAGGTCAACGGGCGAACGTGGGCCCCGGCGCTGAAGCGCCCGCTGTTTGGCGAAAGGTCGTAAAGGATTGGGAAGATGTCGCCGAAGGGAAGATACTCTCCAAACATCAGCAGGTAGGTCTTGTCGTAGGTCGAGCGCACCGTGCCTTCGTCATCGGTCAAAAAGACCGTGTTGTAGAGCTTACGCTTGCCGTCGATTCGCTCCGTCGAAACGCCTCCGAAGAGGAGCGGGGATCTCAAGTCTCCGCGCACCGAATAGGCCGAGAGCGGCACCCTCCGCGGAAGGCTGCCGACGAACGCCGATTCGGGCCAGATCAGCAGGTCGAGCTCGCCCTGCTCTTCCAGTTGGCGGCTTTGTTCGAGGTGGCGCCGATGGCCTTCTTCCGCCTCGCTTCGCTTTTCGAAGATGCCCATGTTGACCTGGACGATTCCCATACGAAGGATGGGTGCCTCCTCGAGCTCCGCTTCGACTTGAGCAATGCGGACCGTTCCGTAAATCGTCGCGAAGGCGACCGCCGCGGCCGTCAGGCTCCAGAGCGCTTTGGGAGCGGGTCGGCGTTCTCGTCTCCACCGCCAGGTCTCGTAAATCGACAGGTTCACCAAGGCCACCACGACCGTGACGAGCATCGGGCCGCCGAGGTCTGCGATCTGGACGAGTGCCGTCTGGGCGAAGAGGCTGTTGGAGAGATAGGTGGGAAACAGGGACGGATAGAGCCACTCGATCAAGAGCAGCGTCGGGATGGCGACGAAGCTCGTGCTCCAACCGCAGTTTCGAAGTGCGCGGTAGACCAGGCCGTAGACTGCGAAGTTGAATCCCAGATAGGCGGAGAACAGCAACCAAAAGAGCGCGCTCGCTGCGTATCCGTACCCCGAGAACACATCGAGGAACTCGACGAGCCAGTGGTAACCTCCGGCGCAGGTCACCGTGCCGTAGAGCCAGGCGACCGCGAGGCTGTGGCGCCATGTTCGTCCGAGGCCGAGCTCGAGCGCGCCCCAGAGCGGGACCAGGCAGATCAGGGACAGCGGCCAAAACCCGAATCCGGCCCAACCGAGGAAGTAGAACGTGCCGCCAAGCATCGCGAGCCCGTACGCCTGGCGGCGAGGCCTCGGGCTCGACTTGCTGGAGCTGGTCTCGGTCACCGGGCGCTTCGTAGCACGCGTTCGGTGGATTCGCGCACGATGCCGAGCAAGCGCTCGAGGTCGGCGTCCTCGATGTTGAGCGGCGGAACCAGATAGACGGTGTTGCCGAGGGGCCGGAGATGCGCACCGAGCTCGAGGGCGGCCTCGGAGATCTCCCAGCCAACCGTACCGAGGTAGCCGCGCGCTCCAACGTCGAAGGCAGCGCACATCCCCTGGGCCCGCGGCGAGGACACACCGACCACATCATTCATCTCGCGGATGCGATTGGCGAGCCATGCCGCTTTGGGCTTTGCGGCTTCGAGAACCCCTTCGTCGCGATAAATCGCCAACACTTCCCGCGCGACCGCTGCGCCGAGAGGATTGCCGCAAAAGGTGTGTCCGTGCATGAGCGCGCGGCTCCTGTCCCCCCGAAAGCCATCGTAGATGCGGTTGGTCGCAAGGGTGGCAGCAAACGGTAACACGCCGCCAGAGAGGCCTTTGGCTGTGCACAGCAAATCTGGCGCGATGCGGGCCTGGTCACATGCCCACATTGGGCCGGTTCGACCAAAGCCGGTGAAGACCTCGTCCGCGATCAAGAAGGTGTCGGCTCGCTCGGTTTCTTCTCGCAGCGCGGCGAGGAGCTCCGCCGGGTACATCCGCATCCCAGCGGCGCCTTGCACCAGCGGCTCGACGATCACGGCCGCGATTCGATCGGCGTCCGTGCGCAGGAGCTCGAACAGATGTTCAAACACCGGCTCCCATTGCTGCTCGACCGCATCGGCCGGCCTTCCGACATCAAAGAGAATCGGTCGAAATACCGCACTGAACTCGTCGACCGCGCCTGCGCTCATCGCTCCCAGGGTGTCGCCATGGTAGGCGCCGGGAAGGCCGAGGAAGCGTGTGCGCCTTGGTCGGCCGTTTTGCTGCCAATACTGAAACGCCATTTTCAGCGCGACCTCGACCGCGGTGGAGCCGTTGTCGCTGTAAAAGACGCGATCGAGCCCGCCCGGGGCGATGGCCACGAGCTCGGCGGAAAGTCGCGCGGCCGGCTCGTGGGTCGCAGCAGCCAGAGTGCAGTGCATCATCCGCTCGGACTGCCGAGCGATCGCTGCGCGAAGACGCGGATGCCCATGCCCGAGATTGTTGCACCACCACGATCCGCTCGCATCGAGCACCCGCCGCCCATCGGCCGCGATCAACCAGGGTCCCTCCGCCCGATCCACCACGAAGAGCGGACGCCTTTCGTGATCGTCACTCGAAGTGTAAGGGCGCCAAAGGTGCGCCCGATCGAGGGCGATCAGTTCGTCATCGGTGGGCATTTGGCCAACTTTGCGATGCGCTAGGAAGAAGCGCCAACCGGGGCGCTGTGAACGCCACACAGGGGTTCGACGGACGGGGCCGGCTTGCGCTGCCGCGGATGTTTGGGGGTGGAAGGTTCGATGGGGTGCCTGGTTAGGTTTGGTTACACCGCCCGCCCGCCCCCACCCGTAGTCCTCCCTGCCGCGGCGGTCGCTGCGCTTCGCCTTGGCGGCGCTTCGCGCCGGGCTTCGCCCTTCGGGCTCGCGCTGCCGCCTGCGGTCT
>JAOTXX010000056.1 GCA_029862185.1 Myxococcales bacterium
GCTTGCGCGAATGCCCCGGAGGCCAACGCGAGAGCTGCGAACACGAACGCGGCAACCGCCAAGCACCTCAGCGATGGGACGCCAGCGCGGCACTGCTCCGTTCGACAGATCGTCGGTTTCATCGAGCTACTCCCTCATGCCCGTCGTCGAGCTCTGCTCAGCGAAGCCACTTCGAGGGCGGGTTGCGGAGAGAGCCTTCGACGAACATATCGTCCGGGATCCCCAGGTCGTAACTCACATTGCTGACGTCGCTCAGCGTATATCCACCCGACTCAAGGTCGCTGACCTTGAGGCGCGTAATCGTTGGCTGCCCTTGTACGGTGTCCACCTTGGCGGTTTCGATGCTCCGGTAGACCTTGCCCTGCGCATTCACGTACTCGATCTTGCTGGGCAGGAACGTCTTCTTGTTGATGCGCAGCGTGTAGTGCGCGAACTCCACACCCTTGCTGCTCTTGGGCGTGCTCTTCACCACGTACTCGGTGTCCGTGGTTTCGAGAAGCTCGTGCTTGTCTTCGTCCGGATGCCGCCCGGAGATGTCTTCGTAGAAGAAGTGCGTGCCAACGAAGCTCGTGCGCTCATCACTCGCGGCGATTCGTTTGACGAGATCGAGACCCGGCATGTACAGCCAGCGATCGTCGTCCTTGTTGGCGTGCTTCTTCACCAAGAACGCCGTGTTCCGAACGTCGGCGGGCTGGTCGAAGACGACGAGGTAGTTCTGGTCGCCTCCGTCCTTGAGGTCACGCCGAAGGACCGCAAACTGCCTTCGCTGGGAGCGCCCCTTGCTGTCGACGATCTTCATGCGAACCAGCGCTCTCCCATCGTTCGCCGCGTAATACTGAGCGTTGCTGGTGCGATTTACGATTTGGCTCGCGTCCTTCAGGTCGCCCGCCTCGGCAGATATCGTTGGGGTGGAGAGAAGAATCGCTGCGGCGATGGCCGCCAGCCAGGTCTTGGTGAGGGTCTTCATGCTGTTTGCTCCTTGTTGGTCGCCAGAGGCGCTGATGGTTCGTCCTCCTTCGTTGCCACCGTCTTCTTCTTCGGGGACAGCCGGTTTTGGATTTGCATCATGATCGAGGGCAGTAGAACCACCGTGACGACGCTCGAGACAGCCATGATGGCGGCCATCAGGAAGCCCACGGTGTTGTAGGGAACGAGCGGCGCTGCTAGCAGCGGAAGGAAACCGATGGCGATGACGATCGCATTGCGCATGATCGCCCTCCCCGGCTCTTGAAACATGAGCGACATCGTCTCGCGCCAGTCACCGGTCTGCCCTTGGATGGCGCGAGCACGCTCGAGAAAATGAATCGCGAAGTCGACGGACAGGCCGAGCGTCAACGACGACAAGACCGCCACCGGCATGTCATAGTCCTTACCCACCAGGCCGATCAGTCCATAGGTGAACACAATCGTGATCGTGAGCGGGACCATCGCCAGCGCGCCGTATACGGGCGAGCGGAACAGAATCACCATCATGAGGAAAACGATGACGAACGCGCCCATCAGGCTCTCGAGCATCCCGCCGACCATTTCGTCCTGCCAAACCGTGTTGAGGAACGTGAGACCAGCCCATTGGGCGCGAAGGCCCTCAGGCGGAGGGTTCGCCGCAAGGAAGGCATCGAGGTCGGTCTTGACCGACATCATGTCCTGGTTGTCGCCGCTCTTGAGCTGCACCCAGACGGCGCTTTCACGGTAGTCGGGGCTCACCAAGTGCCACAGATCGTTCGGTCGGTGTGACGACTGGAACTGAAGGAGCGTCTGCGCGACGCCCTCGGTCGAGCCCGGGATCCGGAAATCTTCGTCTTCTCCGCTGATCAGCTCGCGGTAGACAGTCTTCACGACGTCGGCGATCGAGCTCGTCTTGCCGACGAGAGGCAGTGCCTCCGCTGCCTCTTGGAGCCGCTCGATGTAAGCGAGATGCTTCGGATTCTGGAAGGTCTTGCTGGCTGTCTGCGCCTCTTCGAGCGCCGTTTGCGCCGCCTGCCACTGCTCCGACTCTGCGCCGCTCGTGTCGAATACCAGATCGGAGGCCGCCTCGATTAGGGCGTCGGAGACATTCGTCGCCTCTTCCTTGCCTGCGGTTTCCGCGTCTGATTTGACGGCGTCCCAGCGCGTGCGCATGGCGTCGCTGGCGCCTTCGAGGGCCTTGTCACCGGCCGCGACGATCTCGGCCTTCGCATCGGCATCCTGCTTCATGATGAGGAAGGCCGTGTACGTTCCGGCGAGCTCTTGGTTGAGCACCTTGTCGGCCACGCGGATCTTGTGAGACGGCTTGAACCAGCGAACCGGGTTGTCGTTGATGTTGATCTGCGAGATGCCGTATCCGCTGATCGCGATCGCCGCGACCGTCACGATGAGAATCGGCTTGGCGAAGCGAAGGCTTCTGGCGCCCACAGCTTCGACGACGCGACCCAGCAATCCGCCCTCGCTGGCATCACGCTTGACTGAGAGCAACGCTGCCAAGCGCTTCTCGGGAAGCGCAGCGATGTAGGCCGGTACGAAGAGAATCGTCGAGACGAACGCAACCCCGATACCCATCGCAACGAACACGCCGAAAACACGAACCGGTGGAATCGGGGTCAGCGTGAGCGATAGGAAGCCAGCCGCCGAGGTGAGCGAGGTGTAGAGCATCGGCGCGAACAGATGGCTGACGACTTCTTTGATCGCGGCCTTTCGATCACCGGTCTTCGGGTAGGTATCGACAAACTCCGAAAGCAGGTGAACTGAATCGACGACCGCAATCGGCATCAAGAAGATCGGAATCATCGAGCTCATGATGTGCACGGTGAAGCCGCTCGCGATGAGGGCCCCCATCGTTACGGTGACCGTGGTGATGGCGACGATCATCGGCGACAAGACCAAGGCGAACGAACGGAAAAACCACCACATCAACAAAAGGATCACCAGAGCAGCAAGCGGCGCGGAAACAGCCATCTGCTTGAACATCTCGACGCCGAAGGTGTCCTCGGCGACCGGAAGGCCGGTGATGAAGAACTCGTCGGTGTTGTCGCCAAAGCCGGCGATGATCGCTTCGATCTCTTCGGAGATTCGGTGGCTTTGATCCTTGCTCTCGATCGGAACGTAGAGCGCGACGCTGTCGCCATCTTCGGAGATCACGGTGCCGCGAAGCATGGGCAGCCGAAGGGCGGCCTCCTTGATCGCGAGCGCCTCCTCGGGTGTCTTGGGGGCTTCCTCCATCAACCATTCGAAGCGAATGGTTCCGGGCCCTGCTTGCTCGATGTTGTCCATCGTCGAGGGTCCAAGAACGTCGCGTGCGATGACACCGTCGATCGACTTCAATTGCTCATTGAGCTCGTGAATGCGGCCGAGCGATTCGGGGTTGAAGACGCCCTCGGGCTCGGCCTCGTTCACGACGCCCACGACGATTAGGTCGTGAAGGGCGAACTCCTCTTTCGTCTCGTTGTGAAAGACGCGGGCCGCATCGTCCTCCGAGAGCATGTTCTCCGGATCGGTATCGACCTGGATCGAGGGAATGGCGGCACCGAGGCCGATGGTCAGCACGGCCAGGCCGACGAAGACCAGGCGCGCGTGCTGAACTGGGAAATCGAGAATCTTTCGTTTCATGGACATCCGCTCCGTTTGAACTGGGACTAAACTTGGACCCGCTTATATAATCATATAATCATATAGTCAAGTGGTGATTTTTTTGAGAAATGGAGCTATATAGGGAAAGCGATGCCGAAAACCGCCCTGACCCCGCAGAATCTGGACTCGGTCGCGACGAGGTTCCGCATCCTCGGGGTCCCGCTTCGGCTGCAGATTCTCAACGAGCTGGCCAACGGCGAGCGCACGGTGACGGCCCTGGTAGAGGCGACCGGCAGCACCCAGCCCAACGTCTCGAAGCACCTGAGCACCCTGCTCGCACACCGCTTGGTAAAACGGGAGAAGCGCGGGAACTCGGCCTACTACTCGGTTTCGGATCCGGCGGTGTTCAAGCTCTGCGAGATCGTGTGCGGAAACATCGAGCGCGCGCTCGAAGAGGAACGCGCGGCGTTCAGCGGCGGTTAAAAAGGAAGCGCCCCGGCAGCTGCCGAGGCGCTTGCAGCGTGGGTTCGGTTGCTCAGCGACGGGCAAACGAAAACTGGTACGGATAGCGAAGGTTCGCTGCCGCGCGCTGCACCTGTCGCTCGGACAGCATGACCAGCTCGTCGAGAATCACCGCCTTTTTCGCGACATAGGAATCTTGGCCGTGCTTGCGGTAGCCGTGCTTGCGGTAGCCGTGCCCGCGGTAGCCGTGCCCGCGGTAGCCGTGCCCACGATAGCCGTGCCCACGATAGCCGTGCCCACGATAGCGACTCCGTTCCAGCCTAGCGAGCTCGTCACGGAGCGAACGAATCCGTTGCTGGTAGTGCTGGCCACGCGGCTCGCGCGCAGATTCACGAATCTCGCGCTCGAGCCAGGCGTCGAGTCGCCGGTTGACCTTCCATTGTGCGTCCGGATTTCCCTCGGCGGTAGCCCGCGCCCAACGTTCGCTGATCCGCACGATCTGCTGGAGGTCTTCCCGCTGATCGAAGTAGGTACGACGTGCGAAGTGGGCGGCCCTGGGTGTCTGGTGAAACGTCCTTCGCTGGTCGTAAATGGCTCGTGACGGTTCGAAGCTCGTGCGAACGGGCCGAACCTGGCGGGGAGCGTCGTCATAGGTGACGATGACTTTCTTCCCGCGACGGTAGTCGCTGTCGTCGTCCGCACCGGCCTGGGTTACGGCCGTGAGCGCCAATGCAAAAAGTCCAATGGGAAGTAGATATCGCATGTTGATTCCTCGTCTTTTGGTGAGTGGTTGCGGGGCTTCCCCCACGGTTCACCCACTCGGACGACGGCAGACCTTACGAAGCTCTTAAGGGGCGACGAAAAAACCAAGATCCAAGAATTATCTTGTTAATTCAGTCGCTTAGCAGGGCGAGGGGCTTGTTCGCACGCTCGAGGACCGCGAGCACTCGAGCGTCTTTTTCGAGCGCGTCCCAGAGCGCCCGGGCCCGCTCGCGGTAGTCGGTCTCACTGATTCGGCCTCGCAAGAGCTCGGAGCGAAGAAACACGAAGGTCGTTTGAACCACGTCGTGTAGACAGTAGTCGCGAATCTCCGCGTAGCGGCCGTGCTCGAACATGCTCTGAACTTTCGAGCCGTCGACTTCCATTTTGCCCGGCATGCCGACCAGTTGCGCGAGCGCGCCCAGGCTGGGCATGCGGCTCGCGCCGTAGTCCGTGAGCACGTCGGCCAAGTCCATGTGACCTTCATCGCTGTAACGATAGCGATAGTCGGCGCCCCCGCTGCGTCCTGCGTAGTACGCGGGGAACGGCACACCGTGCTTTAGCATCCGATTGGCGAGGACGGGCAGATCAAAGCGCCGCCCGTTGAAGCTCACCATGGTCGGGTGCCGCTTTCCGATGAAATCGGCAAACTCTTGCAAAACCTTCGACTCATCGGGCGGTGCATCTTCTTCGCCACCAAACGCTCCGAGCTTCTGGAGCTCGTAGTTGCCGTCGAGCCACAAGACCCCGAGCGCGACCACCTGATGGAAGGGCGCAGGGGGAAAGCCGTCGACCGCCGCATCCCAGACGAGCTCCGGATCGGGAACGGTTTCGATGTCGAGAACGAGAAAAGAGCGGGCCACTGGCCAAAACTAGCGGAAAAGCAGAAAATCCGCCCGCGTTAAGACTCGCGTAAGGTTCGAGTCCTTTACTTCATGAGGAGGCGGAACCTCCGAGAAAGGGAAACTCATGAAGTTCATCAACAAAACAACCATCGTCGCCGCCCTGCTGGGGTGCGTCACAGCAATCGCGCTGACCGTCGGAGGCGTTGCGTTCGCGCACGGAGGTCCTCACGGAGGCCCCCACGGCGAACGAGGGCCCCGGTCACCCGAAAAGATGGAAGCGCATCTGACGGAAATGACCCAAAGGCTCGACCTGAACGACGCGCAGGAGGCGAGCATCCGCGCCATCATGGAGCGGGCGCAAGCGCAGCGTCAGGAGATCCGGGACATGCCGCGCGGCAAAGAGAAGTTCACCGCCATGAAAGATCTTCGTTTCGCGACCGAGGACCAAATCTATGCGAACCTCAGTTGTGAGCAGCGCGAGGGTCTTCGATTGCTGAAGCGAGAGCACAAGGTCGAACGAATGAAAGATCGCTTCGAGCGTCATCATTCTCAAGACCGGAACTAACCGGAGAACCCCGTGTCCAATCGAATCCTGCTCGTGGAAGATGACGTCGCCCTTGGCCAGCAAGTGGTACAGACTCTTTCGCAAGCAGGGTTCGACCCACACTGGGTACAGGACGGCGACGCGGCGCGAGACCTCGACCCCGACGACTACCGCGTCATCGTCCTCGACCTGATGTTGCCCGGCACCTACGGGATGGACTTGCTCAAGCGCTACCGGGTGAAGTCCGAAGTTCCGGTTCTGATCTTGAGTGCGCGAGACGACACGGCGGACAAGATTCGCGGGCTCAAGCTCGGCGCGGACGACTACGTAACCAAACCGTTTTTCCCCGAAGAGCTCATCGCGCGCATCCAAGCCTGTCTGCGTCGCCCAAATCTCGTGGGAACTGAACGCCTGGTCGTTGGAGCCATTCAAGTCGACCTCGAGCGCCGGGAAGTCAGCAACGCGGCCGGAAGCCTTTCGCTGACGCCCGTGGAGTTCGAGATTCTCGCGCTCCTCGCGAGAAGGAAAGGTTCGGCGGTCACCCGGGAAGCCTTGGTCGACGCCGCGCTCGATCCGGCGCAAGACGGCAGCCGACGGACACTCGACGTCCACATCTCACGGCTCCGTAACAAGCTCGGCAAGGATGCGATTCAGCTCGAAACTGTGTGGGGCATCGGTTACCGGCTATCGGGGGGCGCATGAAGCTTCGGGCCCGATTGGCCCTGACCCTCGGCCTGGCGACGATCTCCTTGCTGGTGCTCCTCGGCTGGGCGCAGTCGCGTTGGCAGTCCAAGATGCGGGTGGATGCGCTGGCCGAAGCCGCGGTGCATCGAATGGAATCCGGCGGCCGAGAGCGATGCGAAGCCAACCCGGAACGTTGGCCTGGCGAAAGAGGCGCGCGGCGGCTTCGACGGCCGCCGGGGCCTCCCCGGCAGGCACTCCCACGGCACCGGGTCTTCGCGTACGACGCGAAATTCGTGAGCGCCAATCCCGATAGCCCCGCGTTCCCGTCGGAGCTCGCACGGCAACTCAGAGCTGGGAGCGAGGTTGCGACCGACCGCTCACCCGATCAGCGCCGCACGGAAGTCGCCGTTCGAATGCCCTGGACTGAAGGCCCTTGCTCGGTCTTGCTCATGCGCTCCAAAGGGCCGCCTTCTTGGTTTTCGGGCGCGGTGCTGATGCCCGCATTTCTCGTAGCACTCGTGGTGATCTTGGTTGCGCTCTTTGCTGCCGGTCCGATCGTGCGTCGTGTACGTCAGCTAACCGATTCGGTCCGCGGTCTCGGCAGCGACTCCGAAGAGCCCATTCACGTCGAGGGCAACGACGAAATCGCCGAGCTCGGCGCAGCGTTCGAGCAAAGCCGCCAGACGATCCAAGCACAGCTGGCTTCGCTACGTGAACGCGAAGCGGCGCTCCGCAATTACATCGCGAACACGACCCACGACGTGATGCTTCCGCTGAGCGTCCTGCAGGGCCATCTGGTGTCCCTCCAGCAGAGGATCGAAGCCGGCGATGCACTCGATGCCAATTCGATGGTCCCGAGCCTCGAGGAGTCGCAGTACCTTGGTTCGCTGCTTCACAACCTCAACGCCGCAGCGCGCCTCGAAGCCAACGACGGGCTCAGCCATCGCGACCCGATCGACTTGAACCGTCTCGCGGAGCGTGTGGTCGATAGGCACCAACCCATCGCGAAACGCAAGCAAATCGGGCTCGACGTCGCAGTGCCCCAGGCCGCGATCGAGTTCCCCGGCGACCTCACCCTACTCGAGCAGGCGCTCGGCAACATCGTTCAGAACGCGATTCGCTACAACCGAGCCAATGGTCACGTGGCGGTCATCCTCGAAGGATCCGTGGACAGATGGGCGCTGCGGGTGGTCGACGACGGCCCGGGCATTTCTCACGCGGATCGTGAGCGGGTCGTGGAGCCCTCGTTCCGCGGTAGTGAGGCACGAACCCGGCATCCACACGGGATGGGGCTTGGGCTTCATATCGCCAGCGATGTCGCCAACCGCCATGGCCTTCGCCTCGAGCTCCGAGATACCGAAGGCGGCGGCCTCACCGTCGAGCTGATCCACGCCGGCTAGCACACCACCGATCGCTCGACGCGATACTTGACCGGAAGCGCGGTCCGTGCGGAAATTGCGCAGCGGAGGGCCGATGTTCAAAGAGATACTGCAAGACCTCGTCGATCGAACCGATGGCGGAGTGGCCGGGCTGCTGATGGCGTCGGACGGGATCGCGATCGACCAATATTCCAAAGGTGACGGCCCGTTCGATATCGAAGCTGTCGGCATGGAATACAGCGTCGTCCTCAAAGGCGTTCAGCGCGCAGGCGAGATGCTCGACACCGGCCAAACGAGCGAGGTCTCCGTCCAGACCGAGCGGCTCACCACCGTCGTTCGCATGCTCACGGACGAATATTTCGTCGCGCTTGCAGTTGCGCCCGGCGGAAACGTCGGTAAGGCGCGCTTCGTGCTCCGAACGAGCGCAGCCAAGTTGCTCGAAAATCTCTGACGCCATGACGGCTTCGGTCCAACGCATCTTGGTCCTCAACGGGCCCAACCTGAACTTGCTGGGGACCCGCGAGCCCGATGTGTACGGCGCGACCACGCTGGACGACATCGAGAAGGCGCTCAAGAAGCTCGGCAAGTCCCTCGGCGCCACAATCGAATGCCGTCAGTCGAATCAAGAAGGCCAGCTCATCGATTGGCTCCATGATGCGCGCGATTCCTTCGATGGCGTCGTGATCAACCCGGGGGGTCTCACACACAGCTCCGTCTCCTTGCGTGACGGAATCTCGGCAACCGGCCTGCCGGTGGTCGAAGTGCATATTTCAAACACCGCGGCTCGCGAATCGTTTCGTCATCAGTCAGTCACCGCCGCGGTGTGTATTGGTTCTGTGATTGGCTTTGGAAAGAACAGCTACGCGCTTGGCCTCCGCGCACTAATCGACTATCTCAACGCTGCCGGCTGATCAAACCGCCGCCGGGGAACACCATGAAGCTGGACCTGGATCAACTGCGCGAGCTCATTCGGCTTCTGGACGAAGCAAATCTCACCGAGATCGAAGTCGAGCACGACGACGATCGCATCCGAGTGCGCCGCGATCCCGTGCCCGGCGCCGCAGCAGCTGAATCCCTGGCGCCGCTCACGGCGGCAGGCCAAGAGCCCGCTAGCGCTGCATTGGCTCTGGACGATGACGATGGCGCCTATGTCACTTCGCCCTTCGTGGGCACGTTCTATCGCGCACCCTCGCCCGACGGAGAGCCCTTCGTCGATATCGGTGATTCGGTTGTGCCGGGGCAGGTGCTTTGCATCGTCGAAGCCATGAAGCTCATGAACGAAATCGAGGCCGAGGCAGCGGGCACGATCGTCGAGGTCCTCGTCGAGAACGGAAAGCCCGTCGAATACGGCGACCGGCTTTTTCGATTCGAAATCGGCTGAACGGTGTTTGAGAAAGTCCTCATCGCGAATCGAGGAGAGATCGCGCTTCGCGTGATCCGTACGTGTCGCGAGCTCGGTCTACGCACCGTCGCCGTGCACAGCGAAATCGACGCGGAGGCATTGCACACTCGCCTGGCGGACGAAGCCATCTGCATCGGTCCGGCCGACCCTAGCCGAAGCTATCTGCACATCCCTGCGATCATTGCAGCGGCTGAGATCACGGGCGCCGATGCGGTTCATCCGGGCTATGGGTTCCTGTCGGAGAACCCCAAATTCGCGGAAACCTGCGCGCAGTGCGGCCTCGAGTTCATCGGGCCGCTCCCCGAGCAGATGCGTCTCTGGGGCGACAAAGTGAGCGCGCGCGCAATGGCGAAGTCGCTCGGCCTCCCAACGATCGAAGGGACCGAGCTCATCGAAGACATCGAAGATGCGGTTCGAAAGGCCGAGGGGCTAGGCTTCCCGGTGCTCTTGAAAGCCTCGGGCGGTGGTGGTGGCCGCGGAATGCACGTGGTGCAGTCGAAAGAAGGGCTACGCGCGGTGTTCGAAATGGCGCGCGCCGAATCGAGGGTCGCGTTCGGAAACGACGCCCTGTACTTGGAGAAGTTCCTGGAGCGACCGAGACACATCGAGTTTCAAATCCTCGGGGACAAACAAGGGAACATCCATGTCTTGGGTGAGCGCGAGTGCTCGATCCAACGGCGCCATCAAAAGATCCTAGAAGAGGCTCCGAGCGTCGCGCTGACCGACGAGATGCGGAGGGACATGTCGGCCACGGTGCGCCGGGCGATGAGCGAGGCCGGCTACCTGTCGGCCGGGACGCTCGAGTTCCTGCTCGACGAGCGCGGCGCGCTGACGTTCCTCGAAATGAATCCGCGCATTCAGGTCGAGCATCCGGTGACTGAGCTCGTCATGGGCATCGACTTAATCAGCGAGCAGATTCGCATCGCCGACGGTCAGCCTTTGGAGCTCCCGGCGCAGCCACTCACGCCGCGCGGCCACGCGATCGAGTGCCGAATCAATGCCGAAGATCCGGACACCTTCGCACCTTCGCCGGGCATCATCACCGAGCTTCACATGGCCGGCGGAACCGGCGTGCGAGTCGACAGCGGCATCTATGGAGGGGGGCGCGTACCACCGCACTATGACCCTTTGGTCGCGAAGCTCATCGTACATGCACCGACACGTGTGCAAGCAATTGCGAAGATGCGGCGAGCGCTCAGCGAGACGATCATCGGAGGCATTCGTACCAACATTCCGCTTCACCAGAGGATTCTCGAGCATCCCGCCTTCGAGGAAGGCCGGATCTCCACGAATTTCATGGATGAGCTTGATTCCTAGCGCATGTTGACCGCCCCCGTGCGGCATTAGTAGACTTGTGTGGGTGTACTGAACGCACGGGGGCTTAGCAGGGGCTTTGGCAATTAACAGGAATAAGGTCTTGGACGCGGCGCGGAAGTACCAGTCGCGCGGACAATACGACAAGGCGATCGCGCAGTACCAGAAGCTGGTGGCCGCGGACAAGCGCGACGTTCGTTCCCTGCTGAAGATTGGCGACCTTCACGTGCGCGCCGGCAACCGCGGCACGGCGATCGAGACTTACGAAATCGTCGCCACCCATTACGCTGCGCAAGGCTTCTTTTTGAAAGCCATCGCGGTCTACAAGCAGATTCTGAAGCTCGACCCTTCGCGACTCGACGCGCAGGTACGGCTCGGCGAAATGTATGAGCAGCTGCAGTTGGTGAGCGACGCCATGAGCGTGTTCGAAGACGTGTCGAACGCCTTCGTGCGCGCCGGGGACACCGGGCAAGCCCTGGCGATGCTGGGCAAGATCGTCGACATCGATCCCGAGCACATTCCCGTTCGCATCAAGTACGCCGAGGCTCTTTCGAGAGCCGGGCGGACGCAAGACGCCGCACACGAGTTCGAACAAGGCGCGTTGCTATTGAAAGAGCAGGGCCGACTCGAGGACTATCTCAAAGTCGCAGAGCGGCTGCTGTATCACCGCAGCAACGACGTCCAAGTCGCGAGGGAGCTCGCCGAAACGTACATCGAGCGTCGCGATCCCAAGCGCGCACTCGCAAAGCTACAAATCTGCTTCAAGGCCGATCCGCGTGACGTTTCAACCCTTTCGCTGCTCGCCGAGGCCTTCTTGATGCTGTCGCAGACCGACAAGGCCATCAGCGTCTATCGCGAAATCGCGCGCATTCACCGCGAGGCGCATCGGCCGCAGGAGCGCATGAGCGCATTGCACCGCATCCTCCAACTCAATCCAAACGACAAAGAGGCGCATGCCGCGTTCAAGCAAACAGCTGCGGCGTCGGGACAACACTTCATCCCTTCGAGCCCGTCGCCTCCGCCCACGAGTCCGTCCAGCTCGGTTTCGGCCGCACCGCTGGGCAACGGTTCCCAGCTGAGCGGCAGGTCGGTCAGCCTGAACGCCGTATCGAGCGTGAGCGGCGCGACCGGCCTCAGCGATACTTCGAGCCTGACCGGTACCTCGGGCATCCTGTATGTCGACGAGGACATCGAAGAAGGAAGCACGGTGACCGGTTCGTTGCCGGCGCTCTCCGAGGAGCCTACCGGCTTCGGAGGGTCTTACCCGTCGGTACCATCGGCCCCACGCACGCCGACCGGCGCGCGCGTGATCCCGATGCGAACGACCGCCTCGATGAGCTATTCGGAGTTCCTCGCGCTTCCGCTGGTGAGCACCCAGGTCGCCCCAGCCACCGGCGCACTTGCCCCGAGCCTCATGGAGCAGACGCTGGAGCTCGCCGATTCGTACCTGGTCGACGGCTTATTCACACAAGCGCGCGCGATCGTCAGCGAGCTTCAGCTGACCCTGCCCGACCATCCGCTGGTGCTCGACAAGGCGCGCGAAATCGAAGCGCTCGCAGCCGCTTCTTCGGGCATCTCCGCAGTCGCACAGCCACTTGTCCAGCCTTCGGCGCCGTCGCTTTCCATCTCGGACGCTCCCGAGATGGAGCTCGAATACGAGGAGCTGGAACCGGGCGACGAAGGCTTCGACTTCGCGGAGAAGCTCGCTGAGGAGCTTGCCGAAGTCGCAGAGATTGCGCCGCTCGACGACGGCTCCGAAATGATTGACGTCGAGACCGTCTTCGAGCAGTTCAAGGCGGGCGTTGCCGAGCAGGTGGCTGACGACGACAGCGACACACACTTCGATCTCGGCATCGCCTACAAAGAGATGGGCCTGTACGCCGACGCGCGCCGCGAATTCCAAGTAGCCATGTCCGATCCACGGCGACGCTGCCTTTGCTGGACGATGATCGGCCTCATCTACATGGAAGAAGGTCAACCCCGCGACGCAATCGAAGCTTTCCAATCGGGACTCGAAAGCCCGGAGATGACCGCGGCCGAATCGGTCGGCTTGCACTACGAGCTCGGCATGGCCTGCGAAGCCAGTGGCCTGACCGATCAGGCGCGTTTGCACTACCAGTACGCTTTCCAACGGGAGCCGCGATACCGAGAGGTCGGTCAGCGTTTGCAGCGTCTAGGCGGCCCACGCGAGAGCTCAGGCGACGATTTGCTCCTAGAATCGATGGACGACGTCAATCGGGCGTTCGACGAGTTGATCCACCAAGACTAGGCCCTATAGACTCGGTTGATCATGGCCGAGACAGTTCAGACGTTTTGCCGGATTTGCGAGGCGCTTTGCGGGCTCGAGGTCACGGTGGAGGGCGACCGGGTCGTCGACATCAGGCCCGACGACGGCCACGTCGCGACGCGAGGATATGCATGCCTCAAGGGGCTCAAGCAGCATCGGATGTACGACACGCCCGACCGTCTGCTCTACCCGATGCAGCGAATTGACGGTGAGCTTCAACGCGTGAGCTGGGACGAGGTGCTCGGCAGTATTGGTTCCAAAGTTCGGGAGCTGATCGACAATCACGGCAGTGACAGCATTGCGATGTATGTCGGCACGGCAGCCGGCTTCGGTGTGCTGCACCCAGTCTTCGCACAGGGCTTCATGCAGGGCGTAGGCTCGGCCAGCATGTTTTCATCGGCCACACAGGATTGCGCGAACAAATTCTCGGTTGCACGCGAAGTCTACGGATTCCCATTCACGCAACCGTTCCCAGACCTCGAGAACCTCGACTGCCTGATCATCGTCGGCGCGAATCCGGCGATCTCGAAGTGGAGCTTCCTTCAGGTGTCCAACCCGATTCGGCGTCTCAAAGAGATCGAGTCGCGCGGCGCCAAAATTTTCGTCGTCGATCCACGCCGCACCGAGACGGCGAAAGTCGCCGGTGAGCACGTGTTCATCCGTCCGAACACCGACGTGTTCTTCTATTTGTCGTTTCTGCACGAGTTCCTGGCAACCGCCGAAATCGATCGAACGCGAATCGACGAATACATGACCGGCTTCGACGAGCTCTGCAGCATCGCGAAAGCCTGGCCTCCCGAGCGCACCGCCGAAGTCACACGCGTTCCGGCCGATAAGCTGCGGGAATTGGTGCGTGCCTACCGTGAAGCCGATGGCGCAGCGCTGTACTGCTCGACCGGTGTGAACATGGGCACCAACGGCTCGCTCGCGTTCTGGTTGCAGGAATGCATCAATGCGATCTCTGGCAACCTGGACCGCAGGGGTGGAACCCTCGTGAGCACCGGAGTCATCGATTTCGCCGCCTTTGGCAAGAAGACCGGCGTGCTCTTGAGCGAGAAACAGAGCCGCATTGGCAAGTTCCAGTCGGTCAACGATTCGATGCCGGGCGGAATCCTCGCGGACGAAATCCTCACCCCCGGTGATCGGCAGATCAAGGCCCTTTTCGTTACCGGCGGCAATCCCTTGATCACCATGGCCAATTCCGAGCGCCTTCGCGATGCGTTCAAAGAGCTGGAGCTGCTCGTCGTCCTCGACATTCAGCCGAGCGAAACGGCATCGGTCGCGACCCACGTCCTTCCCTGCACTTCACCATTTCAGAGGCCGGACCTTCCCTTCGTCTTCCCCCTGATGCTCGGGCTCCAAATGAAGCCTTATCTGCAGGCGACACGTGCAGTCGTTCCCCCTCAAGGGGAGCAGCGCGACGAGGCCAGCATCTACGTAGACATCGCCAAAGCAAGTGGGGTCAATTTGTGGGGTTCTGCGGCCGCGCAGCGAACCTTCGAGGCAGCCAAAACTCTGAGCTCGCTCGGCAAACGGGGAAAGCAGCCTTCGATCCCACAAGAGCTCCTGCTCTCGGGCCTGCTCCGAGCGACGAAACAGGGCAGCTTCAAGAAGCTCTTGAAGGAGAAGCACGGGCGCCTACGTCCCCAGCACGACCCGGGTAGTTTCCTCGGAAAGCGTGTCATTCACGACGACCAAAAGGTGCACCTCGCGCCCGAGGTCTTCGTGACGCAAACGGAAAAGCTCGAAGCCGATTTTCAGCTCGAGCTCGATACCAAAGACAAGCTCAAGCTCATCACGAAACGCGCCATTACCACGCACAATTCGTGGACTCACAACATCGACGAGTTCGTTTCGAGGGAGCGCGGAACGAATCATTTGTATATGCACCCCGAGGACGCGGCTCGCGTGGGGCTCACCGAGGGCGACCTCGCCGACGTGTCGACCGAAACCGGCGCCGTTCGCGTCCCGGTGAAGCTTCTCTCGGAGCTGATGCCCGGCTCGGTCGCTTTGCCGCATGGCTGGGGCCATCAGGACAGCAAGATGGGCGTGGCGAGCAAGACGACCGGCGTCAACGTCAATCTCCTCGCTGCGGACGGCCCCGACAAGCTCGAGCGGGTCTCCGGCATGGCGAACCTCACCGGGTTCTTGGTCGAGGTCAAACCGGCCGCCGGCGCTCTCAACCCGGGGCATTGGTCCGGCATCGGTACAGCAGAGCGTTGAGCTGACTCAGAAGACAGCGCGAAACGAGAGGTTCGGAAACCAGATGGCGGTCGTGAACCGGATCGGGCACGGCTCGTCCGGAACGCCCACACGCCACTGGCACTGCGGAGGCGCGGTCATGTCGGTCGAGTCGGTCTCTTGGGCGTCCCGCGCCTGAGTGATGTTGATCCACTCGAGCGCTACGCGCATGCGTCGGCCTGGTTTAGCCCATTCGTAGGCGATCTTCGCGTCGAGCCGCACGAACCAAGGAACCCGCTGCACATACTGCTGCACCGCCCCCGCTGGATCGAGCCAGAGCCAACCTTCGGCTCGGCCCGACCTCGCAAACACGCGCGCACTGATCATGAGACCAAACTTGGCCCGCCAGGCGAGCACGCCGTTCATTACGTGGCGAACGTCGTACGACGGGGTGTAGTCGAATGACTGCGTGCTTCCGTCGAGCAACGCTCCCGTGGCGATGAGGTCGCTGAAGCCAAGCGTGTAGCTCACCAAGGTGGAAACGCCGACCTCGAATGGACGTTGAAACAGGACTTCCAGGCCGTAGCTCTTTCCGTCGGCGGAATCGTCGATCGTACCGACCGGGATGGGATTCTGGGGCGTGCCGGCTGTGATCTGCGGATTCGTGAAGATGTCCACGAAGCGAAGGTCCCGATAGATGTTGAGGTAGCCGCGGGTTTCGAACGTGAGGTCGTGTGGCAGGTAAAAGCGAACTCCGCCCTCGGTTTGGTTGGCGTACTGGAGGCCGGCCTCCAACGGCACGTCACCAAGCCCAGGGAGTGGAATCGCAAAGGTCGCGGGCCGAGCGCCAAGCCCCCACCCAAGGAAGACGTCCGCGATTTCATACGCGTGAAAGGTCGCTCGAGCGCGTGGGTTGACCGCGGCGTTCCGGAAGCCACCGGTGCTCCACATGTCCGCACGGGCGCCGAGTGAAAGATCCAACCACGGGACTAGCGATAGATTCGCATCGACGAACACGCCGCCGATGACTCTTCGATCTTGCTGCGCGAATTCACGGTCACACGGCGTCGATACGCTCGGGATCGCCGGTAGCTCACCGATTTCGCCGGATTCAGTGCAATCAGCCGGACCGAAGAGGCCCTCGAGGTCACCACCGACGCGAACCTGCACTTTGGGGGCACCATAGGTCGCCCAAAACCTCGGTCCAAACCGATGAATGTTCGCGCCAGCGTTGGAGACTGCGCTAAGCGAAGCATCTTCAACATTGGAGAAGTCGTATCCGTAGAGCATCGTTCCGACGAAGTCCCATTTCTCGAGCTTTCCGATGAAGCGGGCTTCGGCCCGATGAAACTGGAGGTCAAAGCCGAGCCGTTCTTCGGGATTGCTGGCGTCGAAGACCGAATTGTCCTTCCCGCCAAAGGCGATCATCTCGAAGCGCGACCGGGAGCTCATCGCAACGCCGGTGCGGTACTGGTAGTCCCAGTAGTTCACGTGGGCATCGACACCGATCGCGCCGAGCAAGAGGTTCGGAAAGCCGTATTGGCCCGCGAACGTCATCGACCCCTCTTTGGGCATCGGAACGTTGAGCAAACCAGAAAAGTCGATCGCGCGGAGCTCGGCTTCGCCGTGGACTCTGTCGCTTGGAATTCCGCGAGCCGTGCCAGCCACGACCCCACCCGTGTTTCGTCCGTAGCGGGCCGGCGCCGCACCGGAGTAGAGATCGATTTCGCCGATGAGACCCGAGTGCAGCGTCGCGGGGCCAAGGGCGGAGTGAAAAAGCAAGGGAACGGGAATGCCGTCGTAGAGGTAGACCGTCCCCGACGGCGGGGCGCCACGAACGTAAACGTAGGGTTGGCCGTTGGCGACCGGCACGGTCCCCGGCATCATTTCGAGAATTCGAAATGGCTCACCAAAGGTACCCGGGATGCTCCGGATTCCATCGAGCTCGAGCGTGATCGGCACCTGCACGCGGGCGTCCACCTCGGCGGTTTCTGAGAAGCGCAGCTCCTTTTCGACTTCGACCTCATCGGGTTCGAGCAGTGTTTCTGCAGAAGCCCCTTCCGGAACCTCCTCGGCGACCGGTTTCCTCACGCGAAGCTCGACGCTTATCTCAGACGGCACCGGGGTCTCGTCGCGGGTCGCGGGCTCGAACTCCGCCCGCCCAATCGCCTCGATCGCGAGATCGCAAAGCGCGCGACCAGCGTCGCACTTCTCCACGATTCCCTTCCCGTTCGGATCGATCCGCACCATGACCCGAACCAGACCCGACTCTGGCGTCTCGACGCCCGCCGGCACCTCGATGCCCGGGAGCGACCTCACCTTTGGCGCCACCATATCCTGGGCATGCGCCACCGCCACAAACGCAGCGAATCCCAAAATGAAGCCAAGCCAAAATCTCATGGAGCGCCTCTATTTGATCGAGCGGTGAAGCTTTTCCATTTGGGCGATCCGATCTTTGAGCATTCGTTTGAGCGCCGCGCGCAGGTAGGGCTCGATGTCGGCGTCCGTGCTGCCCGAATGTGAGACGATCTGCTGGTACAAACTTGAAGTCTCCTCGGAGACGGCAAGCGTGATCTTCGATTCGCTCAGGTGATCGTCGATCAGGCTGCGCACGAGCCCACTCATGTTCACCCCGAGCTCGAGAAGCCGAACGTGCTGATCCTCCCGGATCATCAGGCTGATGCGTCGAAACTCGTCGGTCATGCGTCCCTCCGGATTTGTAGCCTTGTACACCAAAACATACGAAAGTACAAATATATGCTGTCATATATAAGTTTATGCTTTATGGTATAAAGAATCAAAGCAAAGCAATCAAGGAGGCAGTCATGCGCCGCATCATCATCACTCTTGCGTTCGGCCTCGGCGTCCTGACGGTCGCCACAGTCGGACTCGTCGCCTGTACGAACCCGCACGCACCAGCAGGCCATGAAGGCTACGTCTTCGAAGAACCGCGCATCATCGGCGAAGGCGGTTTCCGCGGCGTCGTGCGGGGCCCGGGAAACTACGGCATCAGCGCGTTCCGAAACCGAAGTATTAACATCGACACGCGGCCCACCACTTACACCGAGCAGTTCAGCATCCTCGTCAAGGACGACCTCAACGTAGCGTTCGATGTCCACGCGGTGATGAAGGTGCAACAGGGAGAGATTCGGTCGGTCGTGGAAGCATTTGGCGGGCCACAGTGGTACGAGCGATTCGTCAAAGAGCCGTTTCGAACCATCGTACGCCAATCCGTCCAGGAGTATTCGAGCCGCGAGCTCAAGTCGGAGCGCGACGACATCGCTTCTTCGATAGAAGCCGCACTGAGCGCATACCTGGAGCGCGCGCCGTTCGAAGTGGTTCGACTTGCGGTTGGTAACATCGACTACCCGGCGGTCGTCTCCCAAGCGGTCGAAAAGAAGCTCGCCGCGAAGCAGTTGCTCGAAGAAAAGCAAACGCAGCGGGAGATCGCGCAGCGCGACGCGGAAATCCGAGTCGAAGAAGCCAAGGGCATCGCCGCAGCGCAGAAGATCATCAATGCGACACTGACTCCGAACTACCTTCAGCACGAAGCGATCCAAGCCCAGCGCAGCATGGCCAGCGCCCCAAACCACACCACGGTCTACATTCCCGTCGGCCCGAACGGACTGCCACTCGTTCACACCCCATAGCCCACCGGCCCGGTGAGGGCTCGATCCCTACGGCGCCCTTGCTTGACGGCTCGAGCAAGCAGGGCTACTTCTCCCACCTCTTTGCGGGTGTAACTCAGTGGTAGAGTGCGACCTTCCCAAGGTCGACGTCGTGGGTTCGAATCCCATCGCCCGCTCCGCTGCCTTCGGCCATCCCTATCACGACGTTCTCGGAGACTTCGGACTCCGCGGTCTGGAGCCTTGATGACAACGAGCTCCTGAATCCCTTTGAGCAAGAAGAGCGCTGACTTTCGTGCTGCCGACATGTAGCTGGAACGCAAATTTCCAGTTCTACAACCAGGCGTGCCGTAAACAATTACTTATGGACCGGGCACCCAAACTCCGGGATCCTGGGAAGATGCTTGTAAGTCAATGTGGGTGTGCCTCAACGAGCCCCAAGCAGCCAGAGGCGGAAACATGGACCGCATAGGCTCGGCCATCATCGACTTGACCGAGGCCGCGTACGACCTCGAGCAAAGCGACCAGGAATGGCTTCCCACCTTGCTTAGACGCGGCCTACCGATCCTCGACAACGGCCTCGGCGTCGCGGCCTACGAGTATGCCCGTCCTCCCGATGCAGAGGGGGTGGAGCTCCGCGACGTGCATGTCGCGTCGGGACCCAAAGACTTCGCCGAGCGGCACCTGCGTGCTCTGTCGACCACCGATCCGGAACTGCTCCGGAGGCAACTACGCCCCGGCGCCGCAACGACCGGGTCGGAGTACTGCAAGGATGACCCTGCGCAGCTCGCCCACTACATCTCGCACGTCGACTACTGCAAGGACGTGCTGTTCCTGACGGCGGTCGATCCGAGAGGCGTCGGCGTGGCGGTCGTCGCACCGCTCCCAGAAGTCACGAAACTGTCTCGGCAAGACGCGCAACGTTGGCAGATGTTGGCGGCGCACGTCGAAGCCGGACACCGATTGAGGCAAGCGATCTCGCGAGGAGACGCCGATCAAGAAAGTGGCAACGCCTTGCCATGCGACGCAGAGGCGGTTTTCGATGCCAACGGATTCCGGGTGACCGAGGCGGTCGGGCCTGCAAAGGATCGCACGACCGCGAAACGGCTTCGCGACGCGGCGGTCGAGGTGGACCGCGCCCGCGGAAAGATGCGAAATACCGATCCCGACAATGCGCTCGAAATCTGGAAGGCCTTGGTTCGAGGGCGCTGGTCGATGGTCGATTGGTTCGATACTGACGGGAGGCGATTCGTCTTGGCGATCCCGAACTCGCCGAACGTGACCGACCCCCGCGGCCTCAGCGAACGCGAAAGCCAGGTCGTCACGTCTGCGGCGCTCGGCCACAGCAACAAAATGATCGCCTATCGCCTGGGCCTATCGAGCTCTCGAGTGTCGACCCTCCTCCGGAGCTCCATGCGTAAATTGGGCTTTCGCACGCGCTCTCAACTGGTGAAGCAGATGGGCAACTTTCAGGGGCTCGAGTAGAACCTTCGCTAGACGACGAGCGGGATGTCGTAAGCCTTGCAGTAGCCCTCGAAACGCTCCCGAATTTGGCCGAGGGTCATGCCGAAGTCTTCGAGTTCATACTGGTGCGAGCCGTGCTTTCCACGCGGATTACTCGCCAGGAACGAGCGCATTCGCCCTTCGACCTCGCTCGACCAAGGGATCCTGAAACGCTCGTACGCGCGGCCGAGCGCGGCGACCGGGTCGGCGACCACCTCTTCGAACTGAATGTCCATGAACTGATCGGACTTGTCACTGTGCTTGTTACGCACTGTGGTCGCCAGGTCGAGCGAAGCCGCCCACCAGTGCATCTGCTGTTGCCCGAGCGCGATCGGATCGACTGAATCGCTCGCCATTCCCCGAATGACGTAGAAGAGACTTGCAAGTGACGGAACGGTTTTCGCCGGGTCACGGTGCGTGAAAATGATCCGCGCGTCGGGATACTCGGTGAGCAGCGCGTCGAGCGTGCGCAGATGCACCGGGCTCTTGAGCACCCATCGGTCTTTCATGTGCTCGCTTTGCAGGTGCTCGAGGAAATGCCGGTGGTAACGGTAAGCAGGCGCGTGACTCTGCCTGTCCACCCATGCTTGGTAGCTGGGCACGTTGAAAATCATGTTGAGCTGGGGGCCGAGCATGCTTTGCGCAAGAATAGGAACGCACTCCTGAGCGAGCTCTGCTCCGATCTCATGAATCGAAGCAAGAGATGGCGCCATGGCATCCATGTGCCCGAAGTGCGTCCGAGCCTTGTCGATACGAGGGTCGGCGTCGAACGTGGAGCTCTGGGGAGGTGGGTCCGGGAACTGCACCTCCCAAGCCAGAGGCGCACGATTGGCAGGGTCCTGTGCAAAGAGGTTGTGGAGAATCGTCGTCCCCGTACGCGGAAACCCCACGATGAAGATAGGGCGCTCGATCGGAACCCCGACGAGCTCGGGATGCGTGGCGCGATGCCGGTAGACGCAAAATCGATTCTGGAGAAAGCCCAGCAGCGACTGACGACACATCACTCGGCCGAGCCAGCTCAAGTCCGCTTCGCGGGCGATTGCATCAAAAAACACGGGGAGTGCCTCGAGGAAATGTGGATCGCCGAACTCGTCCGATCTTGCCGCGCGCGCCGAGGCGCGAACGATCCGGTCGGGGTCGAGCGAAGGCCATCGGGGCGCCAAGAGGGGTCCCACGCGGTTCAGGACGCGCATCATGCGGGTTCGGTGGGGAGGCGCTGCAGGCATAGCGTCGCGTTGCGTCGAGTAGCACGCCCCTCCATAGGCGGCAAAACTTGGAGAACGCATGAGCGAGAAAGAGAACCCAGTGCGAGTGGCGATCGTCACGGGCGCATCGTCTGGTATTGGAGAGGCCACCGCACACTGCCTCACCAAGGCGGGCTACGCCGTCGTCGTCGCCGCGCGTCGCGCAGAGCTGCTCGATCGGCTCGTCTCAGACATCCGCGAAGGAGGTGGCACGGCCTTGAGCGTACCCACCGACCTGAGTGACACGGAGCAGACCTCCGCATTAGTGCAAACGGCGCTCGATTCGTTTGGCCGGGTCGACGTCCTGGTCAACAACGCCGGATACGGTCCGCCCTATGCGCTCGAGCAGATGGATCGCGACGCGATGCGACATGTGTTCGACGTAAACCTGCTTTCGGGCATGCAACTGATCGCGGAGCTCACACCGACGATGCGCGAACAGGGCGGCGGACGGATCATCAACATCAGCTCGCTTTCGCGATATGTAGGCGCGCCACTCGCGTCGGCATACGCGGCTACCAAAGGCGGCATGGAGGCCCTCACGGCCTGCATGCGGCTCGAGCTCGCGCCCTGGAACATCAAGCTGAGCGTGATCGTGCCGGGTTTCGTCGATACGCCGACCTTCGACAAGTCTCGGGCCGCTGGGCAACACCTGCGCGACGATCCGGCCAACCCCTACCGACAGCTGACGGAGAGCTTGGATGCCTTTGCGACCGAGCAGCTCAAGAGCGCCGTTTCTCCGGAGGAGGTCGGGAAGGCGGTGGTCCGAGCAGTCACGGCTCAGTCCCCCAAAACGCGATATTTCGTCCCGAAGTCCGCGCGCACCGCCGCCCGCATGTTCGGCGCCCTACCCGATCGCATGGCCGACAGACTCTTGCTCAAGATGTACAAGTGGGGTCCATGGGCATGAGCACGACAGCAACAAGCGAAGGACCGAAGCGAACCCTCGTCACTGGCGCAGGCAAAGGCATCGGCGCCGCAATCGCGCGGCTTTGCGTCGAGGCCGGCCACCGTGTGATCGCGGTCGACATCGACAGCGCGGCACTTTCCCGGCTTCGTGAAGGCCTCCCGTGCATCGAAACGGCCGTCCTCGACGTACGCGATCTCGCGGCTTGGACGAAAATCGTCGACGACGCCGAAAACCAAGGAGGTCCGATCGACGTCCTGATCAACAACGCCGGGGTCTGTCTGCCAGGGTCGTGCGATCAGGTGTCCGTCGAGGATGACCGCCTGACGGTCGAAGTGAACCTCATCGGTGTGATGAATGGCGTGCGCGCACTCCTGCCGCGATTCCTCGCGCGCCAACGCGGTCATGTCATCAACGTGGCCAGCATGGCAGCCTTCGCGCCGGCCCCCGAGCTCGCGACGTATTGTGCGACCAAGCACGCCGTGCGCGCGTATACCCACAGCTGCGCGCTCGATCATCGACATGCCCCGATTAATTGGACGCTGGTGTGCCCGAACGCCGTCGAAACGCCCATGTTAGAGAGCATGCGTCGGCGCCGCACCGGGGTCGTGGTGTTCACCGAGAAGCCAATGCCCCCGGAGAAAGTCGCGGGCGCCATCGTCGACGCAATTCGGGAGCCTCGGAGCGAAATTCTGGTGCCAAATGCGCGCGGCAAGTTGATCCGCTTGATCGGCTTGTTTCCGGGCCTGCTTTCGCGCGGAATGGACGCTGCCGAGCGGCGTGGGCTGCAAGCGCTCGACGACTAAGAGCCGGACTCCTGCTCATCTGTGGGCGTTGGAACTCCGAGTAGCCCGAGCTTTCGGACGAGCTGCGTCCTGCTGTTCACTCCGAGCTTGTGCATGACCGACTTCAACAACCTCGAGACCCTCCCCGGCGAAAGACCGAGACGATAGGCGATGAGCTTGCCGGTCTCGCCCAGCAGTACGTACGCGACGACCTGGCGCTCCTGTTCGGTCAGGCCGCGGGGGTCGCGAACGTCTGGGGGATTCGGTATCGCGAGAAAGAATCGGCGTCCGTCCGAGTCGAACCAATCGACCATGCTCCAGCGTCCGCTGACCAGCGCCTTCCAAGTTTCTAGGGCTTCGTGTGGATTGGCTTCGCGGAGCTCGCCGCGCGCTCGATCGATCGCGCGCGATGCGTCGCGGAGGACGCTGGCGACAGTCGGCTCTTTCGCCGGGCCGACGGCGTCGACCACATGAAAGCCATTGGCGTCGAAGACGGCTTCGGCGTCATGGGGAAGGCGTGTTGAATCGACCTGGCGGCGTGTGCTCGGCTCTTTCAACGCGAGACGAAGGCGGTATGCTGAAGCGATGTGCGCGCCCAGCATCTGCCAGCGTTCTCGAGAGCGTTTGCTGAGCCTCGTCGCGCGTGGCAGCGGGGCGCTCATGTGAACGCCGACGCCATTGGGGTCGACCGCAAGGACTCCGAGCAGGTCCGAGTAGCCGAGCTTCTCGAGGAACGCCCGCGCCACCTCGGGATAGCCATCGAGCAGCTGAGTCCAAGTGCCAGCATAGCCTGGGGGCGCAGCCGCCTCGATCAATTCGGGTGAGATGAGTCGCCTGGCGGAATCAAAGCGCTCGGGAAAATCTGCGGGAAGCGACCTCGTATGCATGTGGCGAACCACGGCATCCGCGCCGCCACCCCCAGGAGCCGGACGGAGGAAGGCAAATCCGAAGAGGCCGAGGCCGCGATCCAAGATCGGCTCTGCTGTCTTGACCAGCTGGGCAAGCCAATCCGCGTCCGATCCTCGAAGATCGTACGCCGCTTCAATCAGATCGATCGCACGTGAGGTGACGTTGTCCAAAGGGCTGGAGAGAGCTTGCCCAGCTCCCTCGAAAACTGCCACACGTAATTCTTTGGGCAGCCGAGTTGACCTATCTTTTGCCGTGATTTGGGCGCAACTCGCCCTGGCCGGCATCGCTGGCTAGGCCGCCCACTCGCCATTCGTGAATGTCGGAACGCCGAGCGGCCCGAGCTTCTGAACGAGCTGGGCCTTGCTCTTCGCACCGAGCTTGTGCATCGCGGACTTCAGCAGCACCGAGACCCGCCCCTGCGACAGACCGAGACGATAGGCGCTGAGCATGTTC
>JAOTXX010000129.1 GCA_029862185.1 Myxococcales bacterium
CCTGTTTGCAATCGCGCGCGCTCGATCTTCTATACTAAATTTGGTATAGACTGAATTGGCTATGTGGCGAGTTGTCGAGGCGGCGGGCGTCGGGAGGCAACTCGGGCGGGCGCCGAAGCAGGTGCAAGAGAAGTATGAGTTTTGGAGAAACGTGGCGGAGCTCGATGGGCCGATGGGGCTTCGGCGGTTGCCTGGGTTTCGGGACCATGCGCTCAAAGGGCCATGGCAAGGGGCGCGGTCGTCGGCGCTATCCCGTCAGTGGCGGGTCATCTATGCGGTTCGTGGCGAAGAGCTGTCCGTGTTCGTGCTGGAGGTGAACCCTCATGACTGCCGGAAAAAAGACTAGAGCGGCGCTGAAGGGGCGGTTCTCGGCCGCGAAGGTGCGGCGGCAGCTATCGGTGGGGCAGTCCGTGCGGATTGCGCGTGAGCTCCACGAGCTCAGTCAGAATGAGCTGGCCGCGTTGACGGGGATTGCGCAGTCGACCGTTTCGGCGATTGAGACGGACCGCGTGAAGCTCGGCGCCGAGCGGGCCAAGACGCTGGCGCGGGCGCTCCACGTGCATCCAGCGGTGCTGTTGTTTCCTGGGTGGCGCACGGGGGATGAGAGCGCGGCGTAGAGAGCGCGGATCCGACAGATTCCAAGGGAAGCCGAAGACGCGCGACACCGCACGCGTCGGGCTGGTTTGCCTGCGCGCTCAGTCGCGTTTGAGCTCACATGCTCGGACTGGCCTGCCATTGGCCAGTGCAGTCGACGCCATCCATGGTGAATGTCGCCTCGCCGGATGCCGTGTCACCGTCGAAGGTACCCTGGATGTCATAGGCCCCGGGCTCAGTCAGACTGAAGGAGCCTTCGACGATGGGAATATCCGGGCGGTACCAGATCGAGTTGGGGCAGCCAGCTAGGTCGACTTGGATGGCGAACGACTGGCATTCGAACGGGTCGGCAGTCAATGCGTCTCCCGCTTCGTTCACCGAAAAGCAGATCGTCCAAGGGGCTCCTGGCCCTTCGTTCCCTTCGCCAGTCCAAAGCCCGGTGCGGATCGTTGCGACGCCGCCGGCTCCGGCCGTGCCACCCATGCCAGCCGCGCCGCCCATGCCGGCCGTGCCGCCCATGCCGGCCTCACCCGCTGCGCCCCCAGCGCCGGCTCCGCCATCGCCATCAGAGCTACTGCAGCCTGCGGCGGGAGCCGCGACCAGTGCGAGGACACACACCCAATGCCAAACGAAATACTTCATGACGACCTCCCGAGCAGAACAACCCTCTGGCCATGGCAGCAATTATTGTGCCGATCCGAAGCCGCCCTGATTCTGGCGTCTTGAAGCAATGGCGGACGCAGAGCTTGCGCGGGAGCCCGAAGTGACGCGCAATTTGCACTAACCGCGGACGCTCGTAAGGCGGCGCGGCATCAAGCAGGAGCTCGGGCAGATCCAGCGAAAGATTAAGTAAGAGCAAAGCAGGACGCGGCGTTGGGTGAATGGCGGCTTGGGCGGTTGAGGCGATGAGGTAACGGTCGCCGCGGCGTTCGGTGGGGTCGCAGGGATTTGTTCTTACGATCCCCGAGTGAGTATGCTGTTGAGCCCACGCGACGGTGCCACATCGTCGTCGGCCGCAGCTGCTGGAATTGTCGAGAACTTCCTCGAGGAGGATGCATGTTTAGAGCGCTTTTCATTGCCGTTACTTCGCTTTCACTTTTTGGCTGCGGCGAGAGCAATGCGAACGAAGGGAGCGGGGGGAGCGGCGGAAGCACGGGGCCTGGGAACCTGGCGTCGCTGGGGATTGATCCGCTTGGCAGGGGTGACGGCATCGACATTACCGAGAGCAACTATACGGGTCGCTGCTACGAGGACGATGCGCTCGAAGCCAATCGCCCGATGCTCCCGGACCCGCGCGTGGTGGCAGCGGAAGAGGCGGAGGCGACGGCCCGAGCCAGCCAGGCGGAGGCGGACGTAAGAAGAGATGAGCTGGCCCTTGCGCAAGAGGCATTGGACATGTCTTTTGATCCAGAAATGGCGCCAACGCAGGAACGCTCGGCGGCAGGGATTCTTTACTTGAGTGCGCTGGAAGCCGCGAGGGACGCGACCGAGGCTGCCTATCAAGTCGGGCTCGTACTGCTTACCCCGGAGGCAACTACGACTTGGAAAGATATTCTGGAGAACCCAAACCTGGTTTTTAAGACACTTGGAGAGAGCTTCGTCGATAACCTCGGGTTTACATTCGATGACACCGGCTTGGGCGAAATCGTGACCGATCTCGTGACCCGTGCTGTCAAAGCGGAATTGCTGGAGTTTCTGCGAGATGCTCGCGACTTTGCGCTGAGCGAATATACGGACGCGAATAACGAGCTACTAGTCGGAATGGAAGCAAGTGCCGACCCCGATCTATTGCAAGCATTCGAATTGGCGCAGGCTGCCTATGACGCTGCAGTGGCGCAATCGATAACGGACAGTAATGCGTTGCTTGACGCATGGCTTGCCATCGACGCGCCGTCCGAATTTCCACCCTGCGATTCCGAAGAGCTGAGGCAATCGCTCGCGGATGCGTTTTGCACCGGCGCTTTCGTAAATCCGATTACGCCCGAGGAGGAAGCGGAGATCCCGGGGATCACGGCAAGATTGGATGCGTATGTCGCCCGGGTGTGTGCAGCCGTGCAGTAGGCCTGCTGTTTCCTGGCTGGCGAACCGAGGACGAGAGCGCAGCGTAGAGGGCCGGGATGGTCGACGCTTCGAATGTGGCCATGGCCGAACGGCTCGATGCGCGACGGACCCTGACGATGGATCCGCGCTTTTCGGCGGCTCACACTGGTTTGGCAAAGCTCTTGTCGACCCATCGCGCAAAAAAGGCGTACTCCTTCGCGCGGGCGCTCAGCAGCTCTTTGTCGATGCTCGACTCGATTAGGGAGCCGAGGCCGAAGATTTTCGCCTCGATGGAGAAGTCATCGGTGCGCCGGCAATGTCCTTCGCCAGCCGCTTCGATGCGGACTGTGCCGTGCATCGCGACGACGTCTTTGCGCGGCTTGCTCTTGGGGTCGAGGTTCGCGGGCTGCACCATTCGCCATGTCCACTCGTTTCTCGCGCGATCCAGCGTGCCGTGGTCTTCGTACGCAAAGCTGTCGCCGATGAGCTTCGCGACGGGAGCGGGAAGCTTCATCTTCGGCACGATGCGCAGCTTGCGTGAGCTCTCGCCGACCTCGATGACATCAAACGCTGGGCACTCGAGCTCCTCGAGGTAGAGCGCCCTGAGATACGACTCGTCCAAGAACGCGGCCCAGAAGGTTTCGGGCGTGCAAGGGAGGACGGCGGATGCGGTAGAAATTTTCATGTCGGTCGATGAGGGGATGCTACTCGTTCGTGGGCTGCAGGCTTCGCTACGTTCGTGTTCATGCGTGCTTCTTCCATTGCCCGAGGTCAATCCCTTTGAACACGAGCCAGAAACCAAAGATGAGCTCAAACAACTCGCCCACTCCGTACAAGACGTGTGCGAGCATCAGTGGGTGGCTGGGGAAGAGGATGCTCACCAGACCAAGAAAGAGCATCGACGCGTACGTGAATATCCCCCAAGCCGCTAGCCATCTTGGGACGAGCTTCGACTTGAAGAGCAGAACACAAAAGATGGTCGCTCCAAGGCCGATGAATATCAATACGATGTCCAGCCCGGCTGTGCGAACGTCGAGATAGCTCCCGGCGAGCGCCTGAAGCTGCTCCGTATCAAGCGCGTTCGAACCACCGCGGCCCTGAAGAACATACAAGACAGCGAAGCTGATGAGCACCGTCGTGGCGCCGAGGACTGCCTCCGCCGACCTGAGAAGCAGCGCGAGCAACGCGAGGCGCTGGTGGACCGTTCTGAGGATCACATAGAGCGCCCAGGACGCCACGACGACACTCACGTAGATGACGAGCACCAAGACGATGCCGACGCGAAATAACGATTCGTTGGCTAGGATGTTGTTGGCCGTGACCGCGTCGTTTCCCGACACGATGAGCTTGGATTCTACGAGGAACCCATAGAACAACGCGACGATCGCGATGACGAGGTATGCGAACCCCGCGACTCTTGCGTATAGACGCGGTGATGCTTCGGCGGTTCGGGTTGTCATTTGGATGTTGACCTTCCCATGTTGAAGCGTGCCCTTGAAGCTCTGCTTTGCGAAAAGGTGAACAGAGCATGGGAACCCTCCTGGCCGAGTCTTGAGCTGCTTAGGGCTTCTCTCCGAGCGCACGCGGGGGGCGCCTCAACATGCTTTGCATCGCGTTCGTACGCACACCGGACCCAGTTCATCAGTGTACCCCGACGCGCTTCAATGCCGCTGAGAGCGCTTCCGTCGGCTCAGGCGAAGCACCCTGGTGTCGCCACGCCACATGACCATCGGGGCGGATCAGGAGCGCGCCGCCGCTTTTGATCTCGCAGACCGCACGAAGACGGGTGAGGCTCTCGGAGTCAGCACCGAGCTGGTCGATCGAGACGGGCCGCACTTCGCTACGCGGTGGGGTGCCTAGGTTGTGGAGCGCGTCTTTCCAGGGAGCTCCGGCCTCGTCGACCAGTAGCGTGTAATGCGCGTAGTCGACAAGGTCGTGACTCGATCGGACTTGCTCGCGTCCTGAGAGCTGAACGTGCGGGAACCGAGCGCCCGGCCGGCTGGTCGGCTCGTAGTCCATCACCTGTTGCTCCACCGGGTGCCCGTCGCCCTCTTCGGGCACGAGCGCGCCGTCTTCGTACACGTACCCGATGTCGAGGCCGATCCGGTCGAAGTGCCCCCTTTGATCCTCGATGCTCGCTGAGACCTTGTTGCGAACGCGCGTGCTCCAACGAACACGTCCGAGGAGGAAATGCGCCGGCGCATGCAAGAGCCCCAAGAACAGACGTTTGAGGAAGCCTGGCATGTACTTCACGAGCGGATGGTTGGTGACGCGTGCCAAGAGCTCTGGGGCGTTTCGGTCGAGCCCGAACGCCTCGATGACTTCGAAGATTCTTTCGTAGTTCGCCCTGCTCTCTTCGCCGTTGCGCTCGGCAACAGGCCTGCGTTCCACCTCGTAACTGTCGAGGAGCGACCGGGGCGAGCGATCCTGCAGGACGGCGGCGAGCTTCCAGCCAAGATTGTGCGCATCTGCGATTCCAGTGTTCATCCCGAGGCCGCCCGTCGGCGGGAAGCGATGCGCCGAGTCTCCGACCAGAAACACGCGCCCTCGGCGATACGCCTCTGCCACCTGGGCCGTCATGCGCCAGTAAGATATCGATTTGATTTGAATGTCGTACCGGTCGGTCCCAAGCGCGATCTGGATGCGCTTCTTCAAAACATCAGCGGTGAAGTCTTCGCGCTTCTCGTAGGGTGGCGTGATCGGAACGTTGTATGTCCAACGCTTGTCCACGTGGTGTGCGATGAAGGCACCGACCGCCGCAGGATGCAGAATCCAGTAGAGCTTCGCAGGCGTGTGTACGTAGTCGCGAAGGCCGATCTCGAAGTAAGCGTTGACGAAATCCTGGAGCCGATCGGGTCCGATCATCTCGATTCCCAGCAGCTTTCGGACTCTACTCGCGGCCCCATCCGCTCCGATGAGGTACCGGCTGTCGATGTCGATCGGGTCCGAGGATCCCGAGAGCGGGCGTACGTGGCTCACGACGTTCGTCCCCGTCTCCGAAAACCCATCCCACTCGTGCTCCGCCATCAGTTTGATGTGCAGATTGGTCTGGATGTGATCCCGAATGACCCGCTCGAGCTCCGTTTGCGAGAGATTGAGGTAGGGCTTCTCCAAACGGATGTGCCGAGCGTACTTCTGCGCGCTACCGCCGTCTTCGAGCAAATCGATTCGACCAAACTCCTCGTTGATAGTCTTGCAGAACAAGATTCTGGAACCGTCTGCATCTGGCGCAGCCTCCCGTGTGAGCTCGTCCATCGAGACCCCGAGCCCATTGAGGATCTCGATCGAGCGCGCGTTGAGCTCATGTGCTTTGGGATGAGCATTCACGTCGGCGTGGCGCTCGATGATGATGCTTCGGACCCCGAGCCGAGCGAGGCAGAGCGCGCTCACCATGCCCGCCGGACCGCCACCCACGATCAAGACGTCCGTCTCGAGCTTGGTGGGCATCGGTCAGTTCCTCGGGAGTGGCGCAACTCGGATCTTCATATAGACGAACGCCACTATGTAGACCGTCGTCAGGATGCTGAAGCCGAAGACGTTCTCGTCGACCCCGAAGAAGGCCGTATGATATCGAGGGTCGACGATTGCGCCTCCGTACCCTTTGACCAGGACGACGGCAATCCAAAAGCCGAGCAGGTTGCAGCCCTGCCAGAGAAACGAGATGTGGAAATCACCAAGCTTCGGCGTCCTCTTCCGCCAAATGAAGTAGAGATTTGCAACTCCCGAGCTAACCATGAAGCCGAGAAGCCACATGAGGTGAACTCGCGCGTGCCCTACCCACTCGCTGTTCAGCAGGTGGGAAGCACCGGTATCCCGAATCGCAGGCCCGAAGAACTCGAGCGCTGTGAGGGTGAGAAGGACTTGAACGACTCGAATTCTGCCCGAAGCTGTCATGAAGGCACTCTCCAACGTTTTGTTCGGGTGAGCTCACCCGCGAGCGCGGCGATCTGCCGGGTCGAGGCTCCGTCAAATTCGTTCAGATGACAAGCCAAGACACAGCGGTGGCGCGGGACCGACCTTGGTTCCCCTCGGTCGGGTCCGGTCGTCTCGTAGTCGAAAATCCCGCCGAAGTTTGCGAACGGTCCCGGTTCCAGTACTGCCTTGCGCCGGCCGGTGCCTCGGAATAGACGCTGGTGTGTTGATTGGAGCTCTCATGAACACCCGCAGGACACTCATCGGCGCCGCCGCTCTCTGTCTTTG
>JAOTXX010000057.1 GCA_029862185.1 Myxococcales bacterium
GGCAAGCCACATCGTGACGCCGTAGATCGCCTGTAACTCCTCGGGAATCGTGCCCCAGAGCGCATTTCGCGTCTCCGGGTGGGTCATGATCCCGTGAACGTAGCTTCCGAGGACGGCCACACCACCAACGGCGTTGATGGCGAGCCATGTTTTCTTTTTTGGATGCACCCTCACTGCCTAGGGCAGCTCGTCGGGGATGCACAGGTCTTGGGCGTCGGTTTCGTCTAAGTCGCATCCCGACAGCGAAGGGTAGCTGCAAACGCCCAGCGCAGTAACCTGGTGTTCGTCGGCGTCGCCGGGGGCACAGTGGTTCGTGCCGGTGCCATTTCGCAGGAACTCGTCGAGCTGTTTGCGGGCGGCCTCACGTCGACGGGGGTGCTCATGCGGGTCACGGCACATCGACATGGGCACGTTGCAGTAGGGCTGGCCAGGCAAGTCGAAGTCGTACTCGGTGTAGAAGCTCCCGCTCTCTGTCGATGTTACGGGTTCGAGCTCCCAGACCTCACGCAGACCGGTCGTGAGGTGCTTCGCCTTCATCGTTCTGGCCAAGACGTGGCCCGCGAAGGTCGTCACCTGATGGTCGCCAATCGCGGTGCGCATCAGAACTTCCTTTGGGTTCACGCCGGGCAGGTTGTTCTCGACGACGTGGTGGGAGTAGCCATTGGGCTCTACACGATCCCAGAGCATCTGGGACATGCCGATGAGAAGTTGGTTCATCCGGTAGTCGCTGTAGAAAACGCGGATGATCAGCAAGAAGGGATCGAAGTCAACGCTTCGAAACAAGAGAAAGCTGTAGGGCTGACCCATCACGCCCAGTGCGCCGCGGTCGATGTCCGGGCTCGTGGCCAAGATGACCGAACCCATGATCCCGCCTTGGCTGATGCCATGGTAATAGGCCTTGTCCGCGTCGATGTACTGCCCGAACATCGGGTCTTGCGCGAAGCTAGTCTTCATCATACGCAGCATCACGAGGTGGTTGAGGAAGCCCTGGTGGAGGCGATCCCACATCGGTTGGACCGACGAGAACTTGCCGCTGGCCAACGCCTCCCTGACCGCGGTCTCGTCGGGGTCGGCCATGCCCTGCATGTTCGTGCCGAAGAAAATGTAGTTGTATTCGTTCATGAACGAGCGGAAGTGGCTCGACTGGATCTGCTCTTTTTCGCCGAAGAGACCATGCCCGTATTCGATGGTGGCCGCCGGGTTCTCCGCGGAGGCGCTCTGCGGAATTAGGGCTTCGAAAGGGATGTCCGCCCAGGGAGTTTCCTCGTTGATCATGGGCATCTCGTTTTCGTCCAAGATCAACAGTGAGCCTGCGTCGGGCGAGGTCATGAAGAGCGGCACTCTGAAGGTTCCGAAAATCCGGAAAGCGATGTTGGTCGGGTCGATCGCCCCGTCGTCCGTGCTCGCCTCGATGGAGGTGATCGTGTATTCCGGGCCGTCCTCTCCGATGAGCTCGAAGGCCGTGTCGCGCATGTGAAGCAACCAGCGCGTGTTGTTTTCGTCGCTTGCCGTGTTGAAGTCCCAGGCGATCTGAATCTCGTCGCGGGACCAGCCCTTGGCCTCGATCTTCTCGAAGATGTCTTCGTAGAGCTCTCTGCGGGCTTCGATGGACTCATCGTCGCTCGCGGTTCCGTCACGAAGCGCGGCAAACGTCTCAGACGGCGCGATCGTGGCGCCCTCGGGATCGGTCACGTTGCGGAAGGCCACGATGTAGCGGGCGTTGTCTCGAAGACGCACGACCGGCCGAATCATCGACGACGACTCCTCGGGCTTGGCCCCCGGAGGCTTCAGGGCCTGCGTGTCGACCTGGGCGAAGTGGGGGATCAGGTCGCCGGTCTCGGCATCGAGCAGCATCGTTGGAGACGTTTCGGAAAGGGACTGATCGATATCGGTGATACCGCCGAACGCCGCATCGGTCGCACGCGGCAGGTACGTCAGAATTGGCGAGCCGGCCGAGAAGCCGTCGCTGTAGTCCCAGGGCGTGGAGTCGTTGTTGCGGAGGAACTCATCACCGAACGAAACACGGCGCCCGCTCGCGGTGCTGCTGTCTTCGATGGTGTAGACGTTCGATGGAAACGGGTAGCCGCAGAACTCCGGAACCAGCGGGTCGCAGTCGAGCAATGGGTACGCGACTGCGCTGCCGCCTGCGCCACCCGCGCCGCCCGTTCCGCCGCTGCCATTCGTGTCGCTCGTGCCGGATTCGCTGCAGGCCGAGATTGCGAGCCCCGATACGAGAATAAGCCAAGTGCGATTCATAAATCCTCCGGCGCCGAGGCTAGTGGTTGACGGCGCCTGGCTCAAGCCCAAGCCTGACCCTCCTAAAGGCGTAAACGTTTGCCGCGGATCGCGCGGGGGACTAGAACCGCCTAGATGAGCGCGAAAAAATGGATCTACGTGTTGCGTGGCAACGGGGAGGGCCACGCGGCCTGGGCAACGCGCATGCGCCGGGACCTCGCCCAGCGGCTCTTGGCGCTCGGGCCCTCGAAGCTGCAGCTGACCGTGACGGAGGCGCCGCCACCAAAGCTGAGCTTGTTTCCATTCAAGGATCAACCGATCGCGATCTTCAACGTGTACGGCGGCTCGGACGACCCGTCCCAGTTTACCGCTGTGCTGCGAGACGCCGCGAGCTCGGTCTCGGGATACGAGGTCGAAGAGGCCTATCCAGTCAACTACGACAAAGCCTGGCGTGACGGCGAGCCGACGCCGTCGCCGATCCTTCTCACGATGCTTCACAAAAAGGCGGGGGTCCCGACCGAGGAGTTCATCCAGCGCTGGCACGATGGGCACACGCCCCTCTCTCTGCAAATCCATCCGCTGTGGTATTACCAGCGCAACGTCATCCGCGAGCCTTTGCTCGAAGGGTCTGAGCACTCCGACGGGATCGTCCTCGAGGCCTGCCGGACGCGAGGCGACCTTTTGAACCCCACTCGCTTCTTCGGTGGGGGGCTCAAGATGGTGCCCAACATGTTGCGCGTCGCAAAGGACATCAACGGCTTCCTCGACATGAAGAAGACCGAAACCTATTACGCGACCGAGTATCACCTTCGGAGTTGACCTTTGAGCGTTCGATACGAGCTTCGTGATCACATTGCCGTCGTGACGATCGATCGACCCGAGGTGCGCAACGCGGTTGACGTACCGACCGCGCGCGCGCTTGCGGCGGCGTTTCGGCGCTTCGAGGAGGATGAGCAGGCGCTCGTTGCGGTGCTAACGGGCGCCGGTGGGACCTTTTGCGCCGGCGCGGACCTCAAAGCCGTCGCCGCAGGCGAGCAGCGCGACTTCTCCCCGGACGCGGACGGACCGATGGGCCCGACCCGCTTGCGCCTCGAAAAGCCGGTCATCGCCGCTATCGAAGGCTACGCGGTGGCCGGTGGGCTCGAGCTCGCGCTCTGGTGCGACCTGCGCGTCGTCGCCGAAGACGGGGTGCTTGGCGTGTTCTGTCGCCGATTCGGGGTGCCGCTCATCGACCTCGGCACTGTTCGCTTGCCGCGCCTCATTGGCCACGGCCGCGCGATGGACCTGATCCTGACCGGCCGTCCCGTGCCCGCCAAAGAGGCCGCTTTGATGGGGCTCGCCAATCGAGTCGCACCCAGCGGAAAGGCGCTCGACAGCGCGATCGAGCTTGCGAATGAAATTGCGCGACACCCGCAGCGTTGCATGCGCAGCGACCGCCGCTCCGCCATCGAGCAATGGGGGATGCCCGAAGCCGACGCGATGCGGAACGAGCTCCAGCTCGGCATCGAAACCATCGAGAGCGGCGAAACCGTCGCCGGCGCCACCCGCTTCCGAGAGGGCGAAGGCCGCCACGGCGACTTCACCGACCGCGACAAATGAAGGGGACAGGCCCCTTTTTCATATTCCGTCGTGGTACGGTGAAGCGTGTGTGACTCCGTTGTCGTAGTGCCTGAAATCGGGCCGGTCTGGTTTGCCAAGAACAGCGACAGGGAACCGACGGAGGCCCAGTTTCTCGAATGTCACGACGGCACCGTTCCGGACGCCGCGCCCAAGGGCCTGCCCGATACGTCGAGCGCTGCGCGGCTCTTGGTGAGCCGGCCTGCGTGGATGTGGGGCTGCGAAATGGGCGTCAACGAGCATGGCGTTGCGATCGGGAACGAGGCGGTGTTCACTCGCTTGCCCGTTCCCAAAGCCGGGTACACCGGGATGGACTTCCAGCGCGTCGCGCTCACGACCTGCCGGACCGCCGACGATGCCCTCGAGCAACTCATCGAGCTCACCGAGCGTTTCACCCAAGGCGGCGCGATGGGACACCGACATCGGTCGTTCCGCTACCACAGCTCGTTCATCGTGGCGGATCCTTCGAGTGCCTGGGTCTTCGAGACCGCAGGACAGTGTTGGGCCGCCAAACGCGTCCAAGGGGTTCAGACGATCTCCAATGCGCTCACCATCGAAACCGACTTCGACCGGGTCCACGCCGGTGCCTACGAGCTCGCGCGAAGTCGCGGCTGGGCAAAGTCCGCCAATGCCTTCAGCTTTGCCGGCGCGTTCTCAGACCCCTTCATGTCTTTGATGGCTGGCGCGCAGATTCGTCGTGCCTGCACCGTCCGTTCGCTCGCCGGCATCCTCGAGCCCAGCGCCCGGGACTTCATTTTGGCGCTGAGCGATCACGGAGGGCTGGAGCCGGGGAGGGGGCTGCGCAGCGAGTCGCCATGCGCCCATGCGTCCTGGCTGCCAACGCGGACGTCCGCGCAAACGACGAGCTCGATCATCGCGTGCCTCGATGCAACGGGGCCGACGGTCTGGGGAACGGGGACCTCTTCGCCATGCCTGAGCGTGTTCAAGCCTGCTCCGTTCGACCCGGACTTACTGCCTCCGCGCGCCGTAGCGGACGCGCGCTTCGACTCGAGAGAGCTCTGGTGGGCCCACGAACGCCTTCACCGGGCTTGCCTCGCGAACTACCATGGGCGACGGGTCACGTTCGCGGATGACCGCGAGCGCTTTCAAGACGAGTGCATTCAGCCTTCGGCCGATCCGAATCAAATGTGGCGCGACCACCGCGCATACATCGACCAGTGGCTCGACGCCGCGCGCAAGGTGAAATCCGGCCGCATGCCGTTGCCGATGCGCCGGTTCTGGGCGAAGCAAGCGCGCGTGACGTCGATGCCGGCCTAGCGGCTGTGTCCGAAGAGCCAGTCGGTCGTCATGTCGGCAAACTCGGTCGAAAAGAACGGGATGTGACCGCCGTCGTTGATCGTCCAAAGCGCCGCATCGATGCCCTCATCACAGTCGGTCGAGTAGGCGAGCTTGTCGGTTTCCGCGCCGTCTAGGGCGGGAACCAGGTCGACCGACCCCTCGTCGGTTGGGAGGAACACGTCGCAGCCGCCGGCGGACGCGAAGCGCTCCGTGGTCTCCACCGCTCCCGGGTAGAGATCTGGCCGGCCGTCATAGGGAATGGTGGCATCCGCGGTTCCGTGGACGGCAAGCACGCTGACCGGAACCGTCGCAGGGGCGCAGTCAGCTGGGTCGTCGAAGGTGGAGCCCGCGAGGCTCACGATTGCGGTAATGAGCTCGGACGCTTCGCATGCCATCCGAAACGACATGAACCCGCCGTTCGAGTGGCCGATCAGATACACGCGTTTTGGGTCGATGTTGTACGTTTGTTGAGCCTCTGCGATGAGCCCGCTCAGGTAACCGACGTCGTCCACTGAATCGCTAGGGTCGCAGCAGGCCGCGGTGGCATTCCAAAACCTATCGCCTTGGTCGTTCAGAGTTCCGTCGGGGAAAACGAGCACGAACTGCTTTTCGTCGACGAAGTTGAAGAGCTGCATGTAGCCCGTCTCGACGCGTCCATCGGCGCCAAAGCCGTGAAGGACGATGACCAGCGGATGGGGGACGGTCGGATCGTAGTTCGTGGGAATGTCCACCTCTGCCGGCCGTTCATCACCGCCGATCACGAGGGGAGGGTCCTGGGAGAAGCTCTGGCCGCCCGCGCCGCCTGCGCCAGCAGCTCCGCCCGAGCCAGCGGTGCCACCGACGCCATCGCCATCGCCGCAGCCGAGGAGCATCGCAAGAACAAGAAAGGACGTCAGATTCTTCATGGGCCGGAGCCTAAGGCGGAGCGTCACCCCCGTAAAGCCCCCTGATCTGGTCGCTTGCCCGTCGACGGTATAAGCTCCGCCCCATGGCGGACACGATCTTCAGCAAGATTCTCCGCGGGGACATCCCTTGCCACAAGGTGTACGAGGATGACCTCGTCTTTGCGTTTCTCGATATCGGCCCCCTGAGCTATGGCCATACGCTGGTGATTCCGAAGGAAGAGGCGGCCACCGTCGACCAGCTCTCGGACGAGACGGCGGCGGCGATTGGGCGTGTGTTGCCTAGGCTTTGCCGCGCCATCAAGGCCGTCACCGGCGCGGACCAGTTCAACATTCTTCAAAACAACGGCCCGATGGCGCACCAAGCCGTGTTCCACGTTCACTTCCACATCATTCCGAAGCCCGGAGTCAGCGAGGGCCTAGTGATCGATTGGGCGCCGGGGAAGCTCGACCCAGGAGAGGGTGCGAAGCTGGCCGCCGCCCTCAGCGTGGAGATTGGGGCGTAGGATGGGGGGAGCGAGCTTCGACGAATCGATTCCGTTCAAAGGGCTGCGCATCGCCGTGATGACGGTTTCCGATACGCGGACCGAATCGACCGACAAGTCGGGCGCCTACCTCGTCGAGAGCGCGCTCGAAGCCGGCCATCAAGTGATGGACAAGGTGATCGTCCCCGACGACCGCAAGCGCATCGAGGTCCAGCTTCGGCGCTGGGTCAACGAGCCCAACATCGAGGTGGTCCTCGCAACCGGCGGCACCGGCGTGACCGCCCGCGACGTGACACCCGAGGCATTCGAAGCGATTTGGGAGAAGCCGATTCCTGGTTTTGGAGAGCTCTTCCGCACACTGAGCTACGAGCAGATCGGCACGTCGACGATTCAGTCGCGCGCCTGCGCCGGCGTCGCAAGAGGCACCTACCTCTTCGCGCTCCCAGGCTCGACCGGCGCCTGCAAAGACGCCTGGACCGGGATTCTCAGATACCAGTTGGATGTCCGCTACCGCCCCTGCAACTTCGCAGAGCTCATCCCACGCCTTGTGGAACGCTGACGAGAGGGGTTGGCCCGAATACGGCTTTCCGTCAGCCGACTTCTACATAGGAGAACGGCTCGGGATGGGCAGCACAGGGATTGGGTCGAGCCTAGCCGTGGGTCGTCTTAAGGAATAGAGGGCGAGTGGGTCCCAATCCCGAGCACGCCCGTCGCGAGCCGTTCTCCGATCGTGTGGTTGGTCCGGCTACGGAGCTACGATCGTTTTGGGGGCGGAGGTGATGTTCCAGGTCATTCGGGACATGGGGATGTCTCGCCTCAGGATGACTTCGCGTTTGGCGCGGCCGCGGAGCCAGACGTAGCGGCGGAGCTCTCCTTGGACGTCGGCGGCGACGTAGAGCTCGTCGCTGCCGTCTCCGTCCAGGTCGGTCAGCAGGGCGGCGTGCTCGAAGCCGCCCGAGTCGCGGTCGATGCTTTCGACGCCCCACTCGGACTTCGGATCTTTGCCGGGGCGTAGCAGCCATAGGCCCTTGCTGAACGACGCGGCGACCATTTCTTTCTTTCCGTCTCCGTCGACGTCCCCTGCGGTCAAGAACCGGCAGAGTCGATCGGGGATCGTCGCGATGATCACTTTGGTGTCCGGCGCCGTGTCCGCATCGTAGCGGCGGATCTCCACGGGCTCGACGAGCTGCAGGCTCGAGCCGCGCCCCTTGGTTAATGCCTCGACCGCCACGTAGAGCTCGTCGGTTCCGTCGCCATCGACGTCGCCGACGTAGATCTCCTTGGCGTGCCGCTTCCCGAGGTCCGCGACGATGGTGGGTCCTTTGCCGTCCTTGGGCACATACCGCACCACCTCGCCGTGTTGCGCTTCGGCGTCTAGCTTGTTCGGCTCACTCGGCGTTGCGTAGACCTCGAGCGTGCCGTCCTTGTCGAGATCGCCGATCTCGATCTCGTGAACGAAGGTGTCCTTCTTCGCGTCGATTCGCTCGACCTTCCACTTGTTCGCGCGCTGCCGAAGGACGGCGACCACGCCCTGGTCGTGCGTTGCAACCGCGATGGCCGACATGCCGTCGCCATAGAGGTTTGCGACCTCGGCATCGCGCATTCGGTTGAACTTCCCCCCGAACTTGGCCTGCCACAGCACGCTAGGCTGGAGCTTGCCCTTGGCTCGACGCCAGAGCTTCACGTAAGCGCCCGACCCGCCGAGGGTCAGGATGCCGGGCGCCTGCCCGCGCGGTGTCAGCAACATCGCCTTGTGGAAGACGTTGCTCTGCGCATCTTCCAGGGTTTCGGTTTTCCACTCGCCGGCTTCACGAGTCAGAATGTCCAGTCGCGCAGGGCCCGGCTTTGCCGTCGCTTTGCCGTCGACCACCTCGAACTGGGAGTACGACAGAAGGAGCCCGTTTGGGAGCGAGTCGGGCAAGCCGGTCGATGCTTCGGTCTTGCTTGGAGCCGGCGCCGGTTTAGCCTCTTTCACCGGGCTCGCCCCCTGTGCGGCCGCCGCAGGAGCCTGCGTGGGCGCCGACTTCTCGCCTCCCTGACAGGCCAGTACAAAGAAGAGCGCCCAAATCCCAAATCGAGTCACCGCTTGATGTCGCATGGGGCGTCGCTACCAACCGTCGCCGCTCCGCGCAACTAAGCGCCGGAACCCCTCGTCGGCGTAGGCAATTTGACCCTTTAGCGTGTACCGGTTAACCCGGGGCGCAGGGGACGTGAGCGCAAATCCAAAACGAATCGCCTTCTTCGTTTTGAAGCTGGTGTTCTCCGTCGGCATGCTGGTGTTCATCTTTCAAAAGGTGCTTCGCCGGGATGGTGCGGAGCAGCTTCTCGGACACCTGAGCGACCTGAGGTGGAGCTGGGTCGCCGCCGCTGTGCTCATGCAGCTGATCGCCATCGGGTTCAGCACGGTGCGCTGGCAGCGTCTGCTCGTCGGCCAGGGGATTTTCGCGAAATGGCGCTTCCTTGGCGGCTCCATCATGATCGCCCGCTTCTGGGGCGCCTTCACGCCGGGTGGCTTCACGGGCTTTGGTGGCTGGCGAATCTACGACGTCGCCAAGCACACCGGCAAGACCGCCCGCGCAACCGCGACGATCGGCGTCGAGATGATTCTCGGCCAGCTCGCCTTTGGTGTGGTCGTCATGCTCGGCAGCATCTTTGGGATGCGGTTCATTGGCACCAACGGCGTGCTCCTCGTCAACGCGCTTTTTCTGTCGATCATCGTGGTCGGCCTCGCCTTCCTCGCGCAGCCGCAGCTCTTTTTGTTCTTTGTCCGTTTCGTCCCAGCAGGGATTCGCGCACGCGTTCAAACCCTCATCGACGCGGTAGGCGCCTACCGGGGGAAGGCGGGTTTGCTGATCCAGGCCGCGGCACTCGGCGTTGGCACGCACGCCTTCAACAACCTCATTTATGTCTGCGCAGCGCGCGCGCTCGGCGTCGAGCTCGGCATCGGCGAAGTCTTCTTTGCGTCGTCCCTTCAGATCCTCGCAACGCTCATTCCCGCTTCGATCAACGGCATCGGGCTTCGAGAAGCGGCCGCGGTAGCGCTCTATACCTCGCCTGCCGTCGGCTTGCCCCTCGCGGTTGCGGTTCTGATTCCAACGCTCGGCTTCGCCTGCGAGATGTTCGTCTCGTCGTTTGGCGGGGTGTTCTTCCTCCTGCGGAAGTCGGGATACAACCCCGAGATCCGCGTCGAGGACCCCAACCGCGAAGACCTCGTGAGTCAGGCCATCGCGCGGGCGCCCCGGGAGGCCTGGCCGCATCCCCTGCGTGGCCTCGTCGTAGGTTTCAGCGCAGGCGTCATGGGCGGCATCTTGGTGGGTCTGGGCGAGGCGCTGGTCATCGCCCTCTCGTCGGCAGGCGCGACCGGTGCGCGTGTCTTCTTCTATGGCCCGCTTGCCTACGGGCTTTTTTGCGGTGCGTTTGGCGCGGGCCTTGGGTTCGTGACCGCCCTGACCGGGCGCTGGATGAAGCGCTACGCGCTGCACGAAGACGACGCGTTCGGCTACTTCGCTGCCGCGATCTTTGGCATGTTCGCCTTTGCGCTCAGCGCCTTTCGGATTCGTCGCGACCTCTTTCATGAAGAGCTCGTCTGGAAGAGCGCCATTGGTCTGGCGGTCCTGCTCGGCTGCGCGTTCGTTGCCGCGGGCATGAGCGCCCTGATCGCCCGCGGCCTTTGGAAGCTGTCCAAGCGCCCCAGGTTTGGTCGCATGGTTCATGCTTCGACAGCGATCGGCTTGCTGGTCGTGTTCGGGGTCGCACTGGCCGGCAACCTCGCGCTCAGCGACCGCATGTCGCGCGCCGGCAGTTCAGATGATGTCGCGGCTGCCGACGACCAAGCGGGCAACGTGCTCTTCATCGTAGTCGACACCCTGCGCGCCGATCACCTGCCGATGTACGGCTACGAGGCGGGCAGCACGCCCAGTCTCGATCGGCTCGCCGAAGACGCGATTCGTTTCGACCAGGCGTTTGCCAATTCGAGTTGGACGCGCCCGAGCTTTGCGTCGATTCTGAGCGGGCGACTGGCATCGAGTCACGGCGTCATGTCGAAGAGCGATGCGTTCCCCGACGCGGTGACGACGATGCCCGAAGCCTTGAAAGCCGCGGGCTACACGACGGCCGGGTACGCGACCAATTTCAACGTCGCGCCGTACTTCAACTTCCATCAGGGCTTCGACGAATACGTCTACCTCGAGCCGGAGTTCGTCCTCGGCGCCGACGACGCCAGCGCCAAGCTTCTGCTGATGCAGTTCATTCGCCAGCGCGTCGAAAAGATGCGCGCGATGCAAGGCGAGGTGCTTCCCGGCACGGCGTATCAAGACGCCGAAACCGTCAACGCGGCCCTCTCCGCCTGGATCGACCGGCAGGCCGCGGCCCCATGGTTCCTCTTCGTCGGCTACATGGACCCGCACGACCCGTACTTTGCCCATCCCTACGATGGCAGCGGCTACGCGCGCGCCGCGCACCAACACCCCGACCCATCCGAGGCCCCTGCGCTCTCTGCGCTCTACGACGGCGAGATCAGTTACTGGGACCGCGAGCTCGGCAAGCTCCTCGACGCGCTTCAGCAGCGCGGGCTTTACGATGCGCTCACAATCATCGTGACGAGCGACCACGGTGAAGAGTTCAACGAGCACGGGGGCTTCTGGCATGGAACGACGCTCTATGACGAGCAGGTTCGCGTGCCCCTGCTGGTGAAGCTTCCGCAGAGCCGGCGAGGTGGAACCGTCGTGCGCCACTGGGTCCAGAGCATCGACTTGATGCCCACGGTCTTGGAGCTCGTCGATGCGCCAGTTCCCGAGGGCGTGCAGGGCGGCGACCTCTTCACAGGCACCGATGTCGTCTACGCCGAAGAAAGCCACGAGGGAAACGTCCTCGAGTCGGTTCGCGAGCTCGATGGCACCGATGAGTACAAGCTCATCACAGCGAATCGCGACAACCCGAGGGGCCTCGCGCCCATCGAGCTCTATCGCGTCGACCTCGATCCCGGCGAGCGCGAGAACCTCGCGCAATCGTCTCCCGATCAGGTTCGGATGGCGACCAGGGCGCTGCTCGAGCAACGCGCCCTTGCGCACGAAGACGCGGTTGTCGCCGATTCGGTCGAGCTCGACGAAGACGTTGCCGCACACCTCGAGGCGATCGGATACATCGAGCGCTAAATGGCTTCGAAAATCGGCAGCATCCGTCGCGAACTAGGCTAGAGTGCGGCCCAGGCGCGAATGGAGTCACTGGCTGCAGTAGACCTAGGGTCGAACAGCTTTCACATGGTGATCGCGCGGGTCGATCACGGAGGTCTCCAAATCGTCGATCGCATTCGCGAGCCGGTGAGGCTGGCTGCGGGCCTCCAGGACGACGGCGCGCTCGACGACGAGTCGCAGGATCGCGCACTCAAGTGCCTCTCGCTCTTTGGTCAACGGCTCCGGGACTTTGGCGCCGAGCAGGTCAGGGCGGTCGGAACCAACACGCTTCGCAAGGCCCGCAACTCCCGCAAGCTTTTGAGCCAGGCCCGTGAAGCCCTCGGCCATCAAATCGAGATCATCCCTGGCCGCGAAGAAGCGCGTCTAATTTACCTCGGCGTATCGCACGGAATTGCGGGCGCCCCCGCCCGGCGCATCGTAGTGGACATCGGTGGCGGGAGCACCGAGTTCATCGTCGGGGATTCCTTTGAGCCGGTCTCCGTGCACAGCATGTACATGGGCTGCGTCGGTTTCACGAAGCAGTTCTTCAGCGACGGAAAGATTAGCCGCAAGCGCATGAGCAAAGCCAAGCTCGCCGCCGGCCTCGAGCTCCAGCCGGTCGAGATGCCTCTGCGCACGGCTGGATGGGATCGAGCCTATGGCGCTTCGGGCACGATTCGCTCCGTTGCCGCGATTCTCGAGGCGGCAGGCTGGGCCCACGGCACCATCACTGCCGAAGGGATTGCGAATCTGGAGCAGGCGATGGTCACCGCGGGCCGGCTCGATAAGCTCGAGCTTCCGGCGCTCGATGCCGACCGTCGGCCGGTTCTTGCCGGAGGGGTGGCCATCCTGAGCACCGTGTTCGAGCAACTCGGCATCGAGGAGATGTGGGTTTCCCCCACGGCGCTTCGCGAGGGTCTCCTGTACGACATGCTCGGCCGCATCCAAGACGAAGACCCCCGCGATCGGACCATTGCCATGCTCTGCAATCGATATTCGATCGACCAGGGCCACGCCGACCGCGTCCAAGCCACGGCGCTCGGCCTGCTCGGCCAGGTCGCTCGAGATTGGGACCTGCAATCGGTCGACGCCGTCCACGCGCTCGCCTGGGCCGCACAGCTTCACGAGATTGGCCTGGCGGTGAACTACACCGGCCACCACAAGCATGGCGCGTATTTGGTCGACTCCTCCGACCTGCCGGGTTTCTCGCGCGACGAGCAGGCCTTGGTTGCAGCGCTGGTTCGCGGCCATCGCCGGAAGCTCGACGAATCGTATTTCGAGGCGCTTCCGACCGAGCTTCGCATGACCGCCATGCGTCTTTGTGCGATGCTACGGCTTGCAGTGCTCCTCAATCGAAACCGCGATCCCGAGGTCGTTTCGCTTCCACATCTCAGCGCCGACGGCAACAAGCTCAATCTCACGTTCAACGAACATTGGCTCGACACTCATCCGCTCGCGCGCGCAGACCTCGAACGCGAGCAACGGCTCGTGAAACAATCTGGCTTGAAGCTCACCGGCTTCGAAGAGGAATGACGAAGTATGGACCTGTTCCTAATACGCCACGCGATCGCAGAAGAAAGAGGCGAAGAGCTTCCTGATGTCGAACGGGCGCTCACCCACAAAGGCCGGGCGCGATTCAAGCTGGTCGTTCGAAGTCTCGCGCGCTCAGGGTTTCGGTTCGACCGCGTCTACCACAGCCCATGGCTGCGCGCGCTGGAGACGGCCGAGCTCCTCGCCCCTCTCAACGATGGGCCCTTGATCGCAGCCGAGGGCCTGGCCGGCCCGCCCGATCCGAACTTCTTCGCCTCGCTCGAAGGAGAGCACGTGGCCTGCGTTGGACACGAGCCCTGGATGAGCGACGCCCTCTCCCTCCTCACCATCGGCAACGCCGACGGCCACTGGCTCCGCTTCAAGAAAGGCGGCGTCGCCTGGCTCCGAGGCACCCCCGCCCCCGCCGCCATGAACCTCCGAGCCCTCCTCCCCCCAAGAGGGACACTCTCCACCGAGGAAACTGACTGAAATTACAGGGCTTCTAAGCCAAAGATCGCAGCGCGATCATACTTTCGGGTGAAATTCGTCGACGACGGCTGTATCGCCTGAAATATTGAACAGATGTTCTCGCGCGTCGCTGGGGTCGTTGCGCTGGCTTCCCTCGTCTCCTGTTCAGGCCAAATCGGCCGCAGCACCGACAGCGGGCCGCCTGCGGTCGATCCCATCCTCGCCGTCGAAAGCGGCGCCCGCCGTCTCTCCCAAGCCGAGCTCGACAACACGCTCCGCGATCTCTTGGGAGAAGACAGCGCACCGGCTGCGCGTCTCTTGAATGAGGACGAGTTCCGGCCGTTCGACAACGACTACACGATTCAGCAGGCCTCCGAGGCGCTCATCACGTCCCTCGAAGCTCTGGCCGAAGAAGTAGCCGAGCGCGCGATCGGCGACGCCGGCCGTCGTGCTGAGCTCGTGCCATGCACGCCCACGGGCGGTGGCGACGAGCAATGCTTTCGCGCATTCCTCGATTCGTTTCTGAGCCGCGCGCTTCGAAGGGAAGTGACCGCGCAAGACATCGACGCCTACATGCCGCTTCTCGCATTCGCGTCCGAAGACAACGCAGCCGTCGACAACGACTTCTACACCGCGGCTCAGCTCGCCGTCACGGCAGCGCTGCAGGACCCGGAGTTTCTCTATCGGGTCGAACAGGGCACGCCGGGCAACACGCCCGGGCTGCTCGAGTTAGACGGCTATGAAATCGCCAGCCGCATGTCGTACCTCTTGTGGGCGAGCATGCCGGACGAAGCACTCTTTGCTGCTGCCGGAGCGGGTAGCTTGGAGAGCCCTCAAGGCCGGCGTACCGAAGCCCTCCGCATGCTCGGCGACCCGAAAGCGCGCAACCAGCTTCATCGCTTCCATTCGATGTGGCTCGGCTACCGGTCGATCCCGCATAGCCCGGAGCTGGTTGCCGCGTTCAACCGCGAGACCTCGGCCCTCATCGACCGCGTGATTCTCGACGAGCCCGGGAGCTACCTGCGCCTCTTCACGATGGATGAAACCTTCGTCGACGACTCCCTGGCCGACCACTACGGCCTTCCGCGGCCGCCCGACGGGGAAGGGTGGGTCTCCTACGAAGGCACGGGACGCGCGGGCATCCTAGGCCACGGCAGCCTCCTCGCCGCCTTCAGCAAGTTCGAAGACACGAGCCCGACCCAGCGCGGCATTCTCGTGCGCACGCGATTCATGTGCGAGAACGTGCCGAGGCCGCCGCCCAACGTCGACGCCGACCAACCGCCGCAAGGCGCGATGGACGCCGTCTGCAAATACGAACGCTACGCCGAGCACCGCGACCAATCGAGCAGCTGCGCCTCGTGCCACAGCCTCGTCGACCCGATCGGTTTCGGCCTCGAGAACTACGACGTGGCCGGCCGCTACCGCGAGCACGACGATGGATTGCCCGAGTGCGTCATCGAGGGTTCGGGCGAGATCGTCGACGTCGGCAACTTCTCAGGGCCGGCGGAGCTCTCCCGGCTGCTGGTCGACAACGACTACGTCGATGCCTGCGCCGTGCAGCAGTTTTTGACCTTTGCCTTGGGCCGCCCCGCCAGCTCTTACGAGCAAGAGCTGCTCCAGGAGATGGTCGAGTCGTTTCGGTCGGGGCAACACGACTTCAAGGCCTTCATCGTCGACTTCATCGCGTCCGAACGCTTCGCGCGACGCGCCCAGGAAAGGCTCTAATCATGGCGATGAAGATCAATCGCAGGGCGATTCTAAAAGGCATGGCAGGCGCCGCGGTGTCTTTGCCGCTGCTCGAGTGCATGCTTCCGGCGCGACAAAGCGCTGCGCAAAGCGCCCCGGCGCGCTATGCGATCCTGTTCGCCGGCCAGGCGCTCGGCTGCGACAACTACGCCAAGAACGAAAGCCGGATCGATGGTCAAAGCGTCACCGAGGGCGGACATTTCATCGCCGACACGGGTTACGGCCGAGGTTTCGCCCTCACGACGCCGCTTCTGCCGCTTCAGGGCATGGAGAACGACTTCACGATGGTCTCGAACCTCGCGATTCCGTTCAACGCGAGCTCCTCAGATGGAAGCGCCGTCCCATCGGCTGGCGCCTATCGTGATTTCCACGGCGGCGGCTGCAGCCCCTTGCTGTCCGGCACCCGCTCTACGTCCCCGTCCTACGTGTGCAACGGAATCACTTCGGATCAGGTCATCGCCGAGCTGAACGCCGGCCAGACGACCCACAGGTCTTTGGTGGTTCGCTCGCAGCCGGGCTTCTACGTCAGCGGCTACAGCTTCGCGGGCCGGCAGTACATTTCATATGGCCCCGGAGGAGGGAGCGGCGCCCGCATCGAGGCGCAGGCCAGCCCTCAGGTCGCTTATCGTTCGCTCTTCACGGGCTTCGTCCCCAATGGAGACGAAGACGCCGCACGTTTCGATTTCGAGATGCGCGCGCGCCGAAGCGTCCTCGACCTGGTGCTCGAAAAGCGCGCCAGGCTCGTGAACAACCTGGGCCGCGCTGACCAAGAACGCCTCGAGCGGCACTTCGATGAGATTCGCGACCTCGAAAACCGAATCAACGCCCTGCCTCCAAATGTCGGCGGCCAGTGCTCGGTACCAACCGACCCGGGCGCCGATCCACCGATTGGCGGAGACCATCAGGGCGGCGGCAGCGGCTCGGTCACGGGCGGGTCGGGGTACAGCGACGAGCACACGCGCTCCCGGATCTTCGCCGATCTGATCCACATGGCGTTCGTCTGCGACCTCACGCGCGCAGCATCGCTCCAAATCACTGCCTTCCAGTCGCACATGAACGCCCGGCCCATCGCCGATGGACTCGGGACCTTGCCGGGAACCACGCGACCGGCGCGCTGGGCTTCAGTCGGCGGCGACCTGCACGAAGTCGGCCACAACGGAGACCCGAACAACCGCGGTCAGATTCCGTCCGCCGGCCTACTTCAGTGGCACATCTCGCACTACGCGTACTTGATCGACAAGCTGCGCAGCACCCCAGAGGCGGGCGGCAACGTGCTCGACAACAGCGTGATCGTCTTCACGGCCGAAGCGGGCCATGGGCTTCAGCTCAACGACGCCAGCTCGCAGAACCAAACGCACTCAGTCGAGAACATGGTCATGCTCATGGCTGGCCGCGCGGGCGGTTTGAGCCCGGGCGAGCACGTGAACGGCAACCGGGCGCACCCAGCGACCGTGCTCATCAGCGGGATGCAAGCAGCTGGGTACCAGGGCAACAGCCTAGGCGACGTCTCTCTCTAGTCTTCTCTCGGGGATTGCGCGGCAGCCGGCGCAGACGCATACCTGTCCCATGCTCGACGCGATGTGGCAGGTATGGCTGCAGCTTTCGCCCTGGCTCCTCTTGGGAGCTGCGGCCGCCGGTGCGCTCCACGTCCTGCTGCCACGCGACTTCACGCGGCGTCAGTTCCGCGGCTCCGGCGGCGTTGCCAAGGCCGTTGCGCTGGGCGTGCCATTGCCCCTGTGCTCCTGCGGCGTGATTCCCGCAGCGCTCGGCCTCAAAAAGGATGGCGCGAGCGATGGCGCGGCGGTCGGCTTTCTCATCAGCACGCCGCAAACCGGCGTCGACTCGCTGCTGGTGAGCGCTTCGTTTCTGGGTTGGCCGTTCACGATTTTCAAATGCCTGAGCGCGCTCGTGATGGGGCTCGCGGGCGGTGCGGTCACCGAATCCCTCCACACCGAAGCGCGAGGCATCGAGGGATTCGAAGAAGCGCCGGCGCCGCAGAGCACCGTCGGTTTCTTCGAGCACATGGTTGACGTGATCCGGCCCATTTGGAAGTGGATCGTCTTCGGCGTCGTGGCATCGGCCGCTATCACGGTTTGGATTCCGCCGGGCGCCATCGCCGGTTGGTCCAATATTCACCCTGCGGTTTCCGGCCTGGCGGCCCTTGCGATCGCCCTGCCTCTCTACGTGTGCGCGACCGCATCGGTGCCCATTGCCGCGGCGCTGATCGCCCAGGGCATGCCCACGGGCGCCGCCCTCGTGTTCCTGATGGCCGGCCCGGCCACCAACATCGCCACCATCGGCGCGGTGAAGCGGGCCTTTGGGGGCCGCGTCCTCGCCGTGTATCTCGCCACCGTCGTCCTCGGCAGCGTCGGACTCGCCTACGTGTACGACGCGTTCATTCCCTTTGAAGCCCTCGGCAGCTTGATCCACGAACACGGCCAACCCTGGTGGGCCTGGGCATCCGCCGTGCTGCTCGCCGGCCTCTTTGTCTACTTCGTCGTCGATGACCTTCGAAGCGCTTGGCTTCGCCGCCGTGCGCCCGCCGGTCCTGCCGTCGTCACGCTCCAGGTCGAAGGCCTCACCTGCAACAACTGCGTCCGCAAGCTCGAGCGCGCCCTTCGCGATGCCGATGGCGTCACCTCGGCCATGGTCACCCTCGACCCCAGCCAGGCGACGGTCGAGGGCTTGGTGCCCGCCGCCGATCTCGAAGCCGTCGTCCGCGCCGCCGGCTACGCCGTAAAGTAGCGGGCACGCGCGCCGAGATGGTGAGGCGGGACAACGACCGCCAACCGCGACCGGCTTGTTAGCTCCGTCCCGCGAGCAGCATCTCAATCTCAGGCGTGATCGGGATCCTTTGTTCGCCGAAGATCTCACGCACCCACGGAGCTGCGTCCGCGATCGAGCCAAACGGCGTGATCGGAACCGGGACCGGTTTTACCCAGGTCACGGCCTTGAGCGCGCCGCGAATCAGCGCGTTGTTGATCAGCACCGCAATCCCGAAGTGGTACTCGCCTGCGAGCTCGCCGGTCACCTCGAACCAATCGGTCAACAGCTTTCGCTGATAGGCCGTGATCGCCGTCGTCAGGCCCCTGGAGTCCAGGATGGTCGCGAAGGGGATCCGCCGCTCGACCATTGCCGTGTAGCGCTCGATGAAATACTCGAGGCCGTCGTCGCTCAGCGGCTTTGAGGGAAACCGGACATAGGCCAGCGGCCAGGCGTTCTCGTCGAAGATGAGCCCGAATTCGTGCAAGGCCGGCCTCGCTTCTGCGGTCATGTTCCGCTCGTTCCGCTCGGGACGCTAGGTAGGATCAGCCGGAAGAGCATTTCCTGATCGACGGTCGAGCTGACTTCGATTCGGCCGCCAAGCTCTTCGGCGATGCGCTTTGAAATCGCCAAGCCGACGCCGGCGCCGTGCAAGCGTCCGCCGACGCCAAAGGGCTTGAACACGGATTCCATCTGCTCGGCCGAGAGCAGAGGCCCGTTATCCGAGACGTCGAGCACGGCCTCGTCGCCAAGCATCGCCGTCGTGACCCGTACGACCCCTTGGCCGCCCGGCCGTGACGCCGCCCGCTGAATCGCGTTTGCCAACAAGTTCAGGGCGATGTGCACGATGTTGGTCCGCGTCGCCATGACCTTGGGCTCGACGCCGGTGGCCACGTCGATGAGTGCGCGACCGCGAAGCCCGCTGTTCTCCGCCTTGCGAAGCGCGACCCGAACCGCGTCCGCCAAGTCCACGACCTCGATTTCCGCTTCTTCCGGCGCCTGGGCCATCTTTTCGGTGAGCTCCAAAATGCGCTTCACCCCGTCGCGCGCATCGCCCACGGCGGCGTCGACCTGCGCAAGCGTACCGCGCGCGCGCGTCATGTTCGGGCTCGGATCGGCGAGCGCAGCTGCCGCCGCTTTCACTGAAGTCTCGATGACGGTCAGGTTGTTACGAATCCAGCCGAGCGGACTACGGAGCTCGTCGGCAAGCCCGCCGGCCACGACGCTGAACGAATAGGCGCGCTCCGATTCGAGTAAACGCTGCTCGAGCTCACGGACTCGTGTGTTGAGAGAGTAGAGGTCGATTGCATCGCGAAGCTCGGCGCGCAGAGTCTCTGGCTCCCAAGGCTTGCGCATGTAGCGACGCACATGCCCGCGGTTGATCGCATCTTCGGCTGCCTGCAAGTCGGAGTAGGCCGTGATCAAAAGACGAATCGCATCGGGGTACTCGACTTCGACCTTCTCGAGCAGCTCGATCCCCGTCATCCCCGGCATCCGTTGGTCGGTGAGGACGACTCCAATCTCGTGCTCCTCCATGAGCTGGAGTCCCTGCGCCGCGCTCGACGCGGTCAAAACCGGAAATACATCACCACAAACAGCCTCAAAGACGATCAGATTCGGCTCTTCGTCGTCGACGAATAGTACGTGCGCTGTCATGCCGCTTGCTCCATGGCGGTTATCTTGATCACGAAGCGCGCCCCTCCCCTGGGCCTCTGCCTTCAGCTTAGCGTAACACCACGGCCCTTGGCGATTCTTCCGCTCGAACCCGAAGCCCCTAGAATCGCCTCGCACGCTTGCTGCGAAGAAGGGGTCGAACGTCTGTGCAGGTGCGATGAGGTCGCCCACCGTGTGGTCCAATCTGTGAACCATCACACGCTCCGAAGCTGTGGGAAGCGGTTTCAGCTCTGCCCAAGGCGCGGACGCCCCAGCAATCAGGCCGCTAGATCCATTGCAGGAATCTCCATGACGAAGCGCGCCCCCCCGCCGGGCCGTGGTTCGTACCTCAGCTCGCCGCCACAGTCTTGGGCGATTCGTCGGCTGAGGTGGAGCCCGAGCCCCGTCCCTTCGCCTTCCACTCTGGTGGTGAAGAAGGGGTCGAAGATGCGGTGCACCACATCGGGCGGAACCCCTGGGCCATCGTCCGCGACGGCCACGGAGATCAGTTTGTCCGTTTGACGAAGCTCGATCCAGATGTTCGCCGCATCCGAGCGAATCGAGTTATCGAGCAGATTCAGAATGACTTGATTGAACGCCCTCGCGGGCGCAAACACTTCCCCGGTTGTCTCGTAAGCTTGATGGACGGCTACCCCGTGCTTGAGCTTATGATCGAGCAGATTGAGTGTGGCCTCCACGGCTTTTCGAACATTGCAGGGAACCACGTCATCGCCGTCCGCCGGGCGCGCGTGCGCGTCGAGCGCGGAAATAATCCCGTCGATTCGCCCGAGTGCATCGATCACCACGCCCATCAGCTTCTCGTTCGACACTCTCGATGAACCGCCGTGCTCCAACACCTTCACCGCGTTCAACGCGGCGTTGAGGGGATTCTTCACTTCGTGCGCGAGGCCGGCAGCAAGCGTTCCTGCGGATGCAAGTCGGGCCTGGTCGGCAAGTTGTAGACTCAAGCTGCGCATTTTCAGATGCGCGCGAATTCGCGCCTGGAGGACGTTGGCGTGGAACGGCTTCGACACGAAATCATCGGCGCCCGCCTGGAAGCCTTCGAGCGCGGCTTCGTTTTCGCCGCGGGCGGTCAGCAGGATTACGGGGATGTTACTCAGCGAAGGGTCCTGCTTGAGCGTGCGAGCGAGATCCAGGCCGCTCACCTCTGGCATCATCACGTCGGTGAGCACGAGGTCCGGGCGATGCTTCTTCAGGAGCTCGAGCGCCTCCGACCCGTTTCGGGCGGCGTCAACCGTATAGGTTCGCGAGAGCAAACCAACGATGAAGCCTCGCAGGTCATCCTCGTCTTCCGCGACGAGAATTCTCGGGACTCGTCCGCGATCGAGCAGAACGCGTTCCGTGGGAGGTTCGCTCATCCGGAGCCCCGCCGTCGATGCCGCTTCGTCAGGAGTTGGCGCCTCGCTCAGGCGGTCCTCCTTGCGCCGACCGGGATGCTCCGGCGTCTGGCCGTGACGCCGCTCCACGACTTCCGTGTCGAAGTGCTCTTGTCCGCGCTTGAGGAAGAGCGTGAACGTGGCGCCCTTGCCGAGCTCGCTATCCACGGAAAGCGAGCCACCGTGGAGCTCCGCGAGCTCGAGTGCCAGCGCGAGGCCGATGCCCACGCCACCCTGGTGACGTCGCTCCGAGCGCTCCACTTGATGGAACCTCTCGAAGATCTGCGCTTGCTCTTCCTGCGAGATCCCCGGACCCGTGTCGGCGATCTCGACGGTCGTTCCATTTGGCCGGTGTCGCATTCGCACGTCGATCTTCCCGCCGGCCGGGGTGAACTTCATCGCGTTGCCGAGCAGATTCGTGAGAACGATTTCGAGTCGGTGTGCATCGCCAAAGGTCTCGACGGGCTCTCCATGCGAAGCAAACGAAAGCTCGATATGCTTGGCGGTCGCCGCCGGATGGGCATTGCCCACGACCTGCTCGACCAGGTCTCTCAAATCAACCCGGTCGATGCGAAGACGCAGGCCACCTCCCTCGAGCTTCGCCAAGTCGAGCAAGTCGTCGATCATGCGCAAGAGCCTCGAAGCGTTTCGACGGACGACCTTGAGCGAGTCGCGATCCGCTCCGGGCCTGAGCGTTTCTAGAAGCGCATCCACGGGTGACAAGATCAACGTGAGCGGAGTTCGCAGCTCGTGACTCACGTTGGCGAAGAACTCCGACTTCATCTGGTCGAGCTCCTGGAGCTGCTCGTAGGCTCGTTCCAAGTCTTTTCGAGCGGACTGCGCTTCCATCCGCGAGCTGAACTCGCGGAATTCGAGCTGGAAGCGATGCCGCTGGAATCCCACGATGATGAGAGCCACACCGAACAACACCGCCTGGTAGAGGAACGCGGTGCGAGCATGCCCGACCGGCACGAGGCCCAAGAGCAAAGGCACCATGAATACCGCGTAGACCGCGAGGCTAAACGCAGCCGAACGCTTCGCTGGCCAGGAGATGAAAAAGTTAACCCCGACGAGGGTAAACATGAGCGTCAGCACATATGGCGAATCGTACCCGGTATCGATCCAAACTTGGAAGTCGCTGAACATCGAGACGAAAAGGAAGAGCCAAAACACCAAGTCGTCGCTGTGTTCAAGCGCCCACTCTGGGCGCTTGCGGATCAACACCCACGTCCCTATCAACGACGCAAGCCACAGGGTCAGTCCACCTTGGACGAGCAGGAAGTGCTCTCGCATGAAGAACCAACCGACAGGAACGAACAACACCATCAAGAGCGCCGCGACCAGAACGCCGGCGGAAAGCGCGTGGACGTTCCGGTAACGGCGGTCGACCTCGAAGAGAGCCTTGAGCTCTGCATCCGCAGAAGGCCCGATGCCCCCGCGACTCGTAGACGGTTCCTCCACCTCGCCGAGTAGTCTAGCAAAGGTGGCGAACCCCGACCAAACAGGCCGCCTGCTCCATCGCGGGGATTTCCACTACGAAAAGGCCTCCCCAACCGCCCAGGCTCGTGCCTCAGCCCGCTGCCGCGCCCGAAGACCGAGCCGATTCGCTACGCGTACTTCTTGAGGGCGGTCGCTCGCTCATCCAGACGGCCTAGCATCGCGTCGCGCAGCTCGTCCGGCCAGTCGAGGATCCTTGGTGCGGCGCCGCGTTCAATCATTGCCCAGGACACCAGATTCCGGCCGGCGGCGAGCTTGGTGACTCCCTCGCGCTCGCGACGCATGAAGTCGAAGCTTAGGCGTGCGCCGCGCTCGTAGAGCTCATCTAGCCGCATCACGACGTTGACTTCGTCGAATGGCATGGCGTCGCGAAGCTGGCTAATGTTCGTTTCTGGCCGGTGTAACTCGCCGCGCGCACCTCTATCTTCGAAATAGTGCGGCGCGACGGAGTGAAAGAACCGATCGGCTACACGGCCTTGCCATACGGCATAGTTCGCGAAGTAAATGTTGCCAACGACGTTCGCGTCTTCCTGTGCCGTGCTGAAACTCTGCTCGGCAAGGGGGACACCGGGCTTTGGCCCGGGAGCCTTGGCAAAGAGGCACGCACCGAGGTCCAAGTCGAGCTGGGGCCCCTTGGTCGGCTCGATTGGATCACCTGCCATGGACTTGAGGTAGTCGTAGAAGAAATCGGGCCACTCGGTGGCGGCGATCACCCCATGACGAACCGCCTTGATTGCGGATGTGCGCATCCGCGTCCATGCGATCAACTCAGGCTTGCCGCTCGGGAAGGGAATGCGCCACCACTCGCAGAGTTGGCTTGCATCGCCCCTGTTGACGCACTCCATCCAGTATCGTCCCTCGATGAGGTCGTTGCGCAGAGGCACCTTGAGGATGCGCGTCTCACAGTCGTTCGTAGCGGACATGACCTCGTTGGATCCGAGCATCTCCAAGAGTCCTTTGTAGACGCCATCCGTGTTGAGGACGCCCATCTCCCGAAACTTGCCCGTCCAACGGAAGTAGATGGAAGGGTTGAGAGAGCCACTGGGTGAGGAAGCGTCCTGCGCAGTCAGCGGAAACCTGCTGCAGAACGCAGATTGGCCCTCGGGCCCATACCCAGGCACGTCGCGGTAGAACACGCCGCCATCCCAAGATTGAAGCTCGTTGATTTGCGTCCTCGCACCGCCGTTGCTGGGCACTGAATCGAGCTCGGCAACCGGTTGCGAACCACGGAGCGCGAGCTCTTCGGCGCCGGGCCATTCCAGACGGCGCACGAGCGTCCGAGCGCGATATCCGCCGATGGTCTCAATCGGCAAGCCTTCGGCGTTCACCGACGATATGGTGCCAATGTACGTATCGTCCTCTTTTCCTTCGATGACGGCCTTGCAGAGCCGATTCGAAGGTCGCGCCGCAGCGGGCTCGGCGATCTCCCAGCGATCGATATGCACCGGAAGGCACTGGTCGGGAACGACGCAAAGCTGCAGACTTTGGAGGAGCGCGTCCCGGAAGTACGGGTCACCCAAGAGCCAACTCTCCTGCTCGCCCGCGAAGCCTTGAGTTGCGGAAAAGCGACAGCACTTGGCGTCGAGCGCGTAGACCTCGTCGATGCGCTGAAAACGAGGCCCCTGAAAAAGAACCGACCCGTAGAGATGTTCCTTCGGTTGGATGGGTAGCGCACTGGTTGGGATTTCGCCGGTCTGTTCGCGCGGCATCGTCGCAGCACCAAGCTCGAAGCGAGCCGAAAAATGGGCTTGCTCGAAGCCGGTCTGTTTGGAGCGAATCTCCGCGTACACACGTTGCTCGACTCCGCTTCCGGGTTCGGTTTCCTCGACACGGGCCTGGATTTCGATCAGCAAGCCGCGCTCCGGATGCACGATCAGCGGCCGGTTGAGCTCCACGTCTTCAACCGTGAGCGGAAACGGGAGCTGGGATCGGCCTGTGACATAT
>JAOTXX010000058.1 GCA_029862185.1 Myxococcales bacterium
AGCGATGCCGCGGCGCGGGGTCTCGAGCGATGGAGCGTCGTGCTGGCCAATCGCGCGGAGCCTGGGATCTTCAGCCAGAAGCGCGTGCTCATGGTGCCGGGACTCAATCACGTCGGCCTTGCGCATGCGCTCGGCCGCTTGACGCCGCGGGTCGACTACTTCGATCCAGAGATCTTCTTCGGCGTGCCCGACGTGCCGGGCGTAGGCAGACCCGAAACGCTTGGAACCGCCGATGCTCCGACCCTCGAAGTGCTCAAGGACGCTCCCCTCGACAAGATTTCGCCGCCGCGAGGCGCGCGGACTCGCCGAGCCACGACGCACTTCCGTTGGGCCGACGTCATTGCCGGTGACACGGGCATGATTCGTCACTTCGCACCGCTCGACCTGCGAAAGAAGACGGTGGTCGTGCCGAGCGCGACCGAGGAAGACATCGCCGATTTCCGCGCGCGCGGGACGACCATCCTCGTCGTGCTGATGCCGTCGCTCGAGGAGGGCGTAGCGATGGCGCGTCACTCGGCGGCCGTCATCGAGGCGGTCTTGGTCGCGTGGCGCGAAGATCCGACGGCGTCGCTCACCGAGGATTCGTACCTCAACCTCATGGCCGAAATCTCGTGGAGCCCTGCCATCCGCTACCTCCAGGCCGATGAGGAGGGGATCAATCGATTTGCCTTCGTCATTCACCCGCTCGACATCGGGTTTGTCCACAAGCACCCCGACTTCAAGTGGACAAAGCTCCTCCCGGACCGCATCGTCGAGGAAACGGCCGCCTACCTCCGGCCCATGTTCGTCGGGCGAATCGCGGGCGGGCGCTCGCCGACCACCGGCCAGCGTATCGAGGGCCACCTCTTCGCCCTCGGGTCGACACCGCGGCAGATGATGCGCCACAGCCCACGGTTCACGTACAACCGCCTCAACGATGCGGCGAGGATGGCGGAGCGCCATGGGTGCCGACTGATGGGGCTCGGGGCGTTCACCAGCGTCGTCGGTGACGCGGGTGCGACCGTTGCGCACGAGGCGTCTATCGCGATCACCAGCGGGAACAGCCTGACGGTTGCGGCCACGCTCGAAGCCGCAAAGCAGGCCGTGGTCAAGATGGGCGCGACCGATCTCACCAAAGGCCGAGCGATGATCATCGGCGCGACTGGATCGATTGGCGCGGTGTGCTCGCGGCTCCTGGCCCAGGCCATTCACGACGTGGTCCTCGTGTCGATCGAACCTGAAAAGCTCATCGACCTCAAGCGCACCATGGAGAAGGAGACGCCGGGCACGCGGGTGACGATTGCGCTTCGACCGGGCGACCTCGCCGCCGACTGTGACCTCGTCGTCACGGCAACATCCGCCTTCGGCCAACGCATTCTCGACATCAGTACCTGCAAGCCAGGAGCGGTGATTTGCGATGTCGCCCGCCCGCCGGACATTGGCGCGAAGGAAGCAGCATTGCGGCCGGATGTGGCGGTCATCGAGAGCGGGGAGGTGCTCATCCCGGGCGACATCGACTTCGGCTATGACATCGGCCTCCCCAAAGGCACCGCGTACGCTTGCCTGGCCGAGACTGCGCTGCTCGCGATGGAGGGGCGGTTCGAGAGCTACACCCTGGGCCGCGAAATCGACGTCGACCGGGTCAAGGAGATTTACAGACTCTTCAAGAAGCACGACTTCCAGATCGCCGGTCTACGTTCGTTCGGCAAAGTGCTCAGCGAAAATGACTTCGCGGAAAAGCGCCGGCTTGCAGCCGAGCTCAGCGCTAACCCGGAGCGCCTCGCCAGGACGCGCGCCGAGGTCAGTACGCGAATCGCCGACATGCCGGTCGAGGCCAAGGGCGTCCGGAGCGGCAACGGCACGATCAAGCGACTGGTGAGCCTCGCCGAGCACGTCCCGCCCCTGTCGGGCGTCGTACAGCGCTTGCGAGTGTTTCGGAGCGAGGACGACGAGTATGACGATCCTGGCGGGTCGCCGGCTCGACCGCAAAGGCGCGCCTGAGCGCGCAGCGGGCGCATTCCCCCTCGGGAAGCCACAGCGTCCAGATTGAAGGTTTGTTCAGCGAGCGATGGAAGTCCGTTCAGTCCGGTGCGGGGCCGCAGAGTCTGCGCACCGAACATGGGTAAAGAATTACTTGTGGACAGGGGCCTTGAATGGGTGTTTCCTAGTCGGTCCAATGCGTGTTCCATCCCACGTTCTGCTGCAGCTGGTGCCGGACAAGAGGATGCGTCGAAACGAGAGCAAGACCACCGATCTTTGTGCCGAGCTGAACAGAGCGCTCAAGGCAGAGCGATTCGACCAAGCGATCGATATCTACGAGCTGATCGAGACGCGCAAGCCGGATGAGCCCCGCTGGGCGCACCGCAAGGGCGACCTCTTGCGTCGAATCGGACGAGACGCCGAGGCGGTGATTGCCTACGAGCACGCCGTCCACTTGTATTCCGAGAAGGGCTTCGATGCGCGCGCCTCTGCAACGGCGCGATTGCTCCTGGCAATCGACCCGAGTAAGCGCGATGTGCTCGACTGGGCGGATGCCCAAGCTGCGCGCAGGCGCGAGCGGCACAGCCGCAATGCATTCCACCTCAATTACTGACGGCAGCACTCGTCGACTCGATCCAGCTGGGAACGACGTTGACAGACGCAGATCCCTCTCGCATGACTTGTCCAAGAAAAGGAGATGAGCCATGCCCGATGTGCCTTGCTTCATGATCGCCAATTTCGTCGTCCACGAACCGGATACCTACAGGAAGTATGAAAAGGGCTTCTTTCCGATCTTGAAGCGCCACGGCGGCGAGTTCTTCACGTTCGATGACCAGAGCGACACACTCGAGGGCTCATCACCGCCCCCTGGCCGCATCGTGATCTTCAAGTTCCCGTCCGAGGAAAATGCACGCGCTTGGTGGGCGGACCCTGACTATCAGGCTCTGTCGGAGCACCGCCGCGCAGGCACCAAGATGGAGTTCCTCACACTGGTGCATGGCTTGCCGCCACGGGACTAGTGAGTCGACGGCCCTCGTTAGTGCCGGGTCGGGTCGTCTGGGAATTCGTCGACGCCGTCCAGCCAGCCGTCACCATCGCGGTCGAACAGGTTGCTGCTGTTTCCGATTAGCATCTGCCAGTCGATCGCCAGAAACACGTCGATCGCGCGGGTTGGAACTCGGCTGTGGGCGATGCCACCACTTTCGTTCGTATACTGGAGGTGGGCAAGCGGGGCAGGGGTGTGACCGATGCGGCGATGACCGCGGTGTGGTTGCCCACTCGGATCATGATTCGCGAGAAGGAAACGATGATGCCTCCACCGGCATCGCCCGAGCCTTCATTGATGCAAACCACCTGGGGCTGCTCTCGCCAAATCGCTTGCTGGTCTTGGCGTATCAAATTGACCCCGATCTCTTGAAAGCCTCCGGTGTTCGTCGTCGTCGGCGTCCAGCCACCCGGATAGATGAAGCCGAGGAGAGGAAACGCCGGGTGCGTGTACGAACCGCCCGGCACGGGGACGGGTGGCGGCAACACGCTGACATCCGTTCGAATGACGCCGTTGTACAGGTCCCAAAGAATCGCCTCGGTGCCGGTCACATTGGGACAGAGGTTGGATGTTGCGGATGCCGCTGACTGCTCTGTGCCGTCGCCGCCCCAGCCGGCCAAAGCCAAGAACATCACTAGGACGCTTCGATTAGCGCCGGACATGCTGCCGGACCATGTCGGAAGTATAGTCGGATCGCCTTCTTCGGAATCCCCGCGTGCTGCGCGCTCGGACCTGGTAAGATTGCGCCCGGGACGGATCGGCAAGCATGCAGCCACACATCATCGAAGTCGCGGACGGTTTCTGGAACATCCGCGGATCATTCAAGATCGGTGGAATCATCGAGATCGGCACCCAGGCCTCGCTCATCCGCCGAAGCAACGGAAGGTTCGTGTTCCTCGATTCCTATGCGCTCAGCGGGGAAGTTGAGCGCCAGGTTTTGGAGCTGACCAACGGCGGCAAGGACGTCGACGCGATCTTGAACGTACACCCATTCCACACGGTCTATGCGCGTAAGATGCAAGAGCGATTTCCGGATGCTCGGTTTTACGGCACCGCGCGCCATCTGTCTCGATTCCCCGAGCTGCGCTGGGAAGCGCAGCGAACAGAAGACTCCGAGCTGCATACGATGTTTGCGGACGACTTCGACTTCTCGGTGCCCCGTGGTGTCGACTTCATTTCGTCCAATGAGAACGTGCATTTCTCGTCGGTGCTCGTCCTGCACCGCGCGTCAAAGTCAATTCACGTCGACGACACCATCATGTACATCCGGTTTCCGAAGGCAGCCCGGTTGCTTGGACGGACCGATTCGATGAGCTTTCACCCGACTCTTGCAAAGGCCCTGCAAAAGCGAGCCGGTGCCGCACGGGAGTTCCGGCAATGGGCCGAAGGGCTCACCGAACGCTGGCGCGACGCCAAGAACCTGTGTGCCGCACACACCGCGGCGTTGACGGCCGCGAAGAACCGTGGCGCCTCGATTCACGACCGCATTCTCGAGGCCCTCAACAAGGCGACCCGCACGCTGAAAGCTCACGAGACGAAGCACGGTTAACCCTCGCGACGCACCCATGATATCTTTTTCCTTAGGGGGAACATGGACAAAAATGACGTTGATCGCCTGGCCGGCTTGCTGGGCGAGATTCGCGATGGGCAGCGTCAGCAATTAGAGCGGCAGGAAGAGGCGCTTTCGATTCAACGCGAGCACTTCGAGATTGCCAAGACGCAGTACGACCGAGCCAATGCCATCAACGACCGGGCCGAACGGATTCAAGCGAAGAGCGCCGCGCTAATCGACCGGTCGGGGCGGGTTTTCAAGGTTCTCCTACCGATCGTCGCCGTCTTGCTGGGCGTGGCAATTTGGTTGGCTGTCACCATTCTTTGACCTGAGCGATTGTGTCCAGGACCGCGTCCGAGATCGTGGAGCAGGGGTGAGTTCGGGGCGACGCTGTGGTACAAATGGGCCTTCCAACTAGTGGGAAGGTCGGATGCGGGCAGCCATTCTCGACAAGTACGGAGCGATCGAGAGCTTGAGGATTGGCGAGATCGAGCCGCCCAAGGTCACGGAAAGTACGATTCTCGTTCGCGTCTGCGCGGCGTCGATCAATCCCGCAGACCTCAAAGTCATTCGTGGCAAAGACGGAGGCGGGTTTCTTCACGCGAAGAATTTTCCGACGGCAATCGGATTCGACTTCAGCGGGGTCGTCGAGCAAGTTGGCTCGAACGCCCAGGGACGCGCAGTTGGCGATGAGGTGTTCGGCCATCTCGCATATTCGCCATCGACCAAGCAGGGGAGTTTTGCGGAGCTCGTCGCGGTAAAACCGGACGCGGTGGGAATCAAGCCGCCTGGTGTTCGCCATGAGGACGCGGCAGCGGCCGCGACGGTTGGATGCACGGCGCTTCAGGGGCTCCGGGACAGGGGGCGTCTGAAGTCGGGCCAGCGCGTCTTCGTGAACGGCGCGTCCGGTGGCGTCGGAAGCTATGCGGTTCAGATCGCCACGGTCCTCGGCGCAGAGGTGACCGGATCTGCGAGTGCCGCCAAGGCGAGCTTCGTGCACAGCCTCGGCGTCGAGCAAGTCATCGACTACCGGGAGACTCCACTTTCGTCCTTGAACGAAGCCTTCGACGTCTTTCTCGACGCCGCTGCGACGTCATCGTTTGGCGAGGCAAAGGCGCTGCTCAACCGCGGCGGGGCCTACGTCACCCTCCTGCCGTCTGCCTCCGTCTTTGGAGCCATGGTTTTGAGCCTGTTCTCGACCAAGCGCTGCGGTTTCGTCACGGTGCAGTCACGCGCGGCCGACTTGGAGCAACTCGCCGCCTGGATCGTCTCCGGCGCGCTGAAGACTTCGGTGGAGGAGAGCTTCCCCCTGTCCGACATCCACACCGCGCTCTCGGCGCTCGATTCGGGCCGCGTGCGTGGCAAGCTGGCGGTGCGCATCGACGAGTAGGATTGGACCCGTCATGGACTACAAGAACAAAGTCATCATCGCGATCGCGGTACTTGGGCTCATTGGAGCGGGCTGCAGCAAAAAAGAGCGGCTGGGTGGCGGGGGCACCGATGAAGGCATCGCCGCAGGCGACAGCTGGCTCGCAGTCGTAGACGCCGAGCGGTATGACGAGAGTTGGGAGCGGGCGTGCGCCTTCTTCAAGGGCGTGGTGCCCAAGGACCAGTGGGTAACGCAGGTCGCTGGTGTTCGAGGTCCGCTGGGCTCGGTGCTGAGCCGTGAGGTCGCGTCGGCCGAGTACACCACGAAGCTTCCCGGTGCGCCGGACGGCGAGTATGTCGTCATCCAGTACCGGACGAAGTTCGAGAACAAGGGGAGTGCCACCGAGACCGTGACCCCCATGCGTGATCCGGATGGTGTCTACCGCGTCTCCGGGTACTACATTCGCTGAGGATTTGGCGCAGCCCGAAAGTGTGGGAAAAATCGCCGAGTCCAGCGGCGAACCGAATATGACGCAGCCATTCGAAAGGGATCAAATTGGCCCGCTCGCCGCGCGTGTTTATCGGGTCACGACCGAGGATCAAGTCGAGATTGCAGTCACTCGCCTTGGCAGCGGCAGGGACAGCGACCAGGAACGCGGAACGGGTGGACCGGTGATCTTGGTGCACGGTACCTTCTGTCAGCGAAGCTTTTGGGTTTCTGACAAGGGACTCGGTTTGGGGCCCTATCTCGTTGAACGGGGGTACGATGTCTGGATTCCCGAAGTGCGGGGGCACGGTCGGTCCCTGCGCGATGGAAGATTTCGCAACTGGAGTGCGGAGGACCAGATGAGGTTTGACCTGCCGGCGGTGCAAGGCTTGGTTGCCACACAGACGGGTCGGGCCGCACATTGGGTCGGGCACTCTTGGGGCGGCGTGGCCCTCCTGGGTTCGATCGGTGCCGGCTGGCTGACCGGCGATCCGATGCGGTCTGCCGTCGTACTTGGCGCAAACATCACGGAGGGGGACGCCTGGCTGAAGCAAAGGCTGGCGCGCGCGGCGGCATGGACGCTGCTCAGCGTTCTCGGACGAGTGCCAGCGGGCTTGTTTCGCCTCGGGCCGGAGCCGGAGTCGCGCGCCTACATGCTCGACTTCTTTCGCTGGAAAGGTCCGAGAGCGCAATGGCGGACCGCGGACGGCCGCGACTACTGGGACGGGATTCGGCGCGCCACGGTGCCGCTACTCGACTTTGCGGCGGCCAACGACACGATGGACCCCGTGTCGGGCTGCCGCTTTCTGTTCGATGCGGTTGGGAGTGAAGACAAGGAGTGGGTGTTGCTCGGCACCGAGGAAGGCTTCAGCAAAGACTATGGTCACGTCGAGATGATCATCAGTCAGGAGGCGAGCTTGGAGGTTTGGCCGCGCATCGCGGACTGGCTCGACGTGCACGCAGGGGAATGAGAGACTCACCAACATGCACGCCGTCACGTTTGAAATCACGATCCCGAGCTTTCTGATTGGCAAAGGCCTTGGAGGGTTCACCGAATCCGCGATCTTCGGCGGCCTCAGTCGCGTCCGCTACCGGGATGTCGAGGAGCCACCGCTTCCAGGGGACGACTGGGTGCGGCTCGAGGTGCTCGAAGCGGGCATCTGCGGCACGGACATCGGCACCCTGACGTTCAAATCGAGTCCCATCTTGGAACCCTTTGGCTCGTTCCCGGCCGTCCTGGGTCACGAGGTTCTCGCGCGCGTCTCGGAGGTGGGTCCAGCTGTTCGCCGCGTCGAGCCTGGGCAACGCGTTGCCGTCGACCCGATGATCTCCTGCAAGATGCGTGGCTTTCCAGGTGACGCCCAGTGCAAGTCCTGCGCGAGCGGTCTGCACTGCACCTGCGCGCGCATGGGCGATGAGGGTCCGCTTCGCGTTTCGGGCAAGGCTTTTCAGCCGGGGATGACGGTCGGCTACCACAACAGCCTCCCCGGCGGCTGGGGCGAGCGCATGATTGCGCACGAGAGCCAGCTCTTCGTCGTAGACGACGCGCTTTCGAATCGCACCGCAGCGCTCATCGAGCCGCTCTCGATAGGCATGCACGCGGCCTTGAACGTACGTCCATTCGGAGATGGAGCAGCGCTCGTCATCGGAAGCGGGCCGATCGCTCTGGGGGTCATCTGGTCGCTGCGCGCCGCCGGTTTTCGAGGCGAGCTCGTCGCGCAGGTCAAACGCCTTCACGAGGCCGACATCGCGAAAAGCCTAGGCGCAAGCCTGGTCGTCTCCCCGGGCGACGAAGCTCGGCAGGCCCTGGTCGAAACCGGCGCGCGCGGCTACAAGCCCATCGTCGGCGACGAGGTCTACGCCGGCGGCGGCTTCCCTCTCATCTTCGACTGCGTCGGCAGCGGCCAGTCCCTCACACAATGCCTGCGGTACGCGGCACCACGCGCGAAAATCGTCATGCTCGGCTGCGCCGCTGAAATTCCAAAGCTCGACCTGAGCTTCCTCTGGGCCCGCGAGCTCGAAGTCAAGGGCTTCCTCGGCTACAGCCTCGAGGATTGGCGTGGCGGACGGTCGCACACGTTTCAAATCACGCACGACATGCTCGTCGAGACGGGCGCGCCCGTTGAGGCCATGGTGACGCATGTGTTTCCGCTCGGGGGGTATCGTGACGCACTTTCCGCGGCCGCAAATCGTCGGCAGTCTGGATCGATCAAGGTGCTATTGGAGCCAGCGGGGTAAAAGACCGGGTACTTTCCGCTAGAGCTTCACTCGTCGAATCGCTCCGCGCCCGGCAACTCCAGAATCAAGTCCTTGCCGTACGCGGTCGATGGAGTTTGGAACCCCGGCGTGTGCTCGCCATTGCAAATCTTCTGCGCGATCGCCAGCGACATCCGAGCTGTCAGTGTGTAGCCCTCTGGCGTGCGTAAGCGAGACACCGCGGTTCGTCCGTCGGCTGTCCTCGCCTCGCCCCAGAGCTCGTTCACAGCCTTCTCGCGCGCCTCGTCATCCGGTCCAGCCGGCCCGGCTTCAATCCGTTTCTTCATCATGTTTTGCAAGGAGCGAGTGCCGAGCAGTGGAAGCAAGGGCCGCGAGAGCTTCAGAAACTGCGCCGGCCCCTGCGGAAACCCCATGTAGACCATGATGTTTGGAATCCCGGTGCTCTTGTAGGCCGTCACCACGTCGCCCCAGGGGATCGACATGCAGTGCGCCGGCTTCCCGTCGCCGAAGTCGATCATGCGTGTCTTCCATGCGGCCGGAACCTGCTCCAGCTTACCGTCGCGACGGATCGTCCCTCCGCGGTGGATGTTTTGCGCCATCGTCTTTGCGGTGCCGTGTGAGACCCCGCCGCCTCGACCCCGAAACGCAAGCTCCAAGTGCGTGGCATCGGGGCATCGGGACTTCAGATGTGCAGCAAGGCAATCGGAAGGGACGACATCGAACCCCGTTCCGGGTAGCAACATGATCGAAGCGCGCTTGGCCGCCTCGTCCATCGCCCAAAGGCCCTCATACACCTCGGCTTCACCGGTGATGTCGGTATAGTGCGTGTGCGTATCGACACAGGCGCGGGCCATCGCTTCGTAGGTCTGCGCGAACGGGCCTGCGCAGTGAATGACTACGTCCACGTCGCGGAGCGCATTTCGGATCGATTGCCGGTCCGAAAGGTCTGCGGGGACCCATGCGAACCCGTAGCGCTCCGCTTGGTCAGCGAGCCGTTGTGGGTTGCGCCCGGATAGAATTACATCGACGCCATCTTCCTTCGCGAAGCGCGCGATCAAATCGCCGGTGTATCCGTACGAACCGTAGACGAGAATCTTGCCACGCATGATTCAGAGGACCGTTCTATCACTTCGCACTCGCGAAGGGCAGGCCTACTTCGCGCGAGCGACCCATAGGAGGACCCCATGGGCGCCTGCCAGTGTCACGGTCGCCGTGTCGCCGTTCCTTTCGCTCGGGACAGCCTGACCGGTTTCGGGGTCGAACAGGACCGCATCGGTGAACGCGCCCTTGATTCGGATGGTATCGGTGCGCTCCTCGTAGCTTTCGTTGAAGAGGAAGTAGACGTCGCCGTTGCTGACCTCGCGGTGCTGGACCGAGAGCTGAAGGTCGGCCGAGTCAACCGGGCCTAGCGACGGGGTCACCCCTGCGCTTGCGATGGCCCCCGGGATGTCCTCCACGCTTGGAGCGACCGTGACGAGCAGGCGCAGGCGTTCGACCAACGTTGCCACCTCCACGTCTCTTGCCTGAGCGTCGAGCAGGCCGTCCGCGCGTTCCGGGAGCTCGCCAATCCAAACCACCGGAACCCCGGCGGCCGCAGCGCGCTCGATGCCCGAAAGCATCTCCGGAGCCGCTGCGAGGCGGCCTTCGATTAGCAGCGCTTCATAAGACCCCTGACCCACTTGCAGCATGCCCGCTTCGCTCGTCGATGAAGTGAGCGCCGATCTGCTAATCCGGTCATAGGAAAAGCCAGCGCGCCGGAGCGCCTGGCTCGTCTCGGATTCGAACGCACCGGGCTCGACGACGAAGTTCGCGAAGTTCTCCGCGTCCCATTGAGGGTAGAGCCACGCTACTTCGGCTACCGCCGTGCCGCGGCTCAGCGCGTAGCTCAACCTGGCCGCCATTCGGTTCAACTGGGGGAGCACCGACCAGATCGCAGCGTCGGGATGGATGTCGAAGCTCAGGTCGACCGGCCCCGTCGAAAAGGCGCTATCGGCAAGCGGGTGGAACGGGAACCAGCGCTGCCCATCTTGGTGGAGGTAGGGATACGCGTTCCCGTGATGCACCAGTCGATTGATCCCCGCGCTAAAGGCCCGACCCATCAAGATTCGCGTCTCCCGTTCGGTGAGCTCCAACCTGCCAACCGAAACGAAGGTCTCGCTGCTCACGTAGCGCTTGCCCGCCACGTGCGCCGCAGAGGCGGACAATCGCAGGAAGTCGTGGGAGCCTCCGGCGTAGAGTCCCTCGGATTCGGGGACGTCTGCCATGGCGTAGGCATCCAACACATCCGCGTAGCCGCCATGTGCCTGCAAGCGAAGCTCGATGCCCCTGTCTTGCAGCCAGGTGCGCAGGGTTTCGATGAGCTCCTGGGCGAACCGGACACCTCGAAGCGCTTCGTAGTCCTCACGCGCCCGAGCCCCCCGCCCGTCCGTTGCTTGGTACCGGGCCACGCTCGCGGCCTTGAGGATGTTCACGTACTCGGATTCGCCGCCGTCCCTGAACAAGAACGGGAGAAACGGATCGATTTCATACCCTAGCGAAGTCTCGAACTCTGATCCGAAGCCGGTCGTCCAAGGCAACTCGCCCACCAACTCGAAGCTGTCGACGAACACCGCACGTGGAGGGCAATCGGCAACCGCTTGGAGCCAAGCGTCAAACTCCGAGTCGAGGAAGGCTTCGACCCCCCGTCGATCGAGGTGGTCGATCACGCGCGCGTCTTCGAGGGCCCCTGGGTACGCGCCGCCGGCCGGGAAGTGCTGCGTCCGGTTTTCATAGATCGCGAAGACCCGATGGGCTCCTGCGGGAACCTCCCAACTCAGCGTGCCGTCTTGCACCTGGCCGGTCAGCTCGACGATGTCGCCCAGCGTTGCGGGCGAGTTTTCCGGCTCGTTCGTTACTTCGGCACCAAGCACCGACACGAGCCTGAGCTCTTCGTCGAAGCCATCGATGGCGGGAAGGACGCGATTCGTGCCTTCGATCCAAGCAGGCGGATCGGGGTTCGGAAGCGCTCCGCTGTAGCTCGACGGGCCTTCGAGCGAGAGCTCGGCCGCGATGAGTTGCCGCGCACCGTCGTCATCGATCCCCACGCCTCCTGTGGACCATCCACTCCCGAGCGTGATGTCCCAGTGAAGGCCGAGCTCCTGAGCCGTGCAGCCAGCGGTTCGGAGTCGTTCGAGAAACGTCGCATCGCCGACCGTTCGAATTCGAGGATCCACGCCTAGGTCGGCATTCGTGAGCGCAGACATGAACGGCTGAATCTCGATTGCGCTGTACCCGGCGTCCGCGAACTGGCGCAGCTGATCGTGCAGGCCCACGTCGTCCACCGATGCACCCGGCCACCACCAGCGTGTCTGCGGGCCAAACTCGGCGGGTGGGTTTGCAAAGAGCGCTGGCGAGAAAGCATCGTCGTCTACACCGCCCCGACTTGTGGACCCTTCGCAACCCGAGCATGCAACCAGCAGACCGGCGATGAGCAGAGCTCTATGCATATTCGGCTTCTTAGCAGCGTTGACCCCGGACGGGCCAGCCCCAGAAAACTCATGGGAGGTGCCCATGAAAGCCGTCTACGTCAAATACCAGGTCGACCCATCCTTCGCCGAAACCAACGCCGCAAACATCCGCCAAGTCATGACCGACCTCCGGAACGCAGGAAGCGACGGTGTCAAATACCAATCCTTTCGCCAATCCGACGGAGTCACTTTCGTTCATTTCGGAATGTACAGAGACGAAGCCGCGCTAGAGGTGTTCACCTCCACGCCGAGCTTCCAGTCGTTTCAGGCCGCGCTCAAGGCAAGCAGGCCGGCGCAGCCCCCGGCGGCGGAGTGGTTGGATTTGGTTGGGTCTAGTTACGAGCCGTTCTGAGTCAAGCCGTCCGCACCTCGTCCCGGGTCGTGGGTTGCTCCGGTGTGCGGTCTCTCTTTCGCTGCTCCCGTTCCTTCAAAATCTCTTCCATGGACTTCGGACGAAGGTCATCGATGCTGTAGGGCAGCGGGTCGATGCCGCGCTCGAGCCAGGTGTGTTTGCCTGCGAGTAGGTCTAGGCCGACTCGCGTAGCCTGAGCGTCGTCATTTCGCCAGAGCTGATGGAACAGCGTATCGATGTTTCGACGGGTCTGTCGCGCGAAGAAATCGGCAAGGTCTACCGCTTGAGCCGCGTCCTCAGCCCCGTCCTCTTGGAGCTTGTGTGCGTGGCGAACGGTGGCGGATAGCGCGAAGATCTCGATGCCGATGTCGACGATCCGAAACAGGAAGCCCTGGCGACGCTCGAGGCCCGGGCCGAAGCGCGCCATGCCGTGGAAGGTGTTGCGCGCGAGCCTCGAGGATGCCCGAGATGCGTAGCGCAGGTGTTTGGCAAGCTTCCCGTAGCGCGAGAAGCTCGGCCACAAGCTCCAGCGGAGCCAGCGAGTCGGGTACCACCAGGCATAGAAAGCGAGGATCTTTGGCAGGGCGCCGAGACGTTGCCCGATGCTTGCCTTCGGATCGATGAGCTTGCCCGCCACTTGCAGGTGCTTATCGACAGCTTCGCGCGCGATGAACAGATGCATGATCTCACTCGAGCCCTCGAAGATGAGATTGATCCGGTTGTCGCGCATCGCTCGCTCGATCCCGATACCCGGCTCGCCACGCGCCGAGAGCGAGCGTTCGGTTTCGTAGCCGCGGCCACCTCGAACCTGAAGAGTCTCATCGGAGAGGCTCCAGTTTCGGACGCTATTCCATTCCTTTGCCGCCGCGGCTTCCAGGCGAATATCGGCATCCTCCTGGTCGGCGAGCTCGCCTACTACATAGGCGATCGACTCCATCGCAAAGGCCGAAGAGAGGATGTAGGCGTTCTTGTGCGCAATCGCCTCGTGCTTGCCGATGGGGACCCCCCACTGAACGCGAGCGTTCGACCATTTGCGCACGACCTCGACAAAGCGTTTTGCCGAGCCCGAGGTGCCAGCGGGTAGGCTGAGGCGCCCAGTGTTCAGGGTGACGAGCGCAATCTTGAGCCCGTCGCCATCGTTGCCGATCAGGTTCTCTTTGGGGATCTTGACGTTGTCGAAGCTGACCACGCCGTTTGCGAGGGCTCGGAGTCCCATGAAGCGACTCCGATGCTCGACTTTGACGCCGGGCCAGTCCATTTCGACCACGAGGCAGTTGATTTTCTTCGTGGCAGGATTGCGAGCCATGACCACGATGAGGTCCGCGAGGGTGACGTTGGTGCACCAGAGTTTCTGACCGTTGAGCACGTAATGTTCGCCGTCCTCGGAGAGCTCGGCCGTCGTCCCGAGCCGAGCCGGATCGGAGCCGACCGTGAGCTCGGTCAGCGCAAACGCAGAGATCGCTCCTTTGGCACATCGCGGCAGGAAACGCTTCTTCTGCTCGTCCGTCCCGAAAAGCTTGATCGGTTGGGGCACGCCGATCGCCTGGTGCGCGGACAACAAGGCAGCGACGTTGGCATCGTGTCCGCCGAGTAGTTGCATCACCCGGACGTACTCGGGGTGCGTCAAGCCGAGGCCTCCGTACGCTTTTGGGATCTTCAAGCCGAACGCGCCGAGGGCGGCGAGGCCTGCAACCACTTCGGGGGGATACTCGCCAGTCGCGTCGATCTCCGCGGAGTCGACCTTGTGTCGGAGAAAGTCCGCCAGCCGGCGGTAGAACTCCCAAAACTCGGGACGGACCGGTTCATCGAGCGTGAGTCGTTCGAGGAGGTCGATCCGAAAGTTCCCGAGAAACACATCGCGCATGAAACTCTGTCCGTGCCAGAGCTTCTCTCTCGACTCTTCCGCGACTTCGCGTGCTTCTTGTGCGTCTACCATCGGGGCCTCCCAAATTCGTACAGTCGCCGCCCAAATCAGGGCGAACGTGAAATATCTACGGCTGGACGCGATTTCACAAGGCTACAAGTGCGCCCGGGCGCCCAGACTTGCATTGGTGCTACAAAGTTGCGGTTTGGCTGCGATTTGCCGTCGCCATCATCGAAAATTCTGGACGCTCCAGACCTCGCCACTTGTGGTCGTGGCGAAGCCACAGGCGACCCGTTCGTAATTGGGGTTGCTCATGTTGAGGTAATGGCCGTGTTTGGAGAACCGCTTGCCCGGTCCCTCATCCCACATCGCCTGGAGGCATCCGTCGATGATCCCCGCCCTCGAGGGCCAGCCGGGACACTCGTTTTGCGCGAAACCGTGAGGCTGACAGATTTGCTCATTAAAGCCGCGATGGGGCCCGTGTTTGCTGTCGTGCTTTGCTTCCTTGTTCGCGCAAGGCTCGCCGCCTTTCCAACGCGCAAGCGGCGGCAGGCATTGACATTCCCAGCGAAGCTGATTGATGCGGACGACGCAATCCTCGTAGGGGTTGCCGGTGCTCCGACGCAGAGCGGGAGCGCAACCCGGGCGCGGTCGGCTCAGCGGTCCGTTACGACACGACTTGCTGGACGCCGGCGCGGCTTCGGGGACGAAAGCCTGCGTGTCCTGTGCGGACGAGACCCCAACACCTGCGAGTACCGCGAGCGCCACAGCCGAAACCGTTCCCCTCATCATCGCTACAGACTAACAAGGTTACGATGTCGGGCTTGTTCTTGGACAAAGGTGATCTAGCTCACCGGCGGTCCGCGCCCGAGCCGGCAAAGGGCACGGCGGAGACAACGAATGACAAGATGGGCTATTGAATCGTCGTCGGCCGAGGGGCATGTTAACCCATCAGGGTGATTCTCCATGAATAGTCCGTTCTTTTGAGAGAACAGGCAGTCGCTCATGGCTTGATGCAGGGCGTTGGCGTTCTTGCGGTCCTTAATCTCGTCGCCTGCCAGGGCCAGATCGCAAGCGGCGATTCCTCGAAATCGACGAGATGATGCCCCCTGTAAGCTGCGACGCACCCGCAGCGCAGCCCAACCTCGACCCTAGTCAAGCCTGCGCAGCCCAATCCAAAACGGCATATTCGACTACGACGGGCGGTCCGACGTCGACCTGTACAGCACCATCAGCCGCGCCATGAGCATGGGCGACGAGTTCGGCGACATGGGCGACTTCAACGGGCACCTCGACCTCGTGCGCTGAGCTGCGCACAGCAACTCGCGGCACTTCCTCCCTTGCCAACAATCTCTGGGATCCCCAGAGTCTCTACGGGGCGTGGCGCTTTGCCCGCCCTTTGAACCCGCTCGGGAGCGATGAGCCCCGGGCCGTTAGGAGTACAAAATGCATCCAGGTTTCTACTATCGATGGAAGCGATCGCAGGAAGATCGTGGCGGCGAGGAATGCATGTCCGCTTGCGGGCGCGAGGGCTGGCGACGGCATCGGCGGTCGCATGGGAGTTCCGGCGTTCAGGCGTCGGGCTTTGGGGTCCGTCGGCCGCTTCGTTACATGGCGCACCGGCTCGACCTCGACGACGAGCAAATCGACATCTTGGCGGGTATCCTCAATTTGCTCAAAACGGAGCGGGCGCAGGCGCGGCTCGACGAGCAACGAAGCATCGCGGGCATTGCTGACGCTGTGGGAGGGGATGAGTTCGACAAGGTGCAAGCGACCGAAGCGCTGAGCGCACGCGTCGAGGCCGCAGAGCGTCTCAAAGAGGAAGTCCTCAGGACCTTGGAAAAGACGCACGAAATGTTGGATCCGGAGCAGCGCAAACGCCTCGCATACCTGTTGCGTTCCGGTCAGCTCACGATCTAGAGCTGCAGCCGCGGTAGATCTGGTATCTCCTTCTTGTGAAAGCAGGTCAGGCCAGCCGAACCGCGGAATTCATGGCGCTGTTTAGGGCGATCGAGTCCTCGCTTCCGGCTAGGCGCCGGCTGTTCGAGGACCCGTTCGCCCGGCAGTTCCTGAGGCCCCGGTTTGCGCTGCTCGCCAGACTTTGCGGCGTGCCAGGCGTTGCGGATCTGGTTTCCCAGTACATCGACGGACGATGGGCCGGCGCCCGTTCATCGGCGGTCGCTCGCACGCGTCTGATCGACGACATCATTGCAGAGGCTCTCGCACAGGGCCTCGACCAGATGGTGATCCTCGGCGCCGGTTTCGACACGCGCGCCTATCGGCTCCCTGGCTTGTCCGACGTGGCGGTCTTCGAAGTCGACCATCCCGACACGCTGGCCAAGAAGCAGGCGGTGCTCCGCCATGCATCCCTCGTCGCGCCCTCGTGCGTGCGTTCCGTAGGCATCGATTTCACGTCGGCCGACCTCGATCGCGTCATGGATGCCGCCGGCTATTCGACGCAGGCGCGCACGTTTATCCTCTGGGAGGGCGTCACCAACTATCTGACTGAAGCCGCCGTCGACTCGACGCTCCGATGGTGCGCGCGAGCGGCGTCGGGGAGCGAGCTGCTGTTCACCTACATCAATCGCGCCGTCCTCGACGACCCTGAATCTTTTGCCGGCACCGAGACGCTCTTCGCGACCTTGAAAGAGGCCGGCGAACAATGGACCTTCGGCTTGGCCCCTGCCGAGCTTGCAGACTTCCTCCGGCAACGCGGATTGGCGCTACAGCAAGACATCGGGAGCTCCGAGTACCGGGCCCGATATCTGCCTCGAGTCAGCGGGGTCATGCGCGGCTACGAATTCTATCGAATCGCGATCGCACGCGTGTCCTAGCGGCCTCTAGGCCAGTGGCTCCGAGCCTAACTGCTTTGCAAGGCGGCTTCGTGGACCCGAATCCAAACGAGCGTAGGAAAAGGCAGCGTCCTGCCGCTCCCGATTCGTGGGACGACCTTGCGCCGAGTGGGAAAAACGGCCTTGCCAAACTTCAGGTGATCGTCGCAGTAGTGCGACGCAACCGCGTACGGGCCGATGACCTCTGCGTGGTAGTCGTGGCGCCGAAGGCGCGCGCGGTCATCGAAGTAGAACACCTGCTTTACGTTGTGGGTCGGGACATGTTCTGGAAACGTCGCCGTGAGGCCGCGCAAGGTCCGGCCTTTGTCGACGCATGATGCGCCTTCCTCGATGGCCACGTCAGCGCGGCACAGCAGGTAGGGCGCGGTGATGTAGTTCCAAACCGCGTATCCAGCGAAGTAGACCGAATCGAGGTGGTCCCAATGCAGCTGCTTTCGAACGCCGCTGAAGGACGCGCGCGGGTCGTGCCGCTCTGCCAGCATCCGTCCATCGCGATCCTCGATCCACACGCGCCCTGGGGTGAAGAAAGCGTTCCGACCACCGCCGGGAAAGTCGCGGATTTCGGTCCTGGGCGCTTGCAGGTCGACGACGACCTCGGTCTGATGAAACGCATCTCGAGTCGTGCGCATCAGGAATAGAACACCACCGGTCGACATCACCGCGCGCACCGCCTTGGCACCGTCCCATGCAGCGAAGCCGCCGTGCGCGTCCATCACCTCCCGGAGCAAGCCTCGGGAAGGCTCGAGATAGTCTGCATCCGGCATCCGCTTCATTAGCGCACGGAACGGGTCGGCGAGGCAAAAGCGTTGCTAAAGAACGAATTATACCACTTCCGAACTTCTGCTATGGGTCCGTCGCCGTCGGTGAGCAGAGGCCGGTCTCGCCAGCGTTTGTTTTCCCAGATCGCTACGTCTTCGAAGTAGCCGTTGCGTGCGGCAGCGACATGCGCCTCGAGCACCTCGGGAGGCAAGGTTACGCCTTTGCCTGCTCTGAGAATGACGCCAAAGCGAAGGAGAAGCTTGTTGTCCTCGATCGGAATGTGGGAGTTGATCAACACCATGTCGTATGCCCACTGCAAGCGCGTGAACTGAATCGCGGGGCCGTGGTATGTCGCCACTGATACGACCGGGATGGGCTCGCCCTGAAGGTTGTGGCCCCGGCCTAGCGAACGCTGCGTCGCCCGCGGGCCGTCGATGATGACCTCGAAGTCATCGAGCAGCGTGTTGTGCACCGGCAAGAAGTGGGCGCGGTCCGCGATGTTCTCGATGACTTCGCGCGGCTGGGTTGCGATCTCGATCTCGGCTCGCTCGAGCGGTGTCCAGGCGTCGTCCGCGAGCTCCTCGATGACGGGAACTTCGTAGTCGGGCTCAGAACCGTTGCCGCCGAAGTACGCCACGATCATTCCGCTGTGCTCCTGCACACGATACGCGTGGACCGCGGCGCGTGGAGGGATGCGAGAGGCATAGGGTACCTCGGTGCAGCGCCCCGAAGTGCCGAAGCGCCATGCGTGGAACGGGCAGATGATGTCGTTGCCCTCGACGCGCCCGCCGTAGCCCAGGTGCGCACCCAGGTGGGGGCAGTGCGCATCGAGCAGGGTCGCCGTACCGGCCCCGCCGCGGAACAGGACGAAATCCTTCCCGAAGTAACGAAGCGGCTTCACTTCGCCCAGCTCGAGGTCCGCGCTCCAGCTGACCAGATACCAGCCTCGGGCGAATTTGGACGGTTCTCGTGACGTGCGCTCGAGCGAATCTTCCATCGATTGAATCACCGGAATGATCCCAGTGAGACTAGCTGAAATATCGAGCTTTCGCGACGACTACGTAAGGAGCGAGGCCTGGTCCCCGAAGCGGTCGAGGTACTCCCGCATGCGTAACTTACGCTTTGTGTTCTCCGAGCTCATGTAGCGGATCTTGCCGAAGATCGGGCGCTCCGGGCCCCAAGCGCGATCATAGCGGCCGAGGACCCAGAAGATGCCCGAGTAGCTGTTTGGGTCGCGGCCGTCGAGGGCGTACTTGTTGTTGAGCTCGATCATCGTGGCGAGGGCTTCTCGTGCGGTCGGCGACCACTCGAGGATCTTTTTCCCCCAGAGCATCCGAAGGTAGTTCTGGAGCCGGCCGGTTTCGCGCAGCTCATTTTGCGCGGCGTTCCAGATCGGATCGTGGGTCTCGGAGGCGGCGAGCTGTTCGAGAGAGTAGAGATACGCGCGCTCGTCGCTCTCGTGGAGCTCGAGCGATTCGCGTGCCCAGGCGGGCAGGGACTCGTATTGGTCGTAGTCTTTCCGGTGGGCGCACATGTTGAAGCCCACTTCTCGCCAGGTGACCAGCTCGTCGATGAAGGACTCCGCAGTGGAGCTCATCCCCCACCAGCCCTCACGCGCGCCGTTCACCTTCGTCGAGAGTTGGTCCGCCGACCAGCCTTCGTTCTTGGCAAGCTCGTCGAAGATTTGGTGCGTGGAGACGTGGCCGAAATGCAGCCAAGGGGAAAGCCCGCTGGCGACCTGTGCGTCAGGGTGGCTCCGCTCTTCGCCATAGCGGTCGATGTCCCCTGCGACAAACTCCTGAATGCGGGCCTCTCCAGCTTCGAAGCCGCCAACCAGATCTGCGGCCGGGACCTCGTGATCGATGGGCAGCGAGGCGAGTGTCTTTCCGAGGAGGACGTCCTCGGACGCTGGGAGCCATTTCTTTGCTGCAAGCGCTGCGAGGTGCTGCCGTGCTTTGTTGGGGATCGAGGCAAGCGCGTCCACCGGATCGGCAAGCGGCTGTGCACCGAGATGCTTCGGGAGCTCGCGTTGAAGGTGACGCCGGAAATCAAAGGCTCGGCTGAAGACCTTGTCGGTGGCCCTCATCGGGAACAGGCCGTTGCTGTCGACGAGCTCGACCCGCGCGCCCAACCGCGATGCCGCCGCTTCTTGCATTCTTGGAATGAAGAACGTGGGATAGTCGTCGCTGACGATGACGCAGGCGTCCTCGGCGAGCGTGGAAAGAAGACCTCGCCCTTCACCGGCCTTTGCTTCGACGTACGGAAAATGGAAGACGTTCTTTTTCGCGAAGTAGCCAGCGTTCGCGCGCATGCCGTCGAGGATGAACTGATGAAATCGATCGCTTGCCCAGGGATAGCCGACGCGAAGCGCTTCGAAAACCACGAGCGGCTTGCCCAGCGAATCCGCAAGTGACGCGGCGTGTTCGAGCGAGAAGTTCCAGCGCGGCCTTCGAAAGCCAACCATCCAGTAAAGGACGTGGCTGCCCTCCGGGCGCAGGGGCGCCTCTTGGAGGACGCGAAGGCGATCGGGCGGAGCCAGTCTCACGCCGCCTCGGAACCTTTGCCAGCGCGGTACATTTCCGGTGTGTACGACCGCCATTGCGGGCGTCAAGCTCGGGCGACCATATCGCCGGTTGAAATCGGGCAAAGAACTCACACTTGACGGGCGCCTGGCCGTCGCGCGAACCGGCCCCGAGCTGCTCGAGCGCTGGAAGCAGCAGCTGCGCGCGATGCTGGCTCGAGCGCTAGTCTGGGCCCGCCAGGAACGAGTACCCTTGGTCGACGCTGCGGCGCTTGAGGATCTGGATGTGCTGCACGACGTCGGGACGGTGGAGCAACAAGTCGCCAAACTGTGCACTCGGCATGCGCAGCAGCAAGACATCGCTCCCCGCTTGAACGGTGATGCGTGACGGCTTTCGCATCAGAAGCGATTCTTCTCCGATCGCATGCCCGAGCTCCATCTCGGCGATTCGCGTACCGTCGGCTGTCCTGCTGACGATGCGGCCGTGAAGCGGAAGGTAAAGTCCGTCCGCGCGTTTGCCCGCTTCGATGATCTTCGTGCCTTCGAGGGCGCGTCGCACTTCGAACAAGCTGGCGATCTCCCGCCGAATGGTTTCGTCAAACGCGGTGAAGATCGGATTCGTGCGCAAGAGCGTTGCGATGAGGCGGCGGCAGAGAATCTCGAGCAACACATCACCAAAGGGCGGGTGTCGCTCGACCAACTGATCGAGAAGCAACTTGTCGATTCGAAGCGTGCGTACTCGACCGCACGCGATGATGTCCTCTCCATAGCTCACGTGAGACAGCAGGCAGGAAACCCCTGCCACGTCCCCTTCGCCGAGAAGCAGACTGCGCAGGTCCGTTCCGCGTTGTCCCACGACGCTTCCTTCTACGATTACGTACAAGGCGTCCGCGGCCGTGCCTGCGGTCACCAGGCGTTCTCCGTCTTCCGCATCGACCAGCGTCGACCCCTTGACGAGGGCGACCAGAATCTCCCGTGGAACCTCGGCGAACAGTGGCATCGAGGGAAGCTGCGCAAGCGTACTTGCACTTGGACGCTCACACATTTGCGATTCCGGAGCCAGCGGTCTTTGGAGGAGCTCGACGCTGCTCATGTCGAGCCGGACGTCGGTGGTCTTTTCCGGCTTGGTGAAACGGCTTTCTTCCGGAGGCGCCGTGTGGTCGGCGATCAAGGGCAGCGCATCGGTGATCAGGCTCTGCGTGTCGGTTGCGGGTCCATCCCAGCTGGGCCCCGGCGGCTCGTCCGCCGTCACGATGACGCTGCGGCTCTGACGGTGCAGCCGGCGCGCCGCGTCGGGATCCACACGTTCGAGCACATCCGCTTTGCTCGGATCGATCGTCAAGATCACTTTGGCCATCGCCGCGGCGCGAGCAACGAAGCCCTTTGCCGCGTAGAGACTCACCGCGCGCTCGTACGCGGCGACCGCATCGGCCTTGCGTCCCATTCGTTGAAGCAGGTCGCCTCGTCGGTGTGACCAGCGGGGCTCATCCTTCAACTGCTTTTCGATCAACTCATAGATGTCGAGTGCTTCGTGGAGCCGATCGGCTTTGAGTGCCTGACCGAGCTGCGTGCGAAGATCGATCGTCTTGCTAGGTCGCTTGAACATCCTTCCACCCCCCTCGGAAGTAAATGCTGAACTCACCCTAGCGGTTTATTTCACGAACCCCCAAATCGCGTCCGCAAGCTTCGCAAAATCGCTTCGACGTTCTGTGTTCAGGCGTAGCTCTGGCGTGCAACGCCGAAGCTGTGGTGGACCCCAAAACGTTCGCGGTCACCGAGGCAATCGGAGCCGCGCGCACCTCATCGAACGACTGGGTGCATTTCCGAGCATCCATTGCGGCACGCGCTCGGCTGCTTGTGATCTGACACACAACGTGACGGATTTCGCGCCCGTCGTGCCGGTATCCGGTGTTGACATCACCCACTAGGCTGTAAAAATAACCCTTATGGATGGCAATGCCTGGCTGCGCATGCTGCCGCTCATCGTGTTGCTCGGCTGCGACGGTGTGATCGGGAGCTCGGACGGGCAGGGCCCTTTCGCCGGGCCTGGCGGGGGCGACGTCGGTGCGGTTGGCGCGGATATCATCCACCGGCTCAACCAGACCGAGTACCGAAACACGACCCGCGACCTCTTGGGCACCCAGCTCGACCCGGCCGCTAATTTCCCTGCCGACGACGTCAGTTTTGGCTTCGACAACATCGCGCAGGTGCTCTCCGTTTCGCCGCTGCTCTTCGAGCTCTACGAACAGGCCGCACAGGACTTGGCCGCAGAGGTCCTGAACACCGGAATCCGCGATTCCATCGTTTTCTGTGACCCGAGCTTGGCAAGTTGCCGGAGCGATGTCTTTCGTGAGTTGGCGAGTCGAGCCTGGCGGCGGCCGGCAAGCGAAGAGGAAGTCACGCGCCTTCAGAGTCTGTTCGATGTTGCCTTGAATGAGGGGGAGGGTGTCGAAGAAGGGGTCGAGCTCGCGATTCGCGGGATTCTTCTCTCGCCTCACTTCATTTACCGGCCGGAGCTGGACGACGATCCTCTATCCGCCCAGCCGCGGTTGCTGAACGACTACGAGCTCGCGTCCAGGCTGTCTTACTTTCTCTGGAGCAGCATGCCGGACCAGACGCTCTTCGCGGCTGCCGCCGATGGTTCGCTGGAGGATGAAACGGAGCTCCGCGCACAAGTCGACCGGATGTTGAGCGACCCCAAGGCGCAGGCTCTAGTCGACAACTTCGCCGGCCAATGGCTTCGAATCCGCTCGCTCGAGGATCACGTCCCTGACTACGCGAGCTTCCCAGAGTGGGACGGAGCGCTCCGCGACGCCATGGGCCAGGAAGCAAAGCTTTTCTTCGGCGAGTTCCTGCGCGGCAACGTTTCGATGGATGAGCTCCTTTTGACGGACTTCACGTTTCTCAACGACAGGCTCGCAGCGCACTATGGGCTCCCCTTTGACCTCGGCGGTCAGCTCGAGCGGGTGGACCTCGATGCAAACGATCCGCGATTTGGTCTGCTCACGCTGGGCTCTCTGCTCACCGTGACATCGACACCTATACGCACCTCACCCGTCAAGCGCGGGGTCTGGATCTTGGAGCAACTGCTCTGCAGCGAGCCGCCACCTCCGCCTCCAGGCGTGGAAGGCCTTCCCGAGGGCGACATATCGAGTGGTTCACTTCGCGACCGTTTGGAGCTTCATCGCGCCGACCCAACCTGCGCGTCTTGTCACAACCTGATGGATCCGCTTGGACTGGGGCTCGAGAACTACGATGCGATCGGCAGCTTTCGAACCGAGGACGATGGATTTCCGGTCGATGCAAGCGGTCAGCTAATCGACGGGCAGGGCTTTACCAATGCGCGCGAGATGGCTGCGCTGATTCAGCAAGACGAGAGGTTCGAGCACTGCATCGTCGAGAAACTGTTCACCTATGCGCTGGGCCGGCCGGTGGCCACCAGCGAACAGCCCTTCGTCGAGGTCATCGCGGAGGAATTCGCGCAAAGCGGCTCGGAGCTACCCGAGCTGATCAAGCTCATCGTCACGAGCGAGCCATTTCGGACGCGGCGCGGGACGCTGGAGGGATCGCCATGAAGGGTCCGAAGTTTTCGAGACGAGTCATGCTCGGCGGTGCCGGCGCGCTCCTGAGCCTCCCCCTATTCGAGTCGCTCATCGGGGATGCGGCTTACGCGGACGATTCCTTTCCGGCAAGGTTGATTTGCTTCTACCTGCCCAATGGCATCCACATGGCAGCGTGGACTCCGAACCAAACCGGCAGTGACTTCGAGCTCACACCGATTCTTCAACCACTCGCACCCGTCAAAGACCAGATCATCGTCGTGAGTGGTCTTTCAAACACGCCAGCTCAGCCCGATGGCCCTGGAGACCACGCTGGCGGCACCTCCGGCTTCCTCACATCGGCACATGCCAACAAGAGCGAAACCGACATTCGTCTGGGGATTTCGATGGACCAGGTCATCGCCAATCAGATCGGCGATGCGACTCGGATTGCATCGATGCAAATCGGGATCGACGGTGGAGGCAACACGGGCAACTGCGACTCTGGCTACGGTTGCGCGTATTCCCGAAACATCTCGTGGGCGTCGGAAACGCAGCCCTTGTCGAAGACGACGAGCGCCCAGGTGGTCTTCAATCAGATCTTCGAGGGTACCGATCCAAACGCGAGC
>JAOTXX010000130.1 GCA_029862185.1 Myxococcales bacterium
GCTCCACGGTTACCTCAATGCAGCCTTCATCAGCGACCTCGGTCAGCACTTCACCCTGGATTGGTTCGCGGACCCACGATTCATCTTCGGCATCGTCCTCTACTACGCTTCGTTCGCATTCAACATCCACTCGGACGCCATCATTCGAAATCTGCGCAGCGTCGAGGAGATCGAACGCGGGGACAAAGTGTATCGCGTTCCGCGGGGCGGGCTTTTCCGGTTCGTGACCAACCCTTCTTACCTCACCGAGATCACCGCATTCACAGGCTTCGCGATCGCTACGTGGTCGCTCGGAGCCACGTTCATCTTGCTCATCACGATCGCCAACCTCGTGCCCCGCGCCTTCCAGACGCACCGTTGGTACCGCGATAAATTCCCGGACTATCCGAACGAACGACGGGTCTTGATCCCGTTCCTGCTATGAGGCTCCGGCATCGATGAAAGCGCTTCGCGGCATTGGCGTCTCCTTCCTGATCGCGGTCGGTGCTGCATTTGTGTTCGTTCTCTGGGCGGAGCCGGACACCGTTCCCAATGACGTGATTTTTCTCGGTGGGGACATCGTTTCCATGGCCGGGCCATCGGCGGTCGAGGCGATGTGGATCCGCAACGGCCGAATCGAGATGCTCGGTAGCGCGGAGGAGGTGCGCGGGGCGGCCGGGTCGAGTGCAAAGGTCGTCGAGCTCGATGGCGCGACGGTCATGCCCGGCTTCATCGAAGCGCACACGCACCCTCTCGCCTCGGCGCTCCTCGGCTCTGCGATCGACGTGAGCGGATTTGCGCATGACTCCCGCGCCGAGATCATGGAGGCCCTGAGCGACGCCATGGACGGGTTCCTGCCGCAGCCCTGGATCATCGCGTTTGGCTGGGACCCCATCATGATCGAGGGCCTCGAGCCTCCAACGCTCGCGGAGCTCGACGCGCTCTCGCCCGACAAGCCGTTCGTGATCCTGACGCAAGCCATGCACGAGGCCTTCGCGAACAGTGCTGCGCTGCGCGAGGCGGGGATTGCACGGGACACGCCGGACCCTCCGGGCGGTGCGTTCGGCCGTGGTGCGGACGGCGAGCTCACAGGCGCCGTGCTCGAAGTCAACGCGATCAACTACTTGCTTCGCGCCCTGCCAGCCTTGCCCTCAGCGCTGACCGCCTTAATTCTTCGTTGGCAACTCGCGGAGTACGCGCGAGGAGGCTTCACCACCATCGGCGTGCTCGGCTCCGTTGGACGGGCGGAAGATCCGATTGGCCTGCTCGAGAGCTTGGCAGAGGACTCGCGCGTGCCTGTTCGGGCTGTCGTCTACGGTTTGCCGACCCAGCTCGACCTCGGCTCCGGTCCCGAGACGAATCACGACGGCCGTTTCGTGCTTCGGGGCGTGAAGTTCTGGATGGATGGCTCGCCGTATACCGGAGGCGCTGCGTTCGCGGAACCCTACGAGGACACGAAGCTCACCCGAGAAAGCATGCATCTGCCCGCTGGCCACATGGGTCCGCTCAACTACGAGCTTGATGCGTTTATCCATGAGCTCGGTCGATTTCATCGCGCGGGCTATCACGTCGCGGTTCACACCCAGGGCGAGAGGGCGGTCGAGCTGGTTCTCGATGCTGCCGAGTCTGTTCTTCAGGCGCAGCCCTGGCCCGACCACCGCCACCGGTTGGAACACAACGCCTTGATCACCAAAGAGCAGATCCAGCGCGCGAAGGCACTCGGATTCGAGCTGAGCTTCTTCACCGATCACATCTACTATTATGGCGATCGCTTGCCGCAGCTCGTGGGCGATCGGGTTGAACGCTATATGCCCGTGGGCAGTGCGTTTCGCGAAGGTCACCGCGCGACGCTCCACAGCGACAATCCGATGACCCCGATCGGCCCGCTACGCGTCATGCGAACCGCCATGTTGCGGATCCCGCGCAAGGGCGGAGCGGTGATCGGGCCAAGCGAGCGGCTCAGTATCGATCAGGCGCTTCGCGCGATGACCACGAACGCGGCGCGGCAACTCGGCGTCGAGGAACATCGCGGTTCGCTGGAGCCAGGCAAAGCGGCTGATCTCGTGATCTTGTCCCGGAATCCTCGCGAGACGCCGCCCGAGGAGCTGGCGGAGATAGAGGTCTTGGGCACCTGGATCGACGGCCAGCCGGTCGACACTCGCAAAGCATCGCGGCCGAACCTCGCGCTCGCGCTGTGGGCGCTACGACAGATGGTGGCGCGCTAGCCCGCGCAACCGAGGGCCTCAATGCGCGTCGTGGTGCCGGATTTCGACGACCAGCCGATCGGTCGTCGTATCGATGCGAGCATGCTTGATGAGGAGATTGCCCTCGGCGATCGCGTCTCGAATCGTGGGCCGCGCGATGAACTCTTGGACACGTTTCACGCGCTCGTCCATCAAAGAGATCAACGCGGGAAACTTCTCTCGCAGCTCGGGGTCGGCCGCTGCGGCCTCTGCGGCGCAATCGGTATGCGTGGTGAGGACGATGACCTTCACCCCATTGAGCACCGCGAGCTCGAGCATGTCTTGCTCGGCCGGCGAGAGGACCGAGCCCGCCGTGCGCACGACGTAGTAGTAGTGACGCGTGTCGCCCACGAGCTCGCTCACGTCGATTCGCCCATCCATGCAGGCGAGGACCGCCACCACCGGATGCCTGGGGGTGCGGGGAAAGAGGCCGCGCATGCCTCCAGAGAGCTCATTTTGACGCTCGAGCTCCTCCCAGATTTGCTCGGGCGTGATCGACTCGTCGTGTACGAAATCGAAGCTGCTGAGCCGGTCTTGCAGGCGATAGCCGAGGTTGACCAAGCCACCCCCGAGCACGAACTCGGCCCGCGGATTCAACACGACGAGCAAGACCAACGCGAGGAAGAGAAGCCCAATCCCCGCGAGCACCGCTTTTGTCTTCGTCATGGAAGCGGAGGTTACACCGAGTCGGCCTCGATTCCATTCAATTGGTGGGCGCGGAGTCGTCCGCTTCGGGGGTCACCGTAAACATCAGCCCCAGGTTGGCGACCGGTTGGGTGCGGTAGACCCGTCCTTGGTAGACCAGGTTCGTCTCCGTCGTCCCAATCGAGTCCATGTACTCCTTGGGAAGAAAAACATCGGCGCGGACGCCCGCCACGAGGCCGAACATCTCGAGCCCCACGAGCATTCGGTCGAGGAGCTGGTTCATGGTGCCACGCAGCGGCACGAGCATGCTCGCGCTTTCGACTTGATCACCGTCTTCGATGACTTCCAACATGAACGCCGGATGAACCTTACTGGCACAGAGGGTTCGCGGACGTCCATCCACGACATCGCGGCTCGGACCCCCTTCGCATCGTTCATAGAAGGTGTGAAGCTTGGAAGTCGCAAGGGTCGCGGTCTCTACCGCAGCAGGTCCCGCGTCCACCCTGAGCCAGTACGCTGCACCCAGGAGCACAGCGCAAAGAACCAGGGCGCCGGCCCCAACCACGGCGTGGCTGGGTCCTTGCGACTTCTTCCGCTCCGTCATGAAGCGTCCCGATCGTTAGTTGACGACCTCTGAGGCAGCGGCCTTGCCGGCTTCCGTGCCACCCTCTTTGGCACCTTCCTTGGCGCCGCCTTCCACGCCGGCTTGGACGCCCTCTTGGACGCCCGCCTTGGCGCCGGCCTCTGCGCCCGCAGTAGCTTCTTGGGCCGCCGGGCTGGCGTCTTCCTTGCACGCAGCCGAGAGGCTGAGCGCGAGCATTGCGGTTCCGATGACCAAGTATTTGAGAATTGAGCTCATTTGTTTGTTCCCCTCCAATTTGAGTGGGGCGCAGGGTATCAAAACCCGTCCCTTTGCGATACTTCTCCGTGAATCATGAAGCCGCTTGGAACTGTCGATACGAGCTTTCTCCTCGCCGAGGACCGCGAGACGCCCATGCACACGGGCGGCCTCATGTTGTTCTCCTACCCGCAAGGGGTGCACGAGGCCTGGCTGCACGAGACCTTCTCGGCAAACGACGACCCGGATGCGGTCCAGTACCCGTTCAACCAGAAGCTTGCCTGGCCTCTTCGCCGGCTGGGTCTGCCGCACTGGGTACGCGATGAGCACCTCGATACCCACTACCACGTCCGCCACTCCGCGCTCCCCAAGCCGGGCCGTTACCGGGAGATGTTTTCGCTCGTCTCCCGGCTCCACAGCACGCGTCTGCATCGCGACCGGCCGCTCTGGGAAGCGCACATCATCGAAGGCGTCGAAGACAACCGCTTCGCGCTCTACATGAAGACACACCACTCGATGATCGATGGCGTAGGCGCGATGCGAATGCTCCGCGCTTGCCTGAGCAACGATCCCAATGAGCGCAACATGCCCGCACCCTGGAACATGCCGCGACCGCACAAGAGCAACGGGGCGCGGAATCCGCGTGGCACCGTCGCCGCCGCGGCAGGGGCGATGGGCGGGGTGCTCAAGTTTGCCGCTGCGGTCCGCCATCGCGACAAGCACGGCATGATCGCGCCCTTCCAAACCCCGCTCACCATCCTGAACGGAAGGGTGACTGGCTCGCGCCGACTCGTCGCCCAGTCCTGGTCGTTGCAGCGAATCAAAACGGTGGCGAAGGCGCTCGACGCGACCGTCAACGACATCGTGCTCGCCATGTCCGGCGGTGCGCTTCGGCGTTATCTGATCGACCACGGCGCCCTTCCCGAGCAACCGCTCACCGCAATGACGCCGGTCTCATTTCGTCCGGCGGACGCCGAGATCGAAGGCAACTCGTTTTCGGTCGTGTTCGCTACCCTTGCCACCGAGCTCGGAGACCCGCTGGAACGCCTCCGAGCCATTCAGCACTCGATGGGCGAGGCAAAGCGTTTACTCAAGGGCATGAACACAGCGGACATCGGGATCTTCACCACCATCGTGGCGCTGCCCGTCCTCGTTCCACATTTGCTTCGGATCTCGGGAAGAACGCGACCGACCTTCAACGTGACGGTCTCGAACGTCCCTGGTCCCCAGGAGCCGCTCTACTGGAACGGCGCGCGGCTCGAAGGAATGTACCCCTTGTCGATTGTGACCCACGGACAAGCGTTGAACATCACGGTGACGAGCTGCGGCGAAAGCTTGGATTTCGGCATCGTCGCATGCCGGCGCTCGGTGCCGAGCGCCCAGCGGCTGATCGACCACCTCGACGAGGCGCTCGTGGAGCTCGAGCGCAAGGCATCGCTTGGCTAACTCGGAGCGCGGTCACTCGAAGCACTGCCAGGAGTCGCAACCGAAGTCCACGCATTGCAGCGGCGCATCGGTCGATGCCGTGGCCGCATCGAGCCAGGCGATCTTGGGCCCGATCAAGCTGCCGTAGAAGATCGCGCGCATGAGGGCTTTTCCGCTGAAGACCGCAAATGCATGCGGGACGCCATCCCGGTCGAACATGAGCGGAGCCCCCGAATCGCCACCACAGAGGGCGTCTTCACGTCCATAGAGCTCGACTTCCCTGGGTTCGTCGATGACCGGTCCCAACACCTGACGAACGACGAAACCATCGTACCGCTTCTTCGAGCCGAGCTCACCGCTGCAAAGGCCGGTGTCCGGGTCCGGCTCGTGCCCGTAGCCAACCGCGTAGAGATTCGCCTGCGCTTGCACGTCATCCGTGGACGAGCAGTTGAAGCCGGCGAGGCGCGCTCGCTCGGCGACCTCCACAGAGCCGTCTCGGAGACCGACTAGGGCGACGTCGTTCCAACGGTGGGTCAGGTCCGTGCTGCCGTCATACTCCGGATGAACGATGAGCTCGGCCGTGCCGTCGTAAAGCGTGCTCCGGTCGCCAAATACGACTTGGCTCACCTCGACTTGCTCGTTGGGCAGTGCTTGTTCGACGCAATGTCCGGCGGTGAGCAACCAATGCTCGCTCAGCACGAAGCCGGTGCAGTAATGCTGATCGGCGAAGACGATGCGCACGACCCAATCGATGTCGTCCGTGAGCCGAGGCGGTGATTGCCCGGCATCGCCTCCGCACCCCAGGAAGGAGCATAGGGAGCAGCAGACGAGGACTGCGATTGTGAAGCGGGTGGTCATCCAAGCCTCCCGGAGGGATAGCAGAGCAAGAAGCGGACCAATCCATACCCCCCGAAACACGGCCAATTCAACGCGCTTCGAATCGAAGGCGTGCCGGATTGTCACACCGTGCGGCCCGCGGGCAACTCAGCGCGCCAGGAGGTCACCGCTATCCTTCCACGGCTCGCTCGACGATCTCCAAGACATCCTTCGAGATCCCTGGTTGACCCGCAATGCGCTCGAGCTGAGCCTTCATCGAGGTGGCCCGGCCGGGCTCGAAGCGCCTCCATTGATTGAAGCTCGAGACGATGCGGGAGGCGACCTGCGGGTTGATCGCGTCGAGCTCCACGACCCGGTCGGCCACGAATCGGTACGCTTCTCCGTCGGCTCGATGAAAGGCAACCGGATTGCCGGCTGCGAAGGCAAAGAGCAGCGAGCGGGCCCGATTCGGATTGGCTAAATTGAAGTCCGGGTGATTGGAGAGCGCGACCACGCGGTCGAACGCTGCAGGCGAGCTCGACATAGCCTGCATTCGGAACCACTTGTCCAATACCAATGGCTCGCCGCGCCAACGGTCGTAGAACTCGGCGATCGCGCGATCCGTCTCGGATGAATCGAGGTCGACGAGCACCGAGAACGCGGCTTGGTAGTCGGTCATGGCGGTGGACGTGCGAAACTGCTCGACCGCCAGGTCAATCGTGTCGGGCTCTTCGAGCGCCACCAGGTAGCGCAGCGCGCGG
>JAOTXX010000006.1 GCA_029862185.1 Myxococcales bacterium
ATACATCCCAAATCTTCAAATATGTCGCTGCGTTTCCCCTCGAAGTTCGCCCAAGTGGAGCTTGGTCGACCCCGACGACCCCGTGGAGGGCCGCGAACCCGGTGATGCTCGCGTGATCGAGCGGCGTGCCGTCGGACTTGAGGCCGAGCTTGCGCTGGACGGCTGGCAGCAGGGTCTCGAGAACCAAGCTGCTCTTCCCCGAGCCGCTCACGCCGGTGACGCAGGTCATCACTCCACGCGGGAAGGCTGCGTCCACCGAGCGAAGGTTGTGCCCGGACGCACCCTTGAGCTCGAGCCAGCCTGCGGCTTTGCGCCGAGGTCGCTTCACCCGACCGTTGGATTGAAGCGCCGCGGCGGTGGCCGTCTTGGCGCCGTGAAGCTCGTCGGGCGTGCCGTCGAAGACGATTTGTCCGCCGTTCTCGCCGGCGCCGGGGCCGAGCTCGATCACGCGGTCGGCGCCTAGAATCATCTCCCGGTCGTGCTCCACGACGACGGCGACGTTTTCATCCTTCGACAAGGCGCGAACGACGCTCAGAAGCCGCTCCACGTCTCGCGGATGCAAGCCGACCGTGGGCTCATCGAGGACGAACATCGCGCCGTTGAGCGTCGCGCCGAGCGCGCTGGTGAGCGCGACGCGTTGGGTCTCGCCGCCGGACAGCGTTCGCGAGGTGCGGTCCAAGGAAAGGTAGCCGAGCCCGACATCGTGAAGGGCGCGAAGTCGACCGATCGCTTCGCGCCAAAGCAGGCCAGCGCCGGCATCACCGGTGAACCGGGCCTCCTGTTTTTCGAGAAACAAAAGCGCGTTCGATGCCGGCAGCGCGTAGAGCTGCGGTACGCTCAATCCGTCGATGTGCCATGCGAGTGCTTCGGGCCTGAGGCGAGTGCCCTGGCAATCCTCGCAGGTTTCGTATTTTCTGTAGCGCGAGAGGAAGACGCGCACATGCATCTTGTACGCGCGTGATTCCATCCATTTGAACCAGCTGCGAATCCCCCACCAACCCTTGGGGTAACCGACATCGTCGCCCTCGATCAGCCAGTCGAGCTGTGCCGGCGTCCAATGGCGAAGTGGCTTGCCGAGCGGAATGCCCGCCTTCTTTGCGTTCTTCTTCAGCTCGCGGCGCTCCCAGGTCGTGGCTTTCCCTTGCCAGGCACGAATCGCGCCGTCGTCGGGCGACAATTCGTAGTCCGGGATGACGCGGTCGAGGTCGATCTCGATCGTCCGTCCGAAACCACGGCAGGTCTCGCAGGCTCCGATCGGGCTGTTGAAGCTGAACAGCCCCGGCGTTGCGCGCCGGAAAGACCGGTCGCATCCGGGGCAGTGCAGACCCTCGGAGAAGCCGAGGTCTCTTCCTGCCGCGCTCCAGACGGTGGCTCGGCCGGCCCCTCGGCGCATCGCGTCTTCGAGGGCTTCGACCAGGCGCGCCTGGTCCCTCGGCCGCGCAACCGTCCGATCGGCGATGACGTCGAGGTGCGTGCTCCGGCCGTTGGTGACCTCGCTTGGCCGCACGTTGTCGAGGTCGCGGACCTCGCCTCCGACCCTGACGCGTCGGTACCCGTCGCGGAGCAAGCCTTCGCGGACGCCGATGAAGTGCTCGGCATCGGCGACGGCAACCGGATAGGTCACGAGAATCTTCTCGCCCACAAGCTCGGTCATGACGCTTTTAGCAGCGCGCGTCGGAGCATCCCGGTGCACCAGCTCACCGCAGCCCGGGCAGTGAAGCTCGGCCGCGTGCGCCCAGAGATGCTTCGCGTAGTCGGCGATTTCGGTCATCGTGCCCACGGTCGAGCGGCTGGTCCGAACGGGCGCCTGGCGATCGACGGCGATTCCGACCGGGACGGGGTCGAGCTCATCGACCGGCGGCCGCGAGAGTCTTTCCAGAAACTGCCTCGCGTAGGCGCTGAAGCTTTCAACGTAGCGACGCTGTCCCTCGGCGTAAAGTGTCTTGAACGCCAGCGAAGACTTGCCCGCGCCCGACGGCCCCACGATGGCGAGATACGTCCCCGGTTCGATGTCGAGATCGATCGAGCGCAGGTTGTTCGTGCGTGCGCCGCGTAGCTTGGTGGGCTGCATGACCTAGCGCCGCCCCCAGCGCCTTCGGAGCACCCAGGTGGCTCCAAGGAGCAGTACCGTCAGCATGATGTACCAGGGATTGGAGAGCGGCTCCTTCGAAGTCAGGCCGGCGGCACGGCGGGTGGTCGCCGCCAACTCCGACAGAGGAGGCACATCTTCGATGCCGAGGAACAGCCGCCCGCCGGTCTTCTTCGCCAGCGCTTCGAGCTCCGCAGCCGAGACTTCGAGCTCGGCGAGCTCATCACCGCTTTGTTCGACGATGAACACCTCTCGCGCCACGTCCTCGTTCTCCACCACGGCGACGATCTCGTATGCCCCGGGCTCGGCCGGCGCGCGCACCGTGGCCTGAAGCAGCCCATCCTCATCGGTTTCGACGACCGCAACGGCTTCATTTCGGACTGCGGGCTGAAATTGGAGCTCGACGCGGGTCTTGTCCATCGGCCGATAATTTTCATCGCGAAGCTTTCCAGAGACGACGAGCTCGCCTCCAAGCCCGTAGCGTTCCCGGTCGGTCGAGATTCTCGCCGGCTCGAGCAGCGGATCGTGGGTGAGCCAGCGAATCATTCGATCCCAAAACAGCTCGTATTCGTCGGAGCCAACGGTGCTGTCGTCTGCCGCGAAGCGCCAGCGCCATGATGCATCGGCCGTCATCGCCGCGACGCGACCGCGGCCCGCTTCGCCGACCACGAGGATTGGAAGCCTCGCGCCCCCCTGCAGGCGCGCACGCGGATGCTGGAGCAAGACCTGAGCCCCCTCTTTGACCCCACTCATCATGTTAGCGCCGTACAAGGCAGGAAGCGCTCTCCAAGTCTGCCGCGTCAACGCCGGGTCCGGGCCGAGGGCGACGATCGGATGCCGTGCAAGCGCCTTGCTGACCTCCGGGCGATAGCTTCCCTTGAGTACGCCGGGCGCGCCAAGCTTGACCGGCAAAATCTGTTCGATGGCCGTTCCCGCGTAGCCGCCGTCCGCAAAGGAGCGGTCACCACCGATCATCAGGAACGAGCCGCCGCGCTGCACGTACTCTTTGATTCGGGGCAAATAGGACTGCATTTCGAAGGGCGCGTAGTCGAAGTTCTGAAAGATGACGACATCGAAGCTGCCCAGATGCTCGCGAAATAGTTCGTCGGTCGGAAAAGGAATCAAGGCCAGCTCATCGGTCGGCGCGGCGGTCAGGTCGGCCGCAGCCCGCAGGATGAAGAACGACACCAGGTCGACGGAGCCGTCGCGCTTCAGGAAATCGCGAAGGAATCGAACGTCCCAGCTCGGTCGCCCTGCGACCAGCAGGGCCCGAAGTCGCTCCCTTCCCACACGTAGAAGCGCCGCGCGATCGTTGTTCTGGGGCACCTCGTCGTTCGAAGCCGCGGGAATCAGAAGGCGATAAAGCGAGCGCCCCGTCCGTCGAGGAGTCACCTCGAAGGTCAAGGTGCCGCGGCCGTCTTGGTCGAGCTCCGCGACGAATTCCTGTTCGAGCCGGCTCTCGTGCCACAGCTGCACGCGAAGGTCGGCATTTCGCAAATCACCGACGGCGCGCACATCCGCCCGGATGATCGCCGGCACGCCGACGTACGCTGTCGTATCGGCGTGCAGCGATACGATGGCCTGGTCGTCGAGCGGATCGTCGCCACCCACCACGACACTGTGAATCACGGGTGGGCTCTGGCCGAGCGCAATGGTCTCCGCGCGGAAACTCGCGTCGGCCCCATCGGTGATCAGGACGACGGAGCCGATCTCTCGATCGACGCCCTTCCCCAGCACGTAGTTGACCGCATTGCGGATTCGAGTCTCATCGTCGGAGGGCTCGTAGCGTTCGCCGAGGCCATCCCAAATCGCCGCGCGCACGCTGGACCCAAAGAGATAAACGACCGGGCTGACGCGGTCGTCATCCTGCCAATCACCGATGAGCGCGTTTACCTCGTCGCCCCGTGGGCCCTCTTTGCCTGAGAGGGTCATGCTTCGAGAATTGTCGAGCACGATGGCCGTGCCGCCGGCGACGTCTTCAAAGGTTTCACGCACCAAGGTGATCTGAAGGGCGAGCAGATAAACCGCCAAGATGCCCAAGGCACCCAGCGCGCCCAGCGTGAATTTCCTCCGTCGGTCACTCTCTCCCCGGATCGACCGCAGCTCGACGAGCCAGAGCGCAAACAGCGCAAGCCCGAGCACCCAGGCCGTCGTATTGCCTCCCCAAATCCCGAGCTGCCACTGCCAGTCCGTCACGCGAAAACCTCAGCGGCCCGAGCCACGGCGACGCATGATGAACGGCGCGTGCACCTGGTCGTCTTTGTAGTCGGTGCAGAGCGCATAGATCACCAAGTTCACGCCGAGCCGGATCGCCTGCTCGCGCTGCCGCTCGCCACCGGGAACGACCGCCTGGCTCCATGCCCCGAGCTTGTCTCGCTGCAGCGCTCCGCCGAGGTCGTGACGCGAGTACACGACGGCAATGCGATCCCCGTAGGTGATGCCCTCGAGGAACGAAGGCCCCTGAACGCGCCCGATCGGCCTCGTAAGGAGATAGAACGATCGGTAAATCGTGTGATCGTCGGAAATCGGTTTCAACGGGAGCGCCGGAAATGCGCGGAGAAGCTCGCGACGCACGGCGCGATCAAACGCCTCGCCTCCGGCCGTCGCATCGTCGATCAAAATGAATCCGCCGCGATGGATATACTTGCGAAGGCCTTCGATCGCGTCTTCGCTCAGCTGCGGGAAGTCCTCACTCCCGCGCCAGTACACGAAGGGGCTCCGATAGAGAGACGCCTTGTCGAGCCTCGCTCGTCCGGGCTCGAGAATGGGCTCGACGCTCGATCGTTTGCGCACCTCCCAAGCGAGACGCTCGGTCACGCTTTGGGCGCCCGCCACGCCCTTGCCGAGGTCGAGCGATACGATTTCTACATCGGTGGCATCACCAAATGCAGAGGCGCGTCGTGCCGCAGACACTGAAAGGCAGGCCAGTACCAACAGAAGGCGACCCGACTGCACCCCAAAGATGGCCCGCATGATCAGAGGAGTACCAACCATGCGTCAAAGCGCAAGCCGGGTTGACCTGGACGCGGTTCGCGATGAAAGTGCCGCCGTGTCGAAGGGCCCAGTTCGCGTTTGCGCCGCGATCGCGTTGCTCGCGATTGGATTCGGTTGCGAAGGCAACGGCCCAACCACGGATTCGCTGTTGCCGGGAGCGACGTCGAAGAATGCGCCCGAGGTGCTTTCGCGAACACGTCCGCTCATGAGCACGGTGTTCCAGATTCAGGTCGACTCTCCACCGCCGAACGTGGAGATCGTGATCCGTCAAGCGTTTGAAGAAATCGAAAGATTGGAAACCGTCTTATCCGAGTGGCGTGACGACAGCGACGTCTCCAAGGTCAATAGCCTCGCCGGAAAGAGATCGGTCAAGGTTGGTTCGGACACCTTGCGAGTCGTCGATGCAGGCATGGACGTGTCGACCTGGTCGCGCGGCGCGTTCGATCTCTCCTGGGCAGCGCTCTGGGGCCTCTACGATTTTCGTCCGGACTCGATCAAGATCCCGACTACCGAGGAGATCAAGTCACGCATTGCTTTGATCAACTACAAGAACATACGCGTCAGCAAGAAGTACCAGACGGTGTTCTTGAAGAAGCGCGGGATGGCCATCGGGACGGGCGGCATCGCGAAGGGTTACGCGCTCGATCACGCCGGTGCGATCCTCCGAGGCGCTGGCATCGACAACTACATGATCTTTGGAGGCGGCCAGGTGCAGGTGCACGGCAAACGTGACGGCCGCCCCTGGCGTGTCGGCATCCAGCACCCGCGCGAAACGGGTAGCTATTTTGCGGCCCTAGAGTCGACTGGGGCCTCGTTTTCGACCTCGGGGGACTACGAGAACGCTGTATTCGACGGGGCCGGCAAACGCTGGCACCACATCATCGATACCAAGACCGGGCTCCCCGGAGACAAGTCTCTGTCCGTGACCATCATGACGTCTGAGGGCATCTATGCCGACGCTTTGAGTACGGCCGCGTTCGTGTTGGGGCCACAGAAAGCCCTCAAGATGCTCAGGCGAATCGCCTACCCTGCCGAAGCGGTCATCGTCGGCGTCGACTGCAAGGTCTACATGACTCCGAAGGCCAAGAAGCGGATCCGGATGAATGTGGATCTCGTCGACGGCCGGCTACCGAACTGCAAGCCTTAGCCTCGCTCGTTCATCGGCACGAACGTTCGATCGGCTTCACCGACCCAAATCTGAGTGGGACGAAAGATGCGATTTCCTTCGAGCTGTTCGAGCAAGTGCGCAAGCCAGCCGGCCACGCGCGAGATTGCAAAGATCGGCGTGAACAGATCGCTCGGGATTCCGAGCTTCTGGTAGACGATGCCGCTGTAGAAGTCGACGTTGGGGTAGATCCCCTTGCCTCCGACGAGATCGGCCATCTGGCTTTCGAGCTCGAGGGCAACGTCGTAATCCGGCGTGTTTCCGAACTTTGCGAAGAGCTGGGTCGCAAGCCCCTGAAGAATCGTCGCGCGCGGGTCTTTGACCTTGTAGACGCGGTGACCGAAGCCCATGACCTTCTCTTTGCGTGCCAGCCGATCCTCCGCCCAGCGGCGCACGCCGTGGGGAGAACGGTCCCCGATGCCGTCCAGGGTCGAGAGCACCTGCTCGTTGGCGCCGCCGTGCAGCGGGCCGGCCAGGCTCCCGATTGCCGACGCGACGACCGCATAGGGGTCGGTGAGCGTCGAGCCTGTCACCCGGGCCGTGAACGTCGAGGCGTTCATCGAATGCTCGGCATGGAGAATCAGGGCCACGTCGAAGACCTTCACGGCGAGGCTCGTGGGCACCTTGCCTTCGAGCATGTAGAGGAAGTTGGCCGCGTGACCGAGCTCAGTGCTCGGCCTGATCGGGTCGTCTCCTTTTCGGATCCGATCCCAGGCGGCGACGATGGTCGGGACCTTGGCGAGCAGGCGGATCACGCTGAGCCGGAGGAACTCGGGGTCTGAAATGTGGTCGCCTTTGTAGAACATCCCCATCGCCGCGACGGCCGCGGTCAAGGCATCCATGGGCTGACCGCTTTCCGGCAGTGTCTTCAGCAGATCGATGATGCGGAACTTGAGGCCCCGCTCCGCGATCATCTGATTACGGAACTCGTCGAGCTGGGCCGAGGTCGGCAAGCGCCCAAAAACGAGCAAGTAGGCGACCTCTTCATACGAACAGCGCTCGGCGAGCACCTCGATCGGGTAGCCTCGGTACTGGAGCTTCCCGACGGAGCCGTCGATCAAACAAATGCTGCTGCGGGCCGCCGGAACGCCGGCCAGGCCTGGGATGTATTCTGGCACTTCCGTCATACTCTCAACTTTTTGGGCTCAAAGGTCCGGCGGCAACCTAGTCGTTCACCCAAGCGGCGCAAGCCGATGCGAAAAGCCTTGCAAACGCTGGTCGTGGCGCTCCGAGGATCAGATCTGCGGCTTCCTCCAGCACCTCCGCACGACGGCGTGCTTCGGCCGAAACCGGCGTGCCGCGAATCACGATGCGAAGATCGGGCTTGGCATCACTTCTGTGCTCGAGGAGCGTCGCCCCGACGTCGGACAGGAACTCCGAGAAGCGACGGCTCGGCGTGCCATCTTCGGTGTCGAGGATCGACACCAGTCGGCCTCCGATGCGCAGTAGACGGGGCTTCCAAACCGGCGGATCCCGGTGTTCATCGACCACGCGGAGTGAACGCTTCAACCGCGCTCGACCTCGAGGCCGTCGGCTTCCCAATGCAGAAACCCACCCGAGAGGAAGCCGACCTGCACGCCATCGGCCTGCAGCTTCTCTCCCCACTCCTTGGCCTCTTCGCTGCGACCGTAAAGCACACGCACTCGTCCGTCGAAAGGCTGCAGCTCCTCTACGCGGCCGGCCAGCTCGCTCGCAGGAATGTGGATCGCCGAGGGGATCCGGTAGCGCCCATAAGAGGCTGCATCGCGGATATCCACGGGGACCGCCTTCCCCTGCGCGAGCCATGCCGCCAGCTCATCGGAACGAACCTCGGCTGCCGACCGAGGCATCACCGGCTCGAGGAGACGGAGCAGGCCGGGCTTGTCGAGCACGCCGACATGTTGCTGTGCCACCCTGCCCTGGGCGATGACGAGCAGCATCGGGATCGATTGGGCGCGGAAGGTCTGCGCGACCATGGGGTTGCTGTCGACGTCGACGTTGACGACCTTGATCTTACCAGCGAGCTCCTCGGCGACCTGCGCGACGATCGGTGCCAGCTGCTTGCACGGCTGACACCAGTCCGCGTAGAGATCCACGAGCACCGGGAGCTCCGAGCGAAGAACCTCGGCTTCAAAAGTTGCATCTGTGACCGCCTGAACTGCCATTTCAGTATCCCCCGTCTCCTTTCTTCGATTCTGTCACGATCGCTACGCCTGCGCTCGTTCCAAGCCGGTTCGCACCCGCCGCGATCATTCTTTCGGCCGTCTCGGCGTCGCGAATTCCGCCCGACGCCTTTACGCCAAAATCGGGTCCGACCTCGGCGCGGAGCAGCCTCAGGTCGCTCTCGGTGGCTCCTCCCGCTCCAAACCCCGTCGAGGTCTTGACGAATGCCGCCCCTGCGCTGCGGGTCCACTGGGCGCCTCGCCGCTTCTCGTCGTCACTGAGCAGACAGGTTTCGAGGATGACCTTGACCGCGGAGCCCCCCGCGGCGTCAACCACTCTCCGGATCTCTTCTATGAAGGGCTCCTCTAGGCCTTCCTTGAGCGAGTAGATCTGGCAAACCATGTCGATTTCGCTGGCCCCATCCGCGACCGCCTGGGCCGCCTCGGCGGTCTTGGCAGCCGGGCTGCTCGCCCCAAGAGGGAACCCGACGGTCGCGGCAATGGGGAGCTGGCGGTCCGCCAGCAGTGAGGTACAAAGCGCCACGTGGGCCGAGTTAACACAGACGGTTGCAAAGCTGTGCTGAACAGCCTCATTGCACAGGCGAACGAAATCGGAGCGAATTGCGCCCGGTCGCAGAAGCGTGTGGTCGATGAGCGCAGCCAGGTCAGGACGCATGGTCCATGTTTTCTTAGCAATGAATGGGGGCTGCGACCAATCACGCACGCCCCCACGCCTGGGGGGCTTCTCGACTGATGGACGTTACCTGCGAACGCTGCGGCACTGAATACGAATTTGACGAAACTCTGCTTTCCGGACGCGGAACCAGCGTGAAATGCACCAATTGCGGGCAGGTGTTCAAGGTGTACCCGACCGCGGGGGTGGACGCCGACCGTACGACCAGCGTCTGGCGTCTCAAGCTGGAAGACGAGTCGATCGACATGATCGATTCGCTTCGGGAGCTTCAACGCCGCATCAGCTCCGGCGAGCTGACGCCCACGAACGAGATTGCGCGGGGGGACGAGAACTGGAAACCACTGGGCTCCATCCCCGAGCTCGAGACCTTTTTCGAGGCCGCTGGCGTGAAGGTCTCCGCGGCGCCTGCGGGGCTGGGCACGAAGTCGTCCGCACCACCCGCAGAAACCTCGAAAGAATCGAGCTTACCTCCTGGGAGGCGGCCTAGGCAGCCAACCTTGCTCGGTGTCATGCCGGCCGAGAAGATGACGCCTGACGGCGCGACGCCGGCGGGGCTCGGCTCCGCGCACGGCTTCGAAGCCCGAGGCGAGACCGCGGCCGAGCCCGAGAGCAGGGTCGAGAACGAGCTCTCGGACGGCACGGGGGCGAAGCGCGCCTCAGCGCCCGTATCGGAACCAGGGTCTGGGGGGAGGATGCCTGCGCCGTCGCCCTATTCGTCCGATTCCTGGGCCGATCCTGCGGCGGATACGGCCCAGGCGCCGGTGGTTTCTCGCCCGCCGTCGCCCAGCGCCGAAGTGGAAGAGGCCGAGTTCGAGGAGCAGCCGCTTTCCATGGGGCGTCCGAGCACGCCGCCCCCGGCCTATTATGACGACGATGACGACATTCCGGCCCTGCCCGGACGCGGCAGCTCCCCGCTGCGCTGGCTGATGCTCATCGTCCTGGTTGGCGGCCTCGCCCTGATGTTCGCGCAGTGGCCGCGTGTGGCGCAACTGCTCGGGATTGGAGGCGACCCCGCGCTCATCGCGGCAAGTGTTGCGGATGGCGACGCCAGCTTATTCGAAGGTCATCCTGTGGCTTATGCGAGCGCGATCGAAGCCTACGGCCACGCGATCGAATCGGGGGGGGATCGCGACCTGGAGATTCTTTCCAAGCTTTCCCATGCGTACGCGCTTGCCGCGCAGGCTCAAATCGACGATGGCGCCACCCCCACCAGCATCGATACGCTGACGACGGCCGCACGGATGACCGCGGAGAGCGCCACGGAGCTCGACGCACGCGATTTGGACGCACGGCTCGCCGAGGCCGACGCGCTCCGACTCACCGGAGACGTCCCCCAAGCACGACGCGCGTTGGAAGAAGTCCGGTCGATGTCCTTTAGCCGCACTGCCGAGTTCTTCCGAATCGACGCGCTTCTGACCGCTGCCGAGGCGGGGGGTGATATAGAGGCCGCCCTGCGAAGCGCCCGGCAGGCCGTCGAGCTTGCGCCCGATGGTATTCCGTACCTCTTGCTCCTGGCTCGTGCACAGCGCGCCGCGGGCGAGGACACCGCTGCGAGGGAACAGCTGGCAACGATCTTGGCGGATCGTCCAGCGCACCCGACAGCAACGAAGCTGCTCGCCGATCTCGACGCAGCCCGAGCCGCGCCGCTGCCGGACGCAGGAGTCGAAGTCGACGCAGGATCGATGGCCGACGCCGGGACGGGGGCCGATCCCGATCCCGAGACCGGGGCCGAGCCCGAAACCGGGACCGATCCCGAGAGCGGGACCGAGAGCGGGACCGAGAAGGCGAGCCCGAGCCCAACCCCGACGCCCGCCCCCTCACGGAAGCCTGCTTACGACGAGTATGATCGATTGGCGAAGGCAGCCGGCAGCGATGACTTCGTCGACGGCCGGCCGCCGGTGCGGGGCTACGACTGGTACATGCAGCAGGGCCGCGCCGAGCTTGCCGCCGACAACTTCGCCCGCGCCCGCGCCTACTTCGACAGCGCCCTCGAGGCTCGCCCAGGCTCGGCCGACGCGATGGACGGCCTCGGCGACGTGATGGGCGAGCTCGAGGACTACATCTCCGCGGCCCGCTACTTTCGGGTCGCCGCGCAGCGAGGCCATCCGGACGGCTACTTCAATTTGGGCAGGACGTACGAGCGTCTCGGACGAAATGAAGAAGCGGTCTCGGCATACTACACTTACGTCAAACGGCGACCATCGGGCGCTCACGTCGGCGCCGCCGTCGCAGCGATCAAAAGACTAGAACCCCGCGCAAAGCTTCCCGCGGAGCTCGAACCAGACCGGGAGCCCGATCCTGGGCCCGGCGCCGAGCCCGAACCGTCCGCGCCGGACGAGCCAGCGCGGGAGTCGGGAACGGCAACGCCATGAAATTTCGCACGCGCCACGCGGCGCTCATCATCCTAACCGTTCTTGCATCCCTGGCCACGACGTCATGCAGCGAGAACAAAGAAGAGTCCGAAGAGCCCGTGGTTCGCGAGCTTCGGTTCTTGCAAGCCTTTCCCGACGGCGCAGAGCACGATCCATTCGCCCCGCCGCAGCCGACCTTGCACGACGTCCTCGCGCGGGTCTGGGAAGCAACCGATGACGAGAGGGTCAAGGGCCTCCTGGTACGCGTGGGACACCTGCAGGGCGCATGGGGAAGCGTCGGAGACCTCGTCGAGGCACTCGGTGACTTCCGGGCGGAAAACCGGCCTGTCCATTGTCATTTCGAAACCGCGGACAACGTCGGCTATCTCTTGCTGGCTTCGAGCTGCGACCGAATCAGCATGTCTCCGGCCGGGACCCTCGATTTGATCGGCCCGGCCGCCGTCATGATCTATGCCCGTGCGCTGCTCGAGAAGGTCGGCGTCGAAGCGGAAATCATCCACATGGGCCGGTACAAAGGCGCTGGGGACATGTTCATTCGAAACGACATGCCCCCAGAGGCCAAGCAGTCGATGGATGCGATCCTCGATGATCTGCAAGGCGCACTGCTCGCAGCCACCCAGTCCCGAACGGACGGAGACCTGAACCGGGCCAAAGCATTGATCGACCAAGGCCCCTACGGCTCGGACGCTGCGATGAAGGCTGGGTTGGTCGACGCGGTCAGCTTCCTGCGGGAATCACGCGAGGAGATCAAAAACGCCGCCGCGGTCGAGACCATTCGCCGCACCCGGATGCTACCCAAGCAAGAGCAGCTCACCCTGGGGCAGTTCTTGGGTCTGTTGAGCGGCGAGAGTGATAAGCCGAAAACTAGCGGTGAGCGGGTCGCCTTGGTCTTCGTGAACGGCAACATCACCGACGGAGAATCCGATGCGCGAGGCAATGCCGTCGCCGGCCCGTTCGTCCGAGCGATGGAGCGACTCGAAAACGACGAGAACGTCAAAGCGGTCGTCATGCGCATCAATTCGCCCGGGGGCTCGGCGCTGGCCAGTGACCGCATGTGGGAAGCAGCGCGCAACCTGGCCGAACGAAAGCCCTTGATCGCGAGCGTCGGCGACATGGCGGCGAGCGGCGGCTATTACGTTGCGTCCGCCGCCGGGGAGATCCTGGCCCACCCCAACAGCCTGGTCGGCTCGATTGGCGTGGTGGGTGGCAAGTTCAATTTCGCCGCGCTCACCGAAGACATCGGCGTCAGCACGTTCATCTTGCAGCGGGGTAAGCGCGCTGCCTGGTCGACGCCGGTTCGCGCCCTGAATCCAAGCGAGCGCCAGGCGTTCGAGACACTGCTTCGCGACACCTACGATCGCTTCATCAGTCGTGTGGCCGCGGGCCGCGAGATGGAGACCGAAGCCGTCCTGGCCGCCGCGGAAGGCCGCGTCATGACCGCCCAGGACGGCAAGGAGCTCGGCCTCATCGACGAGATGGCCGGCCTCAGCGAAGCGCTTGAAAAAGCACGGACCGCCGCCGGGCTCGGGCCCGAGGCGCCTGTCGAGCTCTGGCCCGCGCCCAAAGGGATGCTCGATGCCATCAACGAGCTCCTCAGTGGAAACGGAGAGGACGACGCGCGAACGCTTCAGCGCCTTTGGCTGCGCCGACACCCGCTCGCTGCGACGCTACCGCTCGACCCCTGGGCGCAAACGCTCCGCCTTCTTGCCAAAGAGCAGGTTGCGCTGATTCCGCCTTACCTGTTTACGCTGCGCTAGGGTATGCAGTAGGGCCAAACGTCTTGGCCTGGGATGCAGCTGGTGTCGAGGTCTTCGGACGCGCAGTTGTTCAAGCAACCCGCGCAGAGCGCGACCGGCCAGCGAAACTCCGCCGACCGCTGACTGAAGCCGCCAAACGTCGTGCCGCCGGCGCGAATGCTGAGCACAATCTCGTCGACTCCCAGAGCCACGATAGCGTCTTGGTACGAAGCGGGAATGCCCGTTGCCACGCCCACCCCCGCAATGGGGTCACCGCCGGCCTCGCCGGCAAGAAGGACCGCGCTGGTGGTGACGCGATACGGATTGATCAGGCCTCCGAGGTCGGGCGCGCTTCCGTCCGCAAGCAGAATCGTAATGTCGTAGTTGTCGACCTGGAGGTTTCCTTGCTCGCCCTGAAACTCCAGCGCATTGCTGATCAGGTAGCTCTGAAGCTGGAGGGCGATCGTGTAGCCGCTTGCAATGTTAGTGTCCCAAAGGCCCCGCAGCAGACGCTCTTCTTGATCTCCGGACACGAAACAGGCGTCGTCCGGGAGCAAATTCGCGCTGATTTGAAGTCCGTTGTCGGGAAAGCGATTGCAACCAGCAACCGTCACCGCGAGCACCATGGCCATGAGGATGATTCGACGCATAAGTCCCCTCCAAAGGGTGTTCCCATGGTATCGAGGCCGGGTGTCCGCCGCCAAATTTCCGGTACTCAAGATTGCGAAAGTGCTCGCCGAACCTCGTCGAGGCCGAGCATCGCGATTTCGGTCTCGCCCGGAAACCTCGGAATTACGAAGTGAATTCTGTCGCCGCGGCGCTTCTTGTCCGAGCCGATGAAGTCCAGCGCACGGCTGTTCAGTCTTCGATCGAGATCCGTCGGCAGCCCCAATTTTCGCAAAAGTCGGGTCAGTCGATTTGTTTCCTCGCGGCGCCCTCGCCCCAGCCCGGCCGCAACCCGCATGGCGGCGATCATTCCGAGCGCCACGCCCTCGCCATGTCGAATGCCACGGTAGCCGCTCGCAGCTTCGAGCCCATGACCAACGGTGTGACCGAGATTGAGGAGCATCCGTCGGCCTGACTCGTGCTCGTCTTCATGCACGATTCTCGACTTGAGCAAGATCGACATCCGGACGGCACGAATCGTCGCATCCGTATCGCCTGCCATGAGCGCCTCGGCGTCGCGTTCGAGCATGGCGACCGACTCCTCGGAGTCGAGCCAAGCGCTCTTCACAGCCTCTGCCAGGCCTGCGATCCGTTCTTCGCTGGGCAAGGTCGATAGCGTCTCCACGTCGCAGAGAACGAACTTCGGCTGATAGAAGGTTCCGACGAGGTTCTTGCCACGCGGTCGATTGAATCCGGTCTTGCCGCCGACGGAGCTGTCGACCATCGCGAGCAACGTCGTGGGAATCTGCCCGAGGGCCACGCCACGCAACAAGGTCGAGGCCGCGAATCCGCTCAAATCGCCGATCACGCCGCCGCCCACGCCAATGACGATCGCGCGTCGGTCGACTTCGGCTTCGAGCGCGCTGTCCCAAATCCGCTCCACGCTCGCGACGTTCTTGTGCGCTTCGTCCCCCGGAAGCCTCACCTCGATGGGAGGCTTTTCGGCCAAGCTGAGATCGCGAACGGCGTCCTGCGGCCAGGGACGGTCATCCTCTCCGTCAAACACCAAAATCGCTTGGCCCGCAGCGTGCTCGTTTGCGCGAATCCCAACCCGATGGCGGACGCCGCGGCCCACCTCGACGCGATAGGTCCGCGAGCCCAGAGGCACGACGATTGGCGAGAGGTTGCGGACGGCCACAATCGCCGCAGCGATCGCTTCGGGTTCTTGTGCGCTCGTGTCGATGACCGCATGGGCTTCCGCATAGGCGGCCTCTCTGGCCTTCAGGATGCGCTCCAGGTCAGTCCGAGGATCCTCGCCAAGCAATGGGCGCCCCCGACCTGCGCCCACCCGTGCCGCGAGTACCGAAGGTTCGGCGGTCAGCGTGACGAGGATGCCTCCGCGCAGCAGCATTTGACGCGCGTCGTCGTCGACCACCGTGCCGCCACCGAGCGAAACCACGCCGACATCGCCAGGAAGTGACTCGAGCGCTTCTCTCTCGAGGGCCCGAAACGCACCCTCTCCGCGCTCCGCAAAGATCTCCGGAATCGACCGCCCGGCCAGCTCTTCGACCCGTGCATCCAAATCGAGCGAACGGGTGCCGAGCTGCCCGGCCACCAGACCAGCCACAGTCGACTTCCCAGCCCCCATGGGCCCCGAGAGATACACGCGCATGCCCGGAAGCATACGGCCCACCCAGTCCGCAGTCACGAATCCAGGGCGAAGCCCTGTGGAGGACGCGCAGCGGCCTCTTTACGGGGAAACTACTCCGGCAGCGCGAGCGCCCTGTTCACGATCCTCGGCGTGAGGAAGATGAGAAGCTCGTTCCGGTCCTCGCGGAAGCGGCGGCGCTTGAAGAAGACTCCAAGAACCGGGATGTCGCCAAAGAACGGTACCTGGTCGACGTTGCGGCCCGTGTTTCGCGTGTAGATACCGCCGATGACGGCGGTATCGCCATCGTCGACCAGGAGCTGCGTCTGGGCCTCTCGTTCGAGAATCGTCGGGTCACCATTCGCCCCGGTTCGACCGAAGTCGGGCTCGTTACGGGTGATCTTGACGTCCATGGCCACCGAGCCGTCGCTGGTCACGTGTGGCGTCACGTTGAGCTCGAGCTTGGCTTCCTGGAATGCCGTGTTGACGCCCTGAGCGCTGACCTGCGAGAACGGAATCAAGGTACCCTGCGAGATCGAGGCCTCGTTATTGTCCAGGGTGAGGACTCGCGGAGAGCTGATGATGCGCACGGAGCCCGCCGCCTCGGCAGCGCTCAGGCGAACATTGAGGTTCACGGCGCCGCTCAAGCTACCCAGAGCCAAGCCAAGCGCACCACCGGAACCAGGGCCGACGACCGCCGGCAGGTTCACCGCGAAGTTTGGATTCGCCACGCCGGGGTTGAACGGCGAGAGTCCGCTCGTAGGCGCATCGCCGGTCGGCGAGCCGCCCGCGATGCCGATGTCAGACGGGAAACGAAGCCCGGTGGGGTTGCCGGTCGCGCTGCTCATGACCGCGTTGCCGCCCCACTGGACACCGATGTCTCGGGAGTAGCTACTGCTTGCTTCGACGATGCGCGACTCGATCAGGACTTGCGGCGTCTGGGTATCCAGACTCCGCACCAGATCTTCTACGTCGTCGAGCTGGCCGACGATGTCGCGCACGATCAGCATGTTCGTACGAGTATCGACGGAGACCGTGCCGCGCTCCGTGAGCAGCTCGCGAACGCGCGGCTGGAGCTCGGAGGCCGTCGCATAGCTCACCGGCACCAGACGGGTCTCGAGCGGAGCGAGCTGCTGCTGCTGCTTCTGACGGGCGATGGCCGCCTCGCGCTCCTGCTCAAGCTGAGCGAGGGGAGCGACGCGGAGCAGGTTGCCCTGACGAATCATGCCGAGGGACTTTGCCTGCAGGACGACGTCGAGTGCCTGATCCCACGGGACATCGCGCATTCGAATCGTCACCGTGCCACCGACATTGTCCGCAGTGACGACGTTCACCCCACCCACCTCGGAGAGCAACCGTAGGATGTTGTGGATGTCGGCGTCCTTGAAGTCGAGGTCGATTCGACGACCGGAGTAGCGCCGGCTGGACTTGCCGCCGGCCTGCATCGGCATCTTACTCAGGAAGCCTGCCACCTCGGGCCCGTCCACTTCAGCCGCGTAGTCCTTTTCCCGGGCGATGGTCCGCGTGTGCGGTCTCGTATCGCTCTTGGTCGGCGAGAACATCCAAACGATCTGACTGCCCGAGCGTATCGCGGTGCCGGCGGCGCCTTCCGAACCATGGACCTCGATTACCGCGCGGTCGCCCTTTTGCTCCAGCTCGACGGACCCAATCAGCGCCCCCCGTGGCGCTTCGATGCGTCGGTTTGCTCTGGAGTCGATGCGGGCGCCAAGCACCTCGAGTCGAGGCGGCGAACCTGCGCGCGTGGAAACTCGAAACTCCGGGGCACCGGCAAGCTCGACCACCACGCGGTCGCGACCGTCTTTCTGCTCGAGACGAATGCCTTCGACCTTCGGCCCCCCTGAAGCCGACGACCTCTTCGCCTTTGCCGCGTTGGAACCCTCGCCGCGACGGAGGTTCACGGTGATACCGCTCCCCGTGGCGCGCGCTCGGTACGTCGCTTTGCCTGTGAGCATCAGCTCGATGCGAGCGCCCTGTGCGGTGTTGCTCGCGATGGTGCGAGCTACCAGCGAGGTGCTTCCCGTCGAGTTGATTCCGCCGGGCGGTAGCGCTGCATCTTCGATGTCGATGATGATGAGCCGACCGTCGTTCCGCGTGCGAACCGCATACTTCGGATCGTCGAACGAGCCATCGATCGAAACCTGTGCTTCGTCACGTGCGCCGTCGATACGGACACTATCGATTTTTGGCCCTGCCGCCTGGGCCAGATTGACCCATACGAAAGTTGCTCCCAAGGCGATTGCAAGACCCCAATGAATACGCATTCCTGACTCCTCTGCCAGCTGACGTTAATCATCGAACGCCAGCGATGGCCGGGGCAAGAAAACGACGGATTTTCTGCGCGGATGGTTTTCGGCGACTAGGGCGTCGTGAACTGCGGTAACTCGCCGCCTTCATGAAGCGGCATCACCCGGGTCAACGGTGGCTTGTCGGGCGCAGTGGGGTCTTCACGGGTTAGAACCACCGATCCTGGACGGATGCGGTCCACACGCCAGTTCAGTGTGACTGGCATTCCCTCTGAACCTCCGGTCTGTACCACTTCGGGACGACCGATATAATCACCTCGACGGATCACATGTCCTACCTTTGCGGTATCGGTGAGCATCGCTCGCGGCGTTGCGATGCCCGTCACGATCGCGATCAGATTCATCTCGTCCACGCTGGTGCTCGGCAAGAGGACGCGACGCTGTGCGGGCGAGGCCGATTGAGCCTGAAACGCCTTGGCGTAGGAACGGAACGGATCGCGATTCTGAATGTCGAGCTCGGAGAAATCGTCATCGGTGTACACGACCGGGCCGGGATCCAACTCGGCCGAGACTGCCTTTGCATCCCCCTCGGCCGACTTGGTGTCTTCGGCGTCGCCGTCGCCACTTTTGCCGAGTCCGAATCCGGTGCCGAACTCGTCTTCATTGTCGCCGCAGCCCGCCACGGCAATGCCGGCGACGAGAAGGACACATGCGAAAACTCGAATCTTGGAGCTCATGGCTGGCTACTTCTTCCCTTCGGCTGGCGGACGCCGGTAGGTGGTCGCGCGCACATCCACGTCGATGAGCACCTCCCCAGACGGCATCAGCCTCGGCTGGGTCATCCGGATGTTCTCCAGGCTGATCGCCCGGTCTAGCTTGCTCACGTTGTAAAAGAACTTACCCATCTGATGGAATCGACCCGTGAGTGCGAGCACCACCGGGATCTTCGCGTAGAGCTCTTCGCGCAGCTCAGGGCGGGGCTCGACCAGTCGGATCGTCAGGCCGCTAAGCTCGGCAACGCGGTTCAGATCTTGAAGGAACGCGGCAATCTCTGCGTTCTCGGGCAGGATTCGTCGGTTCTGCCGGTCTGCGACCTCGCGGTTGGCAAGCTCCTGCGTGAGCTGGAGGTACTGCTTCTCGCGCCTTTCGGCGTCGCGAATCTGATCCTGAAGCTGCTCTTGCGTCTGCCGGCCACGCTGAACTTCGCCCGAGATGCTGCTGTAGACCAGCGCGTAATACCCGATACCGAGCAGGGCGAGCAGGCCAACGAGCACCAGCGCCTTACCCCAACCCGGGATGGCTATGAATCGATCTTCGAAACTAGACATCAGTACTTCACCTTGCAGGTAATATCGAAGCCCACCATCGGGAGGCCCGATTCCGAGTCCGTAGCCGCGCGCGTCCTTTGGAGTGTCACGCCCTCATAGATCTCGCTAAGGGTCAGCCGACGCAAGAACTCGGCAACATCTTCGTTCGACCGCCCCATGCCCGTGATCTTGCAATCGCGTTCGACTTCCTCGAATCGCGAGATCCAGAGCCGCCGCACGTCCCAGGACTCGTTGAATCCGGCAAGCGGGTTTTCCTCCCGCATTCGCTCGAGCTCGGCCGGGTTGATCGACGGACCGCCCGGGCTGCTCAGCACCTTGGAAAGCTCCATGACCGCCCGCGTCGGACCGCGTCGCGCCCGCTCGAGGTCTTGAACGACTTTTTCGAGTCGCCTGCTCTTTTCGAGGCGACCTTCGACCTCCGCCAAGCCCTTGGTTTTGCGCACGAGCTCGTCTCGGCGCGCCTCGAGGGTCTTGTTCTCCTGGGCGATTGTATCCATTTCTCCGCTCTGCGCGAAGTACAGGACGCCGAGCACGATCAGCCACACGACGATCGCGCCCCCGTAGACCATGCCCCAGGTGGTCAGGTTGAGGTCGCCCGTCGGAAGAGGTGACGGCGCCGCGCGGCGTGCGCGCTTCTTCTTGTCGGTCGGTAGCAGGTTGATGCGAATCATTAGTTACGCTCCCGCTCTTTGCGCAGCGCCAGGCCAATGCTGACCACCGCTTGGGAAGCTCTTCCCTGCAGCTCTGCAACGGCCTTCTCGTCCACATCGGCCACCCGCGTGGGGTCCAGCGCCTCGACGGGCACCTGGGCGCGCTCTTGAAGGGCATCGAGAAGGGATTGGATGTTGGCGGTACCACCCGACAAGCAGATCCGGCTCAGCTCGCGTTCACCACTGGTCGCCAGATAGAAGTCGAGCGAACGCTGAATCTCGCCTGCGAGCTGCTCGACCGCCTGATTGACGATCTCGGGCACCTCGCGTGGAACGATACCGCGCCCTTCGCCGCCGCACTTGTACGACTCCGCCTCGTCTCGACCGATGCCGAGCTGCCGCTGAATCTCCTCGGTGATCGAGTTCCCACCGTTGGCGATGTCTCGCGTGAAGGCGGTTGTGGAGTCCGCAAGGATGTTCACCGTTGTCGTCGACGCTCCACAGTGCACCAGCACGGTCGTTTCGTCCTCCGCCGCACCGCCGTAGCCTGCTTCGAAGACGTTTTGGATAGTGAACGCGTCCAGGTCTACAACCATAGGACGAAGTCGAGCTTCCATCGCCAGGTTCGTGAGATCGGTGATTTCTTCCTTCTTTGCCGCGACGAGCAAGACGTCCATTTGTCCGTGATCGGTGCGCTCGTGGAGCACTTCGTAGTCCACGTGCACCTCCTCGAGGTCAAACGGGATGTGCTGCTCGGCTTCCCAGTTGATCTGCTCCTGGAGCTCAGCCGCAGTCATCAGGGGCATCGAGATCTTCTTGATGATCACACTGTGGCCGCTGGCACGAAGCGCGACATTTCGCCGCTTGGTGCCCGCGAACAGCTTCTCGAGCCCCTCCACGACGGCGCTGGAGTTGATGATGTGACCATCGACGATGGTTTCGGCAGGAAGAGGGTGATAACCGAACCTGGTGATGGTTCGAGCCCCCCGTCGCCCCTCTTTGATTTCACAGACTTTAATCGCGCTCGAACCGATGTCGACGCCGATTAAGTTCTTCCCCTCAGACGCCATGTAGCCACGCTACTCCTCCTCGCCGAACACACGCACCCGATCGGCGAGCCTCAGACCTAAAGCTTCGAGAATCTTCCGTTTTGTGTCCATCCGACATCCAAAACCCTTCTCGACACGATCAATCGTCAACACCGATAGGTTCGCGCGTCGAGCCAACTCAGCCTTGGACATCATGCGCTCGATCCGAATCTTGCGAACATTGTTCGGCTTGCTGCCGCTTTTCTTGTTCGCCTTGGGCTTCACAGCCCCTTCTCGGTCGCTCGCATCAGAGGCGGATGCAGCCAACGTGTTTGGCTTCTGCATCGCTTCGTTTGCCTCTGGGTCGTAGGTCATGATTTGGCTCGCCGGGGGAAGCACGCGCAGCGCGCCGTTCCTCAACAAGGCTATGACCGAACCACCCTAGGGTCAAGCAACTTAGGAAAATTTAGCACTAAATTATGTGCTAATTAGGCCTAAATTAGGTGAACCTAGTGAGCGGAACACTGACATCCGCGATCGTCGGGCACTGCTTGTGCTCGACGCGCGAACCCACCGAATGTCAACGAACGAAGGTGTCTGAATTCATGGTCGCAACGCGCGCCGCCGAAGGCAAAAAAACAGAGAGCTTCGTCGCTTAGTTGCCCTAGCCCTGGACTCATCAATACTCGCTGGGTCGTGATGAGCTGGAATTGGGCGTGGCGCGCGGTCGTCGCGGTGTTTTTGGTCTTCCTCTTACATTCGCCTGCACATGCGCAGCGCAAGCACACGGTGCAGCAAGGTCAGACGCTGGGCGTGATTGCCAAGCGATATCGGGTCTCGGTGACGAATCTGGCGGCGGCGAATCGGTTGAAAAAGACGTCGAGCCTGCGGGTCGGCCAGATTCTGCGCATTCCACCCAAAGGCGTGGTTTACGTCTACCCGGGGCAGACGCTCACCGGAATTGCCCAGCTCAACAAAGTGACCGTCAAGGCGCTGACGCAGGCCAATCGTCTCAAGCCCGATTCCACCCTGCGAGTCGGTCAGCGGCTCGAGCTGCCCGGCTACAGCCAGAGCGCCAAGGCGAGCAAGGCGCGGAACTCGGTCCTGTCCGGCCTTGTCACACTCGAGCGCCCGGCCAGCCAAGAGACGCTCCGGGTACACCTGTTCGACAAGAGCGGGAAACCCGATCCCAAGGCCCGGCAACGACTCGGACGATTTCTTCGCGACCGGGAAACCGATCGAGTGAAGCGTCCGCATCCGCGACTGATGCGCGCGCTCGCTTATCTTGCCGATCATTTCAACGGCCGGACGATCGTGGTGGTCAGTGCCTACCGCTCGAACAACGGTGACGAGGGGGGTTCGAGCCGGCACGCGACAGGCGAAGCAATCGACATCCGTGTAGAAGGCGTGCCGAACGAAGTCCTACGAGACTACTGCTTGACGCTCACCAAGGTCGGGGTCGGCTACTACCCGCGCAGCAGCTTCGTTCATGTCGATGTCCGCTCGAAGGCGGTCTACTGGGTCGATTGGTCGCGGCCCGGCGAGCCGCCCTTGTACCTGCCTCCGGGGGAGTCACCGGAGAAGTACGACGCCGGTGTTTCGGGCGCGGTTTCGCCCGCCAGCCTCTAAGGCTGCGAGTCCTCGTCCTTCGCCCCCTTCCCTCGAGGAAGCACGATTCGGTGCTCCTTGAGCCGGCGGTAGAACGTCCGCCTCGCCATGCCGAGGGCGCGCGCGGCCTTCGCACGGTTCCATCCGTGCGTGTTGAGCGTAGCCAAAATGCGATCGCGCTCGGCGTCCTTGAAGGACTCGTAGTTGCCGAGGTCTGTGCTCGACGGTCGCGAAACTCGGCCGGGCTCGATCGCGAGCTCTTCGGCCTCGATGCAGTCCGACGCGGCAAATACAGTGGCGTTGACCAGCAGGTGCTCGAGCTCCCGAACGTTGCCCGGGTAGTCGTGGGCGCAGAGCCGCTGCAAGGCGTCGCGGCTCAGTCGCTTGGCGGGCTCCCCGCGCTCCTCGGCGATGCGCCGCAGGAAGTGATCGCAAAGCAGCGGGATGTCGGAGCGCCTTTCACGCAGGGGCGGCAAGGCCAGCTCGACCACCGCCAATCGGTAGTAAAGGTCCTCGCGAAGCTTGCCTTCGTCGATCAGCTCTCGGAGCGGGCGTTTCGACGCTGTGACGAGGCGGACATCGATGGGCCTCTCCTCGGCGCCGCCGACCGGACGCACGCGCCGTTCTTGGAGCACCCGGAGCAAATCGAGCTGCATGCGCGCCGGCATGTCGGCGATCTCGTCCATGAAAAGCGTTCCGCCGTGAGCCTGCGCAAAGACCCCGTCGCGTGCATGTGCCGCTCCGGTGAACGCTCCGGCCACGTGACCAAAGAGCTCGCTTTCGAGGATGCCTTCGGGGATCGCACCGCAGCTTAGCGACACATACGGACCGTCCGCGCGCGTGCTTCCTCTGTGGATGGCGCGAGCGACGAGCTCTTTGCCGGTCCCGCTCTCTCCCGCAACGACCACGGGAACTTCGTTGCCGGCGAGCCGATCGAGCAGCTCGTACACCCGTCGCATGCCGTCGCTGGCACCAACGAGGCCCCAGCGCTCCCCCCCCGAAGTCGACATCTGGAGCGAAGCGATTTCTTTCTGGGTTCGGTGCAGCGCCTCGGTCTGGCCATGAAGCCGCTGCTCCAGATGCGCGTTGGCTTCCCGTAGCGCGAGGTTGGCGCGCTCCAGATCATGTCTCTGAGCCTCGATGCGTTCAAAGAGGTGTGACGTCTCAATCGCAATGGCGGCCTGATCGGCGTAGGCCCGAAGCAGCGTCAGGTCCGTCCCCGAAAACCGTCCACTGGCACTCCTGTGCTCCAAGTACAGGACGCCCCAAGTTCGTCCTCGCGACTCGATGGGAAGACAGGCAACCGACTTGAGCATCAGCTGATGGACCGACAGGTAGTCTTGAACGCGGGCGTCGTGCGTCGCGTCGACGGTCACCACCGGGTCGCCGTCGATGAGAACCGTCTCGGCGATCGAACGGCTGAACGCCGCAGTCTCTTCGCCGAGCTGGTTCTTCGCGCCGCGGATCGTCTTTGCTTCGAGGGCGCCCCGCGCGTCGACCAGCAATACGAAGCCGCGTTCGGCGCCGCTCAGCGCGACGGCGCCATCGGTAATGACGGAAAGCAGCTTCGAGAGATCGCGTTCGCTGGCGAGCCGCCGCAGATTGGCAAGCAAAGGCGTAAGCATGTTTTTCGAAGCGGGGCGTGGTTCGGCCTTCTTGTGTTTGCACTTCGCGCGCATGGATTGCCGCTTCGCATCGCACCAGAAGCCGGCACGAAGGGGCGGTGGCAGCGAAGTCGCCATGTCGTCCCAAAGCTCCACCGCGCGCAGCGCCGACTTCCGCATTGCCTCGGTTTCGCCTCGAGCTCGATGGTGCTCGCTCAGGTCGGCCCAGGCTTCGGCGCAGATGCCGGCCGCGCCCTGGGCCTGTGCGCGCTCGATGACCCCGGACATTGCCGTCGCAGGGTCGTTGCCGGGGAGCCGGGCACGCAGCGCGGCAACGGCCAGGGCTTCAATCGGGCCCTCGTGCTCGATTCGGTCAATGAGCTCGCGAGCCTCTTCCGCACGGCCCAACTCGATGCTCGCGCGTGCTGCCAACAGAAGCGCGCGACTGTTAGCGCGCGAAGCGCGGGTCGCGTCGAGCGCATGCTCGCGCGCCGGTTCCCAGTCACCTCGTGACACAGCGACGCGGGCGCGAACCATCGAGGCAGAACCGTCTCGGTCCGCGAGGTCCGCCATCAGCGCCAGGGCCGCATCTTCATTGCCGCAGTACGCCTGGAGCTCCGCCCGCGTGCGCAGCCGGTCGGCCGCGTGCGCGGGCACCTCTTCCGCCTCCCAAATCAGCCTAAAAGCCTCGCCGAGCTCGCCTCGGTCGGCCTGCTTCCACACGGAGTCAGCTAGCTCATCCAGGCTCACTAAGGCACGGTCTGACACACCCGCAGTCTAGCGGATTGTCACTCGGCGCCCAGGTCGATAATCACCACGCCGCGGTCCGAGTCGTCTTTGCGCTTGCGCTTGGGCGCCTTGGAGCGCTCCGGCATCGGAACAGGCAGCTGGATCTGAGGATTTTGGCGCTTTGCCTGCTCTTCTTCCTCACGCTGACGGATTTGGTCGATGATGAAGCCTGGAAGCATTTGTTCCTCTGCCTTTAACGTAGGTCAATCTACGAGCGACACCAATATAATAACGCCTTCACCCCTGACAACGGCTGTGCCACAACTGGGTTTCTCGTGTCGTTTTGCTGCCAAAATATCCATGATCTTCGAGACTTGAGGCGATGAAGCGCGAAGGGGGCCCGCCGCCCGATACCAGGGATCTGCTTAGGAAATACGAGCTGCAGCCGAAACGGTCCTTTTCTCAGAATTTCCTCATCCAGCCTGGCGCCATCGCGCAAATCGCCGATGCCGCGCTGGCGATGGGCGAGCAGATCGTCGAGCTCGGGCCGGGCCTAGGCGCCCTGACCCACGCCCTTCTCGAGCGCGGCGCCACCGTTCTCGGGGTCGAGCTCGATCGAGACATGGTTCGCGTCCTCGAGGAAGAGTTCGCGGAGCAGGACCGCCTAGAGGTCCGCTGGGGTGACGCAGCGAACCTCGATCTCGAAGCGTATTCCGAGGCTTGTGGATCAAAGCTCGTCGTCACGGGGAACCTTCCTTATCAGGCGACCGGGGCGATCATCCGGCAGGTGGGCGCCCATCATGCGGTCCTCGGGGGTGCAATCCTGATGGTCCAGCGAGAGGTGCGGGATCGACTGATCGCGCCGCCGGGAACGAAAGAATACGGCGCCCTCACGGTGTTCACCCGTGCGGCCTTCGAGGTCGAAACGGTGTGTCGACTGCGCCCCGGCTCTTTCTACCCGGCGCCGAAGGTCGACAGCGCGGTCGTGCGGTTCCTTCCTCGCGAGGCGCCGTTGGCCGAAGAGACCGAGTCGTTTCGGACGGTGGTTCGGGCTGCGTTTCAGATGCGGCGGAAAACGCTTCACAACGCCCTGCGCGCCCTCGGCGATGCGAGCCGAGCATCGAACGCACTGAGCGAGGCGGGGATCGATCCAGGGCGACGTGGCGAAACGCTCTCGGTCGAGGAGTTTGCGAAGCTGGCCAAGCGCTGGGATGCGGGAGTGTGACCGGTGGCGGTGTGGCATGTATCGTGCGCCGGCATGGTGAGAAGCGCGTTGTCGTGCGTGGCGCTGATTCTTTTGGTCAGCTGCGCGCCAAAGAAGGTCGAGAGCCCCCTCGAAAAGGCCCCGCCGTCCGAGATCTCGCGGGCGCGCGCGTTGGCTTCGAGCGGCGACACCGCAGGTGCTCAGCGCGCCTACGAGGCGTTCATCATCGACAATCAGGGTACGACCGAAGCCGATTTGGCGCGGCTCGAGCTGGGCGTGTTGGGCTCCGACATCGGCCGATGCCAGCGCGCGATCCCTCACTTCGAGCAGGCCGTGCAGAGCGCCGACCAAGCGATTGCCCTTCGCGCGTCGCTTCACTTGGCCTCGTGTCAACTGCAGCTCGGGGATCCAGAACGGGCGCTCGAGACGGTCGGGCCACTCGCGGGAGAGCGCTTTTCAGCTGAGGAGCAGGCGCTTCTTTGGGACACCGCCGTGATTGCCGCGGAACAGACCACGAGCGCGGCTCTTGGGTTGAGCATCCTCGATACCCTCATCGAACGGGGCGGCCCCTCCCCCGACCCTCCACGCAGCGATGCTGCCGTCACGGTTCTGGTGGAAAAGCTCACCATCGAAGAGGCCACAGCGCTGCTCGGCGAGCTTCGGCCGGGCGCCCTTCCCCAGGTCTTCGTATCGATGCGAATCCTTCGCCACGCCCTCGAGACTCAGGATCCAGATTTGGTCGCCCTGAGCTCTCAATCCTTGCGTGGGACCGATGCGGCCGCCGATCCCGACCTCGCGATCTTGCTCGCCCGAGCCGACGAGTTTCTGCACGGCAACCCGTACGTGGTTGGCGCGCTCCTGCCGCTCAGCGGGCGCGGACGCGAAGTGGGCCTTCAGCTCCTGCAGGGTATGCAGCTGGCGGCGCTCGACGAAGGCGGGCCCGAGCTCGTCGTCGAGGACACCGCAGGCGACGCCGCACAGACCAGTGCAGCGGTCGAGTCGCTCATCACGAACCAGCGCGTGATCGCGGTACTCGGCCCGGTCGCAAGCCGTACGACCGACGCCGCCGCTCGATCCGCCGGGCGCGCAGCCGTCCCTCTGCTGAGCTTTTCGGCGTCCGACGATGTGACCAACGCCGGCGAGCAGGTGTTTCGCTTCCTCTACAGTCCGCGCGACGAGCTGGCCGCGTTGGTTGGCGCGGCACGCGCCCGTGGGCTCTCGAGGTTCGTGGTTCTCTACCCCGACCATGGGTATGGCCGCACGATGGAGCGCCTTTTCGATCAAGAGGTCGCCGCCGCGGGCGGAGTCTACTGCGACGGCGTGGCGTACCCGCCGGGGACCAAGTCCTTCGTCGACTACGTGCGCACGGTGCTCGAAACGAGTTGTGACGCGATTCTCTTCGCCGACGTTGCCGACCAAGTGGCGCTGATCGCGCCTACGTTCGCGGCCGAAGGTGCGTGGAGCATCGGCGGCGGCGCGCTGCCCGAGCACGCCGAACGAAAGGTTCACTTCCTCCTGCCAAGCCCGAGTTGGTCGGCCAAGCTCCTCGGCCGTGCACAGCGCTATCTTCAGGGCGCGCTGGTCGCGCTGCCTTTCTACGAGGCGTCCGAGGCCAGCCTGAATCAGCACTTCCGGACGGCATACGAAACCCGATACGCCAGGGCCCCTCAGATGTTTGCGGCGTATGGCTACGACGCCTACCGCTTGATCTCGGCCACGCTGCGCCAAGGGAACCAAACGCGAGAGGCGCTCGGCAATGCGCTCCGGAACGGCTCGTCGTTGACGGCGGTGACCTCCATGGATTCGTTTTCCTCGGAGCGCACACCGGCAAAGCCGCCGCAGATCTACCGGGTGCGCGGTGGCCTGCTCGAATCGAACGACTGACAGTCAGGAGCGCAGGAGGAGCCAGGCGCCGAGGAACAGGGCGCCGGCGAGAATGAAACCAATGGCCAGCTTTGCGCCCCGATGCTTGCGCGTCGGGAGCTCTGGCGGAACGCTGCTCGTGAACGGAGGCGGGGACGGCGGGCCCATCGCCAGCGGTTTTGGCGCCTCGTCGATCGCGGTTTCGATCATGTTGACGGGCGTGCCCGCCCAGCGTTGAACATCGCGATGGAGTCCGAAGGCCCCGAGCATGGCTTCGGCGAGCTCCAGGCTACTTCCAAAACGCCCGAGCTTGTCCTTCCGAAGCCCCTTCCTGATGACCTCTTCGAAGGACAAGGGATAGGCTGGATTCGCAATGCTGACTGGGGGCGGTTCTTCTCCGATGATCTTGGTCAGGATGTCGGGGATGGTGTCCGCGGCGAAAGCGATCTCGCCGGTGGCGAGCTCATACATGATCGAGGTTTGCGCGAACACGTCGCTTCGAGGGTCCACATCGAGCTTCCCCATCGCTTGCTCCGGCGACATGTAGTACGGCGAACCCAAGATGGTACCGAGCACGGTCAGCTTGGGACCGGTCCCTAGTTGAAGCTTGACCGAACCGAAATCGAGAACTCGAATCTCGTCCCCGTTTGGCCCGTCGCAGATGAAGACGTTGTCTGGCTTGAGGTCGCGGTGGACCACACCATCGGAGTGCGCGTGTTGAAGCGCCATGGCGAGCTGACAGACGATGCGCACCGCGCGTGCCGGCCGCATCGCACCCTCCCGCGCAAGAATCAAGCTCAGCTCCTCGCCCTCGAGAAACTCCATCGTCATGAAATCCGCGCCGTCGTCGGTTTCGCCGAAATCACGGACGTCGATGATGTACGGATGTCGAAGCGACTCGGCGGTTTCGTACTCCCGCCGAAAGCGCTCCGCAGCGATCGCATCGCGTGCAACGCGGGGATGAAGAACCTTGATCGCGACGCGCTCACCCGTCTCGTCATGGTACGCCTCGTAGACTGCCCCCATCGACCCGTCGGCGATGTGCGCACCCACCGTGTATCCGCCGAATCGCTGGCCTGTCCGCTCCCCCATCGCGGCCCATGCTAGTCACGGGCTCGCCACGACAGCAACTCCGCGGCAGCGTCGTCAGTCCGCGCGCTCAGGAAGCCCGGTCCTTGATAGAAGGCGCTCGACGCCCTCCTCGTCGTACTGGATCAAACCCTCGGCCGTCAGCGCCTGGACTGTCCTGACGAGCATGGCGGTGCGCTTACCCTGACTAATTCGGAACCGACTTGCCTCTTCCACGTCGGCCATGCTGAGCTGCTCGGCCGGCATGATTTCGGCGACGACAATCGCGTGCCAGCCGTACGAGGTCTCGACGAGATTTTTCAAGAGCCCTTCAGATTTAGCGCTGAAGATTGCGTCTTTATAAGGTTTCTCTAGGCCTGCTTCCAGGGTCACCGGCGGCAGATCCTCGGCCAACACCTCGAGATCGACGCCGTCCGGGGCGCCGCCCGCGTAGCGCGCGAAGACGGTGTGCGGGTCCTGTGCCCGCTGCAGCTCGCGAAGGATCGAGGCAGCCAGGGCCTCGGCCTCGTCTCCTTTGTCCTTGACGAGGATATGCCAAGTTCGGCGGCGCTCCGGAATCCGGAACTTGTCCTCGTGAAGCGCGTAGTCCTCGCGAAGCTCCTCTTCCGAGATCGACTCCGGCGTATTCTCTTCTTCCATGTCGTGGAGCATCGAGCGGACCATGAGCCGTTCGATCATCCGCTCGCCCTCGCGCTCGACAGTGAATCCAAGCCGCTCGGCTTCTTGCGCGAGAAGCTCTTCGTCGATCAGCCGTTGAAGCGCGTCCTCAGCGTCGATCGCTTCAGCTCCCGCGAGCGCCTCGACCTCCGCAGCTCCAATCGAACGACCACCGACACGTGCTACGGGGCGCGCAACGTCGCCGGACACCACCTCGCTGGCGAGCTCATGGTCGGCATCCCTCGCGCATCCGGCGAGCGCCACGGCCCCCATCATGCCGACGGTGATGGTGATGATGATGCGCACCCGGCCTCACCCTTGACTGGATCTACCCGGCGGTGCCACCACGGCTTCGCAGACGCGCCTGGATGGGCAACGCCTCGCCGCGGAAACGAGTCCAGACCGATTGACCTTCTTCGCGGGTCCGAAGCTCATCGATTTTCGAGACCGCTGCAGCGCTGCCTTTGTCTGCGACGCGATCGAGCGCCATGAGCGCAGAGAGTCGAACCCCGAGGTCATCGCTGCCGAGCTGGCCGACCAGGGCGTCGATCGCCTTGCCATTTCCGCTCCCGTATCGCCCGAGCATGTATGCACCCTTGCGGGCCTTGTCGTTGTCCGCGCTCGCAGCTTTGGAGACCCAGCAGTCGACGCTCGTGTCGCACTCGCTCGCAAGGTCGAGCAGTGACCTGCGCTCTTCAAACTTCTCGCGATAGCCACCTGCCTCCGAGCGCGGCTCGATTGCAATGGCCTGAGAGAGCTGAGCGGCCTCAGCCTTGTTCGCGAGGAGCGCGTAGTTTTGAACGGCGATCAGGCGCAACTCCGGATTGGCCTTCTTGTCGACCACCTGTTCGAAGATGAACGGCATCAGGTCCGCGTCATAGGTGTGAGCGATCGCTGCAAGCAGCTGCCCACGCATGGCGATCCCAGCGTAGCCCTTCGGCAGATCGCCATAGACTTTCTTCAAGGTGGAGCGGACGCGACCCTCGTCCGCGGCCGGCACGTCGATGCGAACCAGGGCGATGGCGGCGTTCAGCTTGCGAGGCGTGTCCGACGAAGCCGCCTCTCGGAGAAGCGGCTCCAGGGCTTCGGAGAAGCCAAGCGCACCGAGCGCAAAGCTCGCTTCCCCTCCGGTCACCTGTCTGAGGGTCATCTTGTTGGCCAGGTCGGGCCGGCGGGCTTTGATCGCGTTGATGTATTGCTTTGCAATCGCGTTCGCTGTCGCATCGGCGCCATCGAGCACCGCGAGCAGTGGCTTCAGCGAAGGGCGTCCGATGAGAATCAAGGCCTCGGCCGCAACGTCATTCATCCGAAGGTCCGGACGGTTCGGTGCAAAGAGGAAGAGGCACTTGATCAACGAAGGAATCGCGGCGGGGTCCCGGAGCTCGCCGAGCTGCTGGGCAGCCAAACGATTGATCAAGAAGTTCTGCTTTTCGTCTTGCTTCGTGGCAATCGTCGTCAGGATGTCGGTTGCGCCTCTGTCCTTGAGCGAGCCGAGCGCGCGAATCATCGCGACGCGCATCTTGTTGTCCTCGGAGCGGGCGTCGGTGATCCGCTCCAAAGAACGAGCCAGGGCTTCGATCACCTTGGGCCGCTCCGCTGGGGGAACGTCCATCCCCTGTATCGTCTGCGCGGCGCGAATTGCGTGGTCCTCCGAGACCTCGGTGCGCCAGTTCAAGGCTTCGATCAGCGCAGGAATGCTGCGCGGGTCACGCATCTCGTACAGAAGATCGAGAATCCCGAGGCCGTTGATTCGATCCTCGGGGTAGTCGAGATAGGTCTGCGTCAGCGGCCCGACCGTCACGTCGGCGACAGCCTTGACGTCCGCGCTGTTTCGATCCCCTGCGTTCGCGGCAAGCGTTTCGGTGTAGATCGCTTCGAGGTTGAAGATGGCGTTCTCTCGCCGAACCGGATCCGAAAGCTCACCAGCTTGTCCCGCCGGATCGTCCTCGGCTGCATGACAACCCAAACCAAGCACTGCAACGAGAACTGCAGCAGCCCACCCCCTGTGGCGCACAATCATTCTGAACCTCCCCACGCGGCCCGTTTCCCCATTTGTTACAAAGGTTTACGAGACCAACGAATGATAGCGAGCCCGAATCGACGCTGTCAAACCTTCTTCAGCCGGTCGGAGAAGGCCGGAGCCGCCACCGAAGGTCAGCCCTGCCCCGAGCGCCCGTGAAGCGTAGGATGAGCGAATCGGCGCCGTCGGGGATGGTTTTGCGCCCGTCCGCGTCGACCGCCGGAAACGTCAGCCGAAACGTCTGTCGATAGGGGTTAACCTGGGGGAAGTAGACCCGATCGACCGCGGTGGGCCGCCTCACACGCTCGATGAGGAGCGGCACGGTCTGGTTGCCTTCCGGATCGATGAGCAGGACCCGCCAGGCGGACGTCTTGCCCGCGAGATTCGATTCTTTGAAGTCCATCCCCGAGAGGGTGACGAAGAAGCGGTGCTCTTGGCGGGAGCTCGCCAGGCTGGCCTGGAGCATTTCGTCGCGTGCCTCGGGCGCGAGGCTGTAATCGTACGCGTACCGGACCACGTAAGCCCATCGGAACTCCCAGGACTCGAACGTGGCGGAGACGAAAATCTCGTGCGCCAGCTCCTTCCAGGCGAAAGACTCTTTGTCGCGTGTCCAGGCTTCCCAGACGCTGGGATAAGAATCCGGCGTGAAGGTGCGGGCCCCGGGCTTCATGGTGATTGGCTGCGGCTTACAGCTCGACGAAGCGCACGCCGCAACGAGCAACATGGCTAGCGATGCATGCCTCATGCGTCCCCCATGAAGTCGGTGCGGTCATAGAGCGTGCTGAAGGCGACGCCCGCATCCCGGATCGCAGCAGCGCCTCCTTCGAGACGATCGACCACGGCGATAACGCCTGCAACTTCGAAGCCTGCATCGCGAACCGCCTGAACGGCGCGGAGCGTCGACCCGCCCGTGGTCACCGTGTCTTCGACGATGACGAGCTTGGCGTTTGGACCCAAACGCTCTGCGCCCTCGAGCAGCTTTCGAGTGCCGTGCGCCTTGCTGGACTTCCGGATGTAAACCGCGTCGATGGGGTCGCCCTCCACCCACGACGCGCAGGCAACCGCGGACGCCAACGGGCAGCCGCCGAGCTCCACGCCGGCCACCGCCGAAACGGAACCGAGCAAATCTCGAATTCGTTCGAGCAAAGCCCGGCCGACCAGCGCATGTCCTTCGGCGAGAAGCACCGCGGGCTTGCAATCGATGAAGAAGTCGCTCTCCTTGCCCGAGCTCAATACGAAGTGGCCGCGACGGAAACCGCGTTCGCGCAGAAGGTCGAGCAGTCGATCCACGGACCCGTTCCACCACGTCCAGGCCGGTCGTGCAACCGCGAACTGCGCTTGGGTCTTGGCGTAGCGGCGTGCGGCTAACCTTCGTGGTAAGGTCCCGCGCCCCCAGGTCGACCTCAGAGGACACGTTGCCGAAACCCGATGCCCCGCTCCGCGGGATGGATGACTTGCTCGTGCTGTTTCACGACGCGGAGACGCCGCGGGAGCGTTGGCGGATCGGTACGGAAGCCGAGCGAATCGCGGTTCAAGAAGCCGATGGCGCGCACCTGCCCTACGAGGGCTCCGTCAGCGTCGCGGCGATCTTCGAACAGCTAATCGCAGATCATGGCTGGGACGCGGTGCGCGAAACCGAGACCGGGCCGATCATCGCCCTTCGCCGTGGTGATGCTTCGGTGACCTTGGAGCCGGGCTCCCAGATCGAGCTCTCGGGGGCGCCCTACCGGACGGTGCATGACGGCAAGTCGGAATCGGACCTGCACTGGGCGGACCTGCAGCCGGTCATCGACGATCTCGGGCTCGTGTGGCTCGGCCTCGGCTGCCACCCATTTGCCTCGGTCGAGCAGCTCGGCTGGGTACCAAAGATGCGATACGACGTCATGCGCGAGTACATGCCGACGCGAGGCACGATGGCGGGCGACATGATGACCAAGACCTGCACCGTGCAGGCCAATCTCGACTACGCGTCCGAAGAGGACGCGATGCGTAAGCTGCGGGTGAGCCTGCGGGCGCAGCCCATCGTGACTGCCATGTTCGCCAACAGCCCTTGGGAGGGCGGCAAGCGGAGCGGCTATCGTTCGTATCGCGCCTTGGCTTGGCTCCACATGGACCCGGACCGATCCGGGCTCCTGCCGTTCGCTTGGAAAGACCAGTCGACTTACCTCGAGTACGTCGACTGGGCGGTCGATGTGCCGATGTTTCTCGTGAAGCGCGACGGCAAGGCTCATTACAATACCGGGCAGACATTCCGTTCGTTCATGCAAGAGGGCTTTCAGGGAATCCAAGCGACCTATGGCGATTGGGTGGTGCACCTGAGCACACTCTTTCCCGAAGTCAGGCTCAAGAACACGCTCGAGTGCCGGGGCGCAGACGTGCAGCGCCCGGACATGCTGTTTGCGCTGCCCGCGCTTTGGAAGGGGCTTCTGTACGACGATGACAGCTTTCGCGGGCTCGAGAGCTTGGTCGACACTTGGTCGTTTCCAGAAGTCGAAAGGCAGCGCGACGCCCTAGCGAGACACGGCGTCCGCACCAAGTTCATGAATCGAGAGGCGGTGGACTCGGCGGGCGCAATCCTGGAGCTCGCAGAGTCCGGGCTCCGCCGAATCGGCGACGTGAACGACGCGGGCGAAGACGAGTCGGTTCTCCTTCGTCCCTTGCGTGCGCTCCTCGAGGCATCGCAATGCCCTGCCGACGTGTTGCTCGAACAGGTCGGCGACGATCGGCCGTCGCGCGACGCCGTGATTCGCGTCGCAGGGCTCTAGCCCGACGCAGGTATCACGTCGTCGAGGGGCGGAAACGAGAGAAGCCTCGCCAAGAGCGCCGACCGCTCCACCATCTTGTCGAGAACCAAGTGCTCGTTGACCGCGTGCGCACCTGCGCCCACCGCACCGAGGCCGTCGAGCGTCGGCGCGAGCTGGCTGGTCGTGTTGCCGTCCGAGCCACCGCCAGCGGCCGCTTGTTCGATCGAGATGCCAAGCTCTTCGGCGCCGCGCCGCGCCAGTTGCCAGAGCCGCTGGTTGCCGGGGGTGCGTTCCATGGGCGGCCGCCGTACCGCGCCTTCGATCAGCAATTCGGTTCCCGGGGTCTCGGCCTTGATCGCGTGGATGATTTTTTCGATGCGCTCGGCGTCTTCCATGGTGGGAACCCGGACGTCGACCGAGGCTTTGCTCTCAGGGGCCACCACGTTTGCGCTCAGGCCCCCGTCGATCGTACCGACGTTCACCGTGATTCCCTTTTCGACGTCGTTGAGCGCAAAGAGCTTCTGGATGACGAGCGACAGCTCGAGGATTGCGCTTGCTCCCTTCCCCGGATCGAGCCCTGCGTGTGCCGCCTTCCCCCGAACGGTGATCGAAAAGCTGCCCACCCCTTTGCGTGCGGTCTTCAGGTCGCCGTCCGGGCCCAGAGAGGGTTCCAGCACGAAACAGCGGTCGGCGCTGCGTGCAAAGCGGATGATGACCCGCGTCGACTCGTGACTACCAATCTCTTCGTCGGAGTTGATGAAGAACACCGGCGTGACGGGCAAGGTGTCGGCGCCCGCCGCGGCAAGCGCCTCGATCGCGAACAACCCCTGGGCGAGCCCTGCCTTCATATCGTAGGAGCCTGGCCCCCAAAATGTGCCGTCTGCGGTCCTCGCCGGCATCGTCTCCAGGGTTCCTATCGGCCAGACCGTGTCGCAGTGGCCGAGAAGCAGCTGGTGCGGACGATGGCGTGGACGTTCCATGGGCATCGCCACGAGCATGCCGCCGCTGTCTTGGCCCGCCAGGATGCGGGGTCGAAAACGTCGCTCCGAAAACGCGTCCGAGAGGAGGTCCAGCACGCGCACGAGGGACGCCCGATCTCCAGAGGGTGACTCGCAGAGGACCAATCGTTCCAAGAGCTCGGCCATCCCTTGGCGATTGCGATCGAGGTAGTCGAGGATCCGGCTCGGAAGGTCCTGGGACATCGTCGAGGCCTCAGCGCTTGAAGCCGACGTGGTACGGGAAGGCATTGGTTTGAACGATCTCGGCGAATCGCCCGGGATGCACATACGCCAGCAAGGGCGAATGGGCGATCATCTCCTGTGCGTCGCGGTCCATGTCTCGCAAGGCGTCCTCGGCGACCGCCGCCGCGACGATTCGGCCGATGATGAGGCTGTTGTCCCCGAGGTGATCGATGACACGGTCGAGCTCGCATTCGAAGTGCAGGTACGCGTGCTCCAACAAGACGCCTTCGACCGTCGTCGCGGGGATCGTGGGAATGGCCTGCAACGCGTGCTTGTGGTCGTCGTCGCATCGAGGGGCTGCCGCAAGACTCGCGAGCAGAATCTGATCGGGCCTCGGGAAGCTCACGGTGAAGCACCCCTCCCGCGTGGCGTTGGCGTAGGTCGCGTGGGACGGCGTGCAGACGAATCCGTAGTGGTCTTGCCAACTCATGGGAATCGCCAGGTGCTTCGGCGCCAAATCGTACGTGCCGTCTGGCTCGCGGGTCCCAACGATGGTGAGCGGAGCGACCATGTAGACCTGCTCCCAAACCGCGTGCTCGAGCTCGAGTGGAATCATAGCCCGCCTAGCATACCGAATCCGATGGATGCCGCGAGACGAATGCGCAGCTAGGCGGGCGCAGCTTTGCGCGGGACGGGGGCTTTATCGCGCAACGTTTGCGTCTGGTGTTTCAGCACCTGACCGAGAACGTTGCCCTTGAGTACCGCGGAAGTGCAGATCAAGCCGCCCATCATCGCGCCCACGACGCCCGCCGAGACGACGTCTGCGCCGCTGAGGTAGAGGCCCTTGATCGGAGTTTGCGGCCGGAGCCATCGTTGTTCGTATCGGTGCGCATCATGCGATAGACCGTAAATCGCTCCCTCGGGGTGAGCGGAGAAGTTCCGAGTGGAGAGCGGGGTCGAGAGCTCGGCAACCTCGACCCGGCCCCGCGTCGCGGGCGCGTGCTTGTAGATGCTGTCGAGCAGACGTTCCGAGAGGCTCGCTTTGAGCTCGTCGTACTCTGCGCCGCGCTTCTTCCACGATGTGTTTTCCCAGCGCCGGAACGAATCGTAGGAGCCCATGGTGACGGCCTCGATGGTCGAGCGCCCGGGGTACCGCCGTTCGAAATCCGGATCCTTGGCCGAGGGAAAGGACAAGTAGACCAGTGGGAACGGCGCGTTGACGTCCGCCAGGAAGCGCTTGAAATTCTCCTCGTGGCGGTGGTCCGGATAGACCCAAAGGTTGGTCTTTTCGAGTTGAAGCTCTTCGGTGGTGCCCTTCAATCCAACGTAGAGCGAGAGGTGTGCGACCGACGTGCCGAGGTCTCTCGCTTTGGCCGCGTATCCAATGGACTTCGCCAACGGCGACGGGACCAGGCGTTCGAATGTATTGATGACGCCGGCATTGCTGATGACGACTGGAGCGCGGAGCTCATGCCCGTCGGCTAGCCGGACGCCGACGGCTCGTTCTTTCTCGATGATGATCTCGGTCACCTCTGCGTTGGTCACGACCTCTCCGCCCGCGCGTTCGATCACCGGGAGGATGCTTTCGGCGATTCGGGACGAGCCCCCGACCGGATAGGCCGCGCCGCGGAAGTAGTGGGCGACGACCATGGCGTGAATGAAAAAGCAGCTCTCGGAGGGAACCAAGCCGTAGTCCCCGAACTGGCCCGTCAGCACGCCGATGAGCTCTTGGTTCTGGGTGATCTCTTCGAGCACCTCGCGGGTCGTCCGAAACGCTTCTTTGGTGATGCCCCTGCGCATCATCCCGCCGAACAGCTTGGAGACGAATGGAGGCATCGCCTTTTCCGCGAAGAACATCTGCGCCTTCTTGACGGTGGCGATCACCTTCTCCAGGTACTGGTTGATCGCGTCTTTTTCCTGCGGAAAGTACTCGTGCAGCTGAGCGCGGAAATTCTCGAACCCCTTGACCAGGTCGTACGCGTTCTCACCCAAAATGATCCGGTCATAGACGTCGCCCATGTCGGCCCAGTCGAGCTGCCCATCCGTGATGAAGTCGAACAGGCGACGCGAGGTGGCGCGCGGGTGGGATACGTCTCCGATGTAGTGAACCCCCACGTCCCATTCATAACCGGGCCTGCGAAACGTATGGGTGAAGCCACCGGCGGTGTAGTGCCTCTCTAGGACGAGCACGCGCTTTTCGGCGAGCTTGGAGAGAGTCGCGGCCGCGGCCATGCCGCCGATACCCGACCCGATCACGATTGCGTCCCATCTCTCGGCGAGGCCGGGGTGCTGCTTGTACGATGTTCCGATCCGCATTTTGCTCTCCTACGCGCGCCTCACTGCGCGGCTTCCGGCCTTTCAAAGACCGATGAAATCAATTCGTCCAAAGTGCAGCCCATCACGAGCTTGCCTGCAAGGTGCAGCGAGACGAGCCCATGAACCTGAGCCCAAAGCAGGTGCGCGCGCCGCAGCGGCTCCCCTTGCGTGAGCTCCGCGTCCACGGCCGCGGTCACGGCAGCGTGAAGATACGAGAACGCCCTCGCCTGCTCGGACTCGAGCTCGGGATAGCCGCTCGCCTGCGCCTGTAGGATATCGAACATGGTGTGGTACGCGTCGGGCTCATCGAGCGCGAAGCGCACGTAGACCCTTCCCAAGGTCCGCAGCGCTTCCTCGGGGTCGTCGACTCCGGCGACCGCGTCGCGCTGGACATCGGCAAACCTGCGCAGCGCTTCGGTCCGCACCATCGCGAACAGCTCTTCCTTGTTCTCGAAGTACCGATACGGCGTCATCGGGCTCACACCGAGCGCCTTGGCCAACGAGCGAAGCGTCACCCCAGCGTACCCTCGCTCCGCGAAGAGCTTAGTCGCAGCTGCCACCGCGCGCGCCCGGAACGCATCCAGCTCCTCCGCTGTCAAAGCCGCCCTAGCCATTCAAATCATTTACATCGTAAAACTTATCCCGTCAAGGGGACACTCTCCGGGTGTTTAACCCTCCGTAATCACTGGCTTCCACCGTGAAGGATCGCAGCGCTCCATGGGCGACAAGATCCTGACATCATGTGAAGCCCCTGCGATCTTTCGCTGGGAAACCCCCTGATTCCGAGGGGTTGGATACCCGGAGAGTGTCCCCTACTTCAGGGTGACGGCGGCCCAGCTGCGTTTGCCGGCCTTGATGATGTAGCGCCCTTTGGGGAGCTTGGCTTGTGGGTCGGTGACGCGATCGCCGTCGATCTCGACGCCGCCTTGCTGGATTCGGCGGCGGCCATCACTCGAGCTCTTCACCAGACCGATATCGCTCAGGAGCTTGGGCACCCAGACGGCGTCCTCGTCGAGCGCGACTTCGTGCTCGGGCATGTCGTCCGGGATCTGCCGCTTCGAAAACTGGGCCAGCCACGAAGCCTCCGCGGCGTTGGCCTGCTCCGCGTCGTGGTAGCGGGTCACGACCTCTTTGCCCAGCGCGATTTTGGCATCGCGCGGGTTCATCTCACCCGCGGCGCAGGCGCGCTTTCGGCGTTCCACTTCGAGGTTCGGTTCCGACGACAACAGCTCGTAGTAGCGCCACATCAGGTCGTCCGAGATGCTCATCAGCTTGCCGAACTGCTCCTTGGGCGGCTCGGCCACACCGACGTAGTTGTCGAGCGACTTGCTCATTTTCGCGCCGACGATCTTGCCGGTTTCAAAGCGCGCGTTGATGCCTTCGAGGATTGGGGTCGTGATCACGATTTGGGGCCGCTGCCCCATCTCGCGCATGATCTCTCGACCCACGAGCAGGTTGAAAAGCTGGTCGGTTCCACCGAGCTCGACATCGCATTCGAGGACCACGGAATCGTACGCCTGCGCGAGCGGGTACAAGAGCTCGTGAAGCGAAATGCTCTGGTGCTCCGCCCAGCGCCGCTTGAAATCGTCTCGCTCCATCATGCGCGCCAGCGTGTACTTGCCCGCTAGCCGGATGACGTCGTCGAAGGCCATCTTGCCGAGCCACTCACTGTTATAGACGATCTGTGTGCGATCCCGGTCGAGGATCTTGAATGCCTGATCGGCATAGCTGCGAGCCCCTTCGAGGATCTCGTCGCGCGTCGGGACGGGACGGGTGCTGCTTCGGCCGGACGGGTCACCGATTTGCGCGGTGAAGTCTCCAACGATGAAGATGATTTCGTGCCCCAGCTCTTGAAACTGGCGCATCTTGTTGAGCAGCACCGTGTGACCGAGGTGCAGATCCGGTCGAGTCGGGTCGAACCCAGCCTTTATCTTGAGAGGTTTGCCCGTGTTCAGACGCTCGAGGAGCTCTGATTCGACGTGCACGTCGACCACGCCGCGCTTGAGCTCGGCGAGCTGCGCTTCGGGTTTCATCGTCAGCCCCTATTCGCCGGCGTCGGCGGTGTCAGCGACGCCGCCGTTGACGAGCTCTTTGAGCTCTTTGCCAACCTTGAAAAACGGCAGTCGTTTCTCAGGAACCGGGACGGGCCTCCCCGTACGGGGGTTCCGCCCACTGTACGACTTGTACTCGCGCACCGTGAAGCTACCGAAGCCCCGGATTTCGATCCCCTCCCCCTGCTCGAGCGCCGACGTCATCGAGTTGAAGACGCAGTTTACAACTTGTTCAGCTCGGCTTTTGGTGATCTTCGTCCGCTGGGCTACAGCGTCGATGAGCTCCGACTTCGTCATCGATTCTTTCCCCATTGGCCGCTGAGTATATCTACGGCCTTCGGCGCGTCAACAGCAATTTCGGGCACTTGCGCACTTCATCCACAGGCTGGAGCCGGGCGAATGCCAGTGAGGAGGAAGAGTTGCAACGCTGTTTTGTGAGGCGAATCGCAGTATCGAAGCGTTGCGTCAGGCCGTGCGGTCCAGCGCAGCGACCAGATCCGCGATCAGCTCCGCCGTGTCTTCGATGCCCACCGCATAGCGAATGAGGTTGTTCCGGATGCCGATCGCCTCGCGCTCTTCGGTGCTGAGCTCGAAGTAACTCATCAGCGCCGGCTGCTCAATTAAGGACTCGACCCCGCCAAGACTCGGCGCGATTCTCGGGATCCGACACGCGTCGACGACACGACTGGTTCCGTGGAGATCAGCGTCGACTTCGAAGGTCACGACGCCGCCGAAGCCGGTCATCAGGCGCTTGGCCGTCTCGTGGTTGGGGTGAGACGGTAGTCCTGGATACCAAACCCGGCGCACCCGCGGATGCTGCTCCAAGCGTTCGGCAAGCGCCTGCGCAGAGGCATTCTGCTGTTCGACACGAAGCGCCAATGTCTTGATGCCGCGGTGGACCAGATACGCCGCGTGCGGATCGAGGCAGGCGCCATAGACACTCCGGAGGTCGCGAACCAGGGAAACGATTCCGGACTTCCCCGCCACGACACCCCCGAGGACGTCGTTGTGGCCTGCTAAATACTTGGTCGCGCTGTGCACTACGATGTCGATCCCGAAGCTTGCCGGCCGGAAGTTGACCGGCGTCGCAAAGGTGCTGTCGATCAGGGTCTTCACCTTCTTCGCGCGGCAAATTTCAGCGAGCTGCTCGAGGTCAGGAACGGTCTGGTAGGGATTGGTCGGGGCCTCCGCGATCACCAGACGCGTCTCGGGTCGAATGGCCGCCCTCAGCGCCTCCACGTCCGCAGGCGGGACGAGAGTGCTCGAAACCCCAAAGCGGTCGAGGAAAGTCGTGACGAACTGACGCGTTCGACGGTAGCAGTCGGCGAACAGGATTACGTGGGACCCGGACTTGACGAGGGCCAGAATCGTTGAGGTCATGGCGGCCATGCCGCTCGCGAAGGCAGCCGCGTCCTCCGTGTCTTCGAGAGCCGCGACCTTCTCTTCGACCAGCCGCACCGAGGGGTTCCCGTAGCGCCCGTATTCTTCGCGATCTTTTCGCCCTTCGAAATAGGCAATGAGCTCCGCGGTGTCCGCAAACGAATAGGTGGCCGTCTGCGTAATCGGGGCGACCAGGGCGTCGTACGGATACGTCCTCGGCTCACCACCATGAACCGCCAGCGTCTTCTGGGAGATGTCCTTCTCGTCAGGCACTAAGGCCGGAGCCTAGGTGAGCGGATCCGACGGTGCAAGCACCAGTTCCGTAAGCACAAACGCGTCAGCCCTCTCTCCGAAACGCTAGAGCTGCGTGCAGGTTCCCGCGCTTGCGTCGCGTACGCAGTCGAAAGACGGGTCGCCGGCGCCGGGAACGGACGCCTGCCCGTTGCGTACGTAGAGCCGGTCGGTGGACGGGCCGGTGAACATCGGAGCAGAGCCGGCGTAGATCACCGCGGCGTAGTCCTCGGAATGCGTCAACGCGACCACACCGATGGTCGCCACCGAACCGCTTCTGAAGTTGACGTTGCCCGTGTTGGCGCTGCGACCGCCATAGGAAACGATCACATGATCGAGAATCGATCCGTCCGAGCCCTGTGCGAAGTCGATGCCGCGCCAGAACGTGGGCGTGGCGATGTCCATGCTCGTGAAGGTGATCGAATCGGCGCTCGTGCCCTGGGCATCGAGAACACCGTCGTTGCCCTCGCCCACTCGAAGGCGTCGATCGCTGGCAAATCGAAGCTCGCTTCCAGGCTCGATGGTCCAAATCGGTACCGGATCGAACGGATTCGACTGCCGGAGCTCGAAGTCGCCGTGCATCATGTACGGAACGTCGTTCCGAGGCCAGGTCGCGGTCGTGTTGACGACGTCGCCGACGACCCAGAACCCGTCGTGGCCGAAGGTGCCGGTCGTGTTGTTTCCAGCCAACGAATTGCCTGTGCCAAAGCGTCCGACGAAGTTTCCGTTCATGCGAACCGCGGAGAAGCGAGAGCCGATGACCGTGTTGTCATTGCACGCGCCGCCGCAATGGGTCGTGTCTGCGAATGTCATGCCGTATCCGTTGCTGCCGGCGATCACAGTGTCCGTGATGGCCGGGGTTGCGGGAGCGCCGCCATTGGGCTCCACGGTGATCGCAGCGCGCGTGGTCGCAGCACCCGACGTTGGGCTCGAGCCGGCCGACTGCAACACTGCGTTTGCGATGCTCGTGGGGCCCGCGCCGCTACCTCGGAGGCGGATCCGGTTCCAGTAGTCTGCCCCAGCAACCGGCTCGAAGACGACGGGCTCGCTCGATGTCCCATCGACCACGAGCTGGCTGTCGGTCATCCTGATCGCGCCATCGAGAGGCATCTCAATTCTGTTCCCCGCATGGATGTTCAGCGAGCCGTTCGTAATCGCGAGGCTGCCCGTAGGACGAATCGGCTGCGTCGAGGCATCGCTCGCGACCGGCTTGTGCCAAACCATGTCCGCCCCGATGATCGACCCAGCACGGACCTGCAGCGGGGCCTCGTAGGTGTTCGAGGGGCTGAGAACGTCGTCGAAGCCAGCCATCGTGGCAGTGACCGAAGTGCCGGTCACATCGAGCACGTTGTTCTCGAACGAGCTCAGCCCGGCGTCATCCGAAACGTAAACGCCCAGCGCTCCCGCTTCGTCGCTCCGAAACAGGCAGTTCTCGACGATGGCAACACGGGCACCTGGCGCGACTGGATTGTCGACGCGTAGACCCCCATTGACCCCCGCGCCGAAGCCTTCGACTTGGGCGTTTCGGAGGACCGTGCCCGCTCCAATGCGATCGTTCAGGTAGATGCCATCCCAAGTGCCGCTGTCGGGCATCATTCGAATCGGCGCCTCCGGGCTGCCCGCCGCGACGAGGGTCCCATCCTCTCCATTCGTAGAAACCGTGAGTCGCCGGGCCGAGGCAAATCGCATCTCCGTTCCGGGCGCGATCGTCATGGTGCTTCCGGCGCGAACGAGGATGTCGTTGCTGAGATAGAACGGCACGCCGTAGTTGGCCCAGGAGGCGTCCGCCCGGCTGACGAGAGAGCCACGCACGAAGACCCTGTCCTCTCCATTGCCGAAGAGGTCGAGGTTGCTGCCAAGTGTCGAGACCTCGTCCGAACCGATGTTGATCGGAGACCTCCCGTTGGCCGTGAGCTGATTGCCGTCGAACCAATCGATGCTCTCCGAGCCGGCGCCCGCCTGTGCGTAGAGTCCGTAGTTCAGGCTCTCCCGAACGATCGAGTCGATGATGACGGGCGCCGAGCCGCTGAGTACTTCGACCGCGCCACGATTCGTGTCCGTGTCCACCCTTCCGCCGAATTCGACGACCACATTGCGAAGCGTCGTCGTGGCCGAAATGATGTTCGCCCCGAATCGAAGGCCTCGGTAGTGGCCGCTTGGCGCCGGGCCAGCGATGCTCTGAAAGCGTGTGAACACGATCTGATCGTCGACCCTGGCTTGTCCCCCATCGGCCACCAAGGCGCCCGCCGTTCCGGTTCCGACGTCGATCCGGCGATTGGTTCCGGCGGCCAGCATGACGACGGCGCCGGGCTCCACCGTCAGGGTTGCTCCGTTTTCGATGACCAGGTCACCCGTGATCACGTGCGGGCTGTCGATGGCACGGAGCGTGATGTCCACGCCGACGCTGCCGCCCAAGGTCGTCCCGTTGCCTTCCGTCACGGTGAAACGCTTCGTGAGCGTCGTGGTCGATCCCTGATCGACCACGACATCGTAAACTCCTGACGGCCGGGCCGCGTCGATGGGCACCACTGCCGTCAGCGTCGACTCGTCGACGAACGTGGTGCCGAGCGTCTCGCTGTAGGCGCCGAGCTCGAGGCGAATGAGCGGCGTGGCCGTTGCAACGAAGCCGGCGCCGCGAACGATGATCGGGACATCGGACTGCCGGCGTCCCGCAGCCGGCGTAATCGAGTCGACGTGCGGCGCTGCGGCAATGACCGTGATGTCGATCGTTGCGCTATCGGCTCCTTCGCTGTTGGTTGCCACCACGTCGAAGGAATAGGCGCCGATGTCCGCGTTCTCGGGCGCCGGATTGCTCGGCGATGCCGACAGCAACCCCGTCAGTGGATCGAATTCGAGGAAATTCGGAAAGGTGCCCGAAATGCTCAGAACAGGTGTCGGATTACCGGTCGCCATCGCCGACGCGCCAGAGAAACTCTGTCCGACGCTCACTGCGAATGTCGTGCCCGGCGTGACCGTGAGAATGGGCGTCGCCGGTGGATAGACCGCGTCGACCGTGATTGTTGCCTCATCGCCCTCCCCGAGCACATTCTCGGCACGGACCGTGTAGCTGTACTCGAGCTCGCCATCAGTCTCCGACGCAGTGAAGCTCACCTCGCCGCTGTCCGGATCGATCGTGATCGCCAAATCGGCCGGAAGGGTCGCGCCAGTGAGGCTCCAGACCACGGCCGGACTTTCGCTTTCCGGAGTGAGGTTGACATCGTACTGGTATCCGGTTCCAACGAACATGGTCGTGGGCGGCGGCACGGTGACCAAGTCGATTTCCGGGACTGGCGGACGCGGATCTACCGTGACGATGAACTCCTGAACGTTCGGCTCCCCGAGCCCATTGTCCACCTGGAGCGCGATACTGTAGTCGCCAGGCGCAGCGCCGGCGGTGTCCCAGGCGACGGTCACGGCCTCCCCTTCGGGTGGGGCGCTCAGGAAGGTCACGCCCGATGCAGACGTGCCTGCCGATGGGTCTTGCACGCTCCATTCGATCGTGGGTGCGCCGGAGGCTACCGCATCGTAGTGAAGCACTTCCCTGGCGTACACGCGCTCGGGGGGCGTGGAGGTGATCACGGCAGGACCGCCGGAATCGATCACGGTGATGGTGAACTCCTGATCGCCGAACACTCCGCTTTCAACCTCGGTGGCACGAAGGACGACGGCCTGTTCGCCGGCTTGATCGGCGCTGGGTCTCCAACGGACCGCCCCGGTACTCGCATCGATCGTCAGCCCTTCCGGCGCGACGGCAGCGCTCCACGAAACCGGACTGCTCGCAACGACTTCGGGATCGTATGCGTACTGTGCACCAACCGTTGCTTCGGTGGGCGGCTCCGTAACGAAAACGGGCCCGCTGAGGCCCGCGACTTCCACATCGAACGCCTGTGCATCGAAGCCAGCCAGATTCGTCGCGCTCACTTCGATCGAGACGGTGCCTTGGCTTTGCGGAGTCCAGGTCACGATCCCGGAAGCGGGATGGATCGCGAATCCCTGAGGGCCGGATACCAGCGCGAACCGGAGGGGCGTCATGCCATCGGCGACGACCGTGTAGTTGAACGGCACGCCGACGATGGCCGTCTGCGGTGGCGTCGTCGTGATCTCGGGCGCGACTCGCGCATTGGGCGTGGATCCCCCGCCACAGGCCCCCAGGGCCACACAAACAGCCGCGCACGCAGCCAACCAGTTACGCATAGGTCGAATCATTCGGTTCTCTTCCGTGGCCCGAATTACTATGCTAACAGATTATTATGTCTACATCGTCACCGAGGGGCGAATTTTCAGCGCTGAGCGCCGGTTTTCGTTCATTTGCGCCGGTCGCTCAGGTCTGTGAGGACTTGATCGATGGCGATGTCGACTCGCAATTGCATCACCGACTTCTTTCGTGTGTCATATGAACGACTTAGCGCCTGCGGGACATCTTCGATCGTAGCTAGAAGGCGCACTTTTGCAGTTGCACATCAAAGGTTAGGCTGCGACGATGCAGGCCATGTTTAACTGGGACGATGTGCGCTACTTCCTCACGCTGCAGCGCCACGGGACCCTTGCTGCAGCTGGCACTGCACTATCGCTGGACCCGACGACCGTCGGGCGGCGCTTGGTGAAGCTCGAGGAGGAGCTCGGCGCACGCCTCTTTGATCGAACCCCCACCGGATACGTCCTGACCGACGCCGGCCATCGCCTGTTGCCCCGGGCCGAACGGATCGAGCGGGAGGCTCTCGGCGTCGAGCGAGACGTAGCGGGTGAAGATCAGAAGCTCGAGGGTGTCGTCCGACTCACCGCCACCGAAATGCTGACGACACGGTTCATCGCCCCACACCTGCGTCGCTTTCGCGAGCGCTACCCCGAAATTCAACTCGAGCTCAACTGCACCAACCTGGAAGTGAACCTCGCCCGGCGCGAAGCCGACATCGCCCTGCGTCTCGCTCGCCCGACGCAAGAGGACCTGATCATCAAGCGGCTCTCGTTCATTCACTTGGGGCTCTACGCATCGCGCGACTACGTCGATCGTTTTGGTCTTCCCAAGGACTCTTTGGCGGGGCATCAGATGATCCTCTTCACCGACGTGCGTCCGTTTCGCCGCGAAAATGATTGGGTCGAGGCTCGGATGGACGGAGCCCGGGTCGCTCTGCGTTCCGACAGCGTGTCAGCAACGTATTCCGCAACCGTGGCAGGCACGGGGATCGGCCTCCTCCCTTGCCTCGTCGCCGATTACGACCCCCACCTGGTGCGTGTTCCGCTCGAAGGTGAGCCCGAGCCTCGACAGATCTGGCAAGCCGTTCACAAGGATCTTCGCGACAGCGCACGCATCCGCGCCGTCCTCGATTTCCTGGGGAAAATCCTCGCCGTGCCAGTCGACAGCGCCTCTGCGGCCTAGTCATGCGGGAGGACTAAGAGAGCGCGATTCCGTCCGGCCCCATCTTGACCGAAAGGCGACGTGCGCCCCAGGCCCCGGGGCTAGGCTCGAAAACGCCGGCGCAGCGCGTACCGCACGTCGGACAGCACCCGTCCCGCAGGTTCCACTCGAGAATCTCATACCAGTCCCGGGTGATCAGCGCCGTCCCGCATCCGGCGCAGCACGTGGTATCGCCTTCCGGATCATGAACGTTGCCGGTGTAGACGTGATGAACACCTTCTTGCATGGCGATGCTTCTGGCCCGGTGCAAGGTCGTGCGTGAGGTCGGAGGCACATTCAGCATCTTGTAGCTGGGATGGAAGGCCGAGAAATGAAGCGGCACGTCGGGGCCAAGCTCTTCGACGATCCAAGCGCTCATTCGCCGGAGTTCGTCATCGCTGTCGTTGTGCTCGGGGATGACGAGGTTGGTGATCTCGAACCAGACGTCGGTCTCGTTCCGTAGATAGCGCAAGGTGTCGAGCACCGGCGCCAGTCGTCCGCCGGCGATGCGCCGGTAGAAGTCGTCGTCGAAGGCCTTCAAATCGATGTTGGCCGCGTCGATGAAAGAGAAGAACTCAGCCCTCGGCTCCGAGTTGATGTAGCCGGCCGTCACTGCGACCGTTCGAGTGCCGGCGTCCTTGCACGCGGCTGCCACATCCCGCGCATACTCGAGGAAGATCACCGGGTCGTTGTAGGTGAAGGCAACGCTGCGGCAGCCGAGTCGCTCCGCCGCCCGAACGATTTCTTCGGGCCCGGCGGCATCGGCGAGCGTGTCCATCTGCCGCGATTTCGAAATGTCCCAGTTTTGGCAAAACTTGCAGGTCAGATTGCAGCCGGCTGTTCCAAACGAAAACACGGGCGTCCCAGGCAGGAAGTGGTTCAGGGGCTTCTTCTCGATTGGGTCGACTGCGAATCCACTCGACCGAGCGTAGCTGGTGAGCACGATCGCGTCGTCCTCACGTGCACGGACGAAGCAAAGCCCGCGTTGCCCCTCACTAAGCTTGCAGGCTCGCGGGCAGAGCTCGCAAAGGAGCCGCCCGTCGTCGAGTCGACTCCAGTAGTCGGTCGCGACCGTCGAACTGAGCGAACCTGCCATCAGAATTACGATGCGCATTGGCCCGGCTAAGCGCAAGTGGGATCGGCGTGCATTGACAAGCGTTCAATCATGCGCACGTTCAACCAGTGGCGACGGTGCGAGCAGCAGCGGTGGCCGGTTCCTTTTATCCAGGCGACACCTATGCCTTGCGCGCCGTGGTTCGTGAATACCTCGATGCGGCACGCGAAACCACTGAACCTCGCGATCCTTGGCCGAAGGCGCTGATCGTGCCGCATGCCGGCTACATGTACTCGGGTCCGGTTGCCGCCTCGGCTTTCATACAAATCGAGGCTTCACGGGAACGGGTTTCTCGCGTCGTGTTGATTGGGCCGAGTCACCACATTTGGTTCGCCGGCCTCGCAGTTCCGAGCAGCACAGCCTTCCACACACCCTTGGGCTCCGTCGACATCGACGAAACGGCGCGCCAGCAAATCCTGCGTTTTCCGTTCGTCGATGTTCTCGACGATGCGCATCACAGGGAGCACTCGCTCGAGGTGCAGCTGCCATTTCTCCAGGAGCTGCTCGGCGATTTCGCCGTGCTTCCAATCGCGGTCGGCCGCGCGTCACCGGCACAAGTGGAAGAAGTCCTAGAAGCCCTATGGGGCGGGGAGGAAACCCTCATCGTCGTGAGCTCCGATCTAAGCCACTACTTCGACTACGACACCGCGAAGCGCATGGACACCGCGACTGCATCGGCGATCGAATCGTTGGAACCCCAGCGGATTCATTCGGATGACGCCTGCGGGCGCATCGGGATGCAGGGGCTTTTGAAAGCCGCGCGGCGACACGGGCTCATAGCGCGGACCTTGGATCTGCGAAGCTCGGGTGACACCGCAGGCGGCCGAGAAGAGGTCGTCGGCTACGGCGCGTGGGAGCTCACGGCGGCTAGGAACGGCTCGCCGTAGCGCTCGATGCGCGCAGGCCCCATCCCGTGAATGCCTGCGAGCGCCTCGATCGATGTAGGCTTGTAGGCGGCGATTTCGAGAAGCGTACGGTCGTGGCAGACGACGTAGGCCGGAACGCCCTTGGCCCGCGCAAGGTCGAGACGCGTCGCGCGCAGGCTCTCGAAGAGCGACGAGTCGACATTGTCCGGAAGCTCCCGCTCCGAGGCTTGGCGGTCTTTTTTGTGCGCTCGCGGCTGGCCTGCCTCTGGCGAAGGGACGAGCACGCGCACCGGCTCCTCGCTCTTCATCGTCGTGGTGCCTAGCGGCGTCAAGAAGGGAATCGGGAATTCGCCAGTGCTGAGGTCGACCAGGCCCGCCGTGATCAGCCTTCTTAGAAGTGCGAGAACCCAGGCCTTGGGACGGTCCTTGAGTAGACCGTGCGTGCTGAGCTCGGTGAGGCCCAAGCGGCGCAGCCGTTCGTTGTCCGTACCGTGAAGCATGTCGCACACGGCCGTGAGCCCAGCTCGCCCCTGGTTGCGAGCGACCCCGGCCAGAGCCTTGCGCACCACGAGCGCCTCTTCCTCGGAGGCGGACCGCGGACCACCCTCCTCGCCTCGCTCTTCGAGACGCTCGCATACGTCGCAGTGGCCACAGCCGCCGAGGGTCTCCTGCTCGTCGCCGAAGTACCGCAAGATGAAATCGTGCCGGCAGCTGCCCGCTTCGACATATCGCATCAGATCGAGAAAGAGGCGCCATTGCTGTTGCACGTGCGCGGGGTCTTGGGCGGCGCCCGGGTCTCGCCCCCCGCTGAAGCCGATGAGGCGGCGTCGAAGCCCGAGGTCCCCCGAGCTGGTGAGCAAGAGCCCGTGCGCGGGTTGCCCGTCGCGCCCCGCGCGCCCGACCTCTTGATAGTACGCCTCGACCGAGCCCGGCGCCTGCACGTGGATCACGGTGCGAATGTCGGACCGATCGATTCCCATTCCAAACGCATTGGTGGCGACGACCACATCGAGAGAACGATTCGCGAAACGCCGGTTGACGTCCTCACGCACCGAAGCCGCAAGGCCGGCGTGATACGGGGCGGCACGCCAACCTGCTTTGGCGACGGCCTCTGCGACTTTCTCGGTGTTACGGCGGGTCGCCGCGTAAACGATGGCGCCGCCATCGGGCTCGTCAGGATTGCCGAGCGCATCGCGAAGCGCATGCAGCATCCGCTTGCGCCGCTGCGACGAGCTGTCGGTTTCGACGACAGCAAGATGGAGATTCGGTCGTGAGAAGCCGCGCAAAATCACCGCGCTCTCTTCGGAGCCGAGACCAAGCCGTTCTTGAATCTCGCGACGCACGATCGGTGTCGCGGTCGCCGTGCAGGCGATGACCCGAGGAGGCTTCAAGCGCTCGATGACCTCGCCGAGCCTCAGGTACGAGGGCCGAAAATCGTGGCCCCACTGCGAGATGCAATGCGCCTCATCGATGGCCAGCAGCGCGGGCCGAATCCCCGCGAGCCTGTCGACCAGCCAGGGCGACTCGAGGCGTTCGGGCGCCACATAGACGAGTTGATAGCGGCCCTCGAAGATTTCGCGCTCGCGACGCTTGACCTCTTCGGGATCGAGCGTCGAGGCTAGATAGGTCGCCGCAACCCCCCGCTCCGTCAGAGCGCGCACCTGATCTTCCATGAGCGCAATGAGCGGCGAGATCACGATCGAGGTCCCTGGAAGGACCGCTGCCGGAAGTTGGTAGCAAAGCGACTTGCCGCCGCCCGTAGGGGCGATGACGATCACCCGCCGCCGCCCATCGAGAAGCTCTTGGATGGCCTCACGCTGCCAGGGGTGAAATGCCGAAAGCCCGAAACGCTCTCGCAAAGCCACGTCGATGTCGGTCATGAACGAAACGCACCGTAGTGCGGCGGATGACGGCATGCCAGACCTATCGGACGCCGGCAGCTGAAGTTGCCTGTCACAATCGCCGACGGATGAGATCGGCGATTTCGGTGGCGCGTTCCATGACGAGCATGTGGCCGGCGCCCTCCAGAATGTGGAGCTCGCTGTCGGGGATTTGGGCCGCAAGGTATTGCGCGTACTTTACGGGCGTCAGGGCGTCCTGACTTCCTGCGACGATGAGAGCGGGGACTTGGATGTCTTTGACGTCGTCCATTCGGTTGAAGCTGTCGCAGGCGCGCCAGTCTTGGCCTCCGGTTTCGATCGGCGTGAGCTCGCGGTGCTTCGATGCTGCGGCGACGAGAGCCGGACTGGCGCCCGGCTCGTAGAGGCCGGGAGGGAGAGGAGGAATGGCGGCGCCGGACTTCGCAACCTGCTCGAAGAGCTGTAAGATCATCGGGTGGACCCGGAGGCGCGCGCCGGTGCCGAGCAGGACGATTCCCTCGAGGCGCTCGGATCTGGACGAGAGGGCATGCTCCAGCGCCACGCCGCCGCCAAGGGAGTGGCCGACGACCAGGTAGTTGCCCTCCACTTCCGACTCGAGGAACCGGGAGAGGAACGCTTCCATCTCCGCCACGGTGCCGAGTGCCGGCCCGTCGGCTCCGGCTCGTCCCGGAAGGTTGATCGCATAGCGCTCACGACCGGGCATCGCGTCGAGGAGCCGATCGTAGACATGGTGATTCCCTGCCGAGCCGTGCACGCAGACCAGAGCCGGCCCGGCCCCCGGCTCGTGTCGAAACGTCACGGCGCGTCCGTCGATTTGCCGGGTCTCTACCAAAGCGAAAGATCCTCGCTTGTGCTTGCCAATCCCACCGCCTGGAAGCGAAAGAAACGCTCACGCGCGTAGGTGCCGGTGTACTCCAATGCCAGCTCATCGAAGCTCACGGTCCGGAGGAAGCGATAGCCGCACTCGGCCATCAAGGGCGTCGGGTCGTCGATCCCGAATTGCATGGGCTCGCCGAGCTCCTCGATGATGCCCTTCATCGCCCGGTCTTCCTTCCGGAGGCGTGGGCTCGACTTCGCCATCTTGCTGTTGAGATAGTCGAAGACCAGGAGCGAGCGAGGGTCGAATTCGGCTGAGAGGCGCCGCAACGTCGAGCGGGCGGCGGCTTCGCGCAGGTAGTAGATCACGCCCTCCCAGACGAAGCAGGTCGGAGATCTTCGATCGAGCCCCGCGGTTTCGAGGAGCCGCACGAAGTCGTCTCCTTCGAAGTCGCAAGGAACAAACGTCGCTGCCTCCATCGGATAGGCTTCAAACCTCGAAAGTCGTTCACGTTTGTCTGCCTGGCTGGCAGGCTGGTCGACCTCGAAGAAACGAACACCTTGGCGCCCCAAGCGTGCAGCCCGGGTGTCCAGGCCCGCACCGAGAATTACAACCTGCCGGACGCCGCGATCGAGCGCCCGCGTCACGCAGTCGTCGAGATAGCGAGTCCGAAGCGCCATCCAGAGCTCCATCGAGGGCGAGTGTGCGTCCCAACGACGGGAAAGTGCTTCGCCCTCGGGTCCAGCGAGGCGCAGCGCCCAGGGGTCGTCACAGATCGGCTTTGGCGCGGCAGAGGCCCTGCCGCGGTAGGCGGCGACCATGATCGCCGTCCGGCTGGCCGCACGCGATTCGGTCATGCTCAGTGTCCGCGCTCGCGATCGACGCCCGGATGACTCGGGTCGCCCGGCTCGTGGCGCGGATTGGCCGTCAGGTAGGAGCCGTCGCGCCCTGGGATCGAGAGCAGGGTGTCTTTGTCGTAGATGAAATGCTCACGACGGGTCGAGGGCGGCATGTGCATCCCCGTGTCCATTCGAATGGCATCGCAGGGGCACGCCTCGACACAGTAGCCGCAGAAGATGCAGCGGAGCTCGTCGATGGTGAACACCGCTGGGAAACGCTCGTAGCCGTAGCGTGGGTCGTCGGGCTCGTACTCAGCCGGTTCGATGTGAATGCACTGAGCCGGGCATGCGGTGCTGCAGCAAAGGCATGCCACGCAGCGCGGTGAGCCATCGGTTCGCTGGGTGAGCCGGTGAATGCCGCGGAACCGCTCCGGATACTCGACCGTCTCTTCCGGGTATTTCACCGTGGCGATTTCCTTCTTGGCCTTCGGGCCGAAGGTGTTCTTGAAGAAGCGGCCCATGGTAAAGCCGAGACCCTTGGCAATCTCGGGGAGATAGACCTGTTCGGCGACGGTACGACCGGGTTTCTTGATGACTTTGATCTCAATTGCCATGCGCGACCTCAGAAGATCTTCTCGAAGAAAGCGACCCAACCGTCGAGCCAGCCCGACAGAATGAAGGCGCCGATGACCAGGATGTTGAGCAGCGAAACGGGCAAGAGACCCTTCCAGCAGAGCGACATGAGCTGGTCGTAGCGGAACCGCGGAAGGGACCAGCGAATCATGAGCTGGAACCAAATCAGGATGATGATCTTGAAGAGGAAGACCAGAAATTGAATGGCGACGACGAGCCAATGGACCAGCGGCACCGAAAATGCCGCGGACGCGAAAGGCAGCGAGAACTCGAAGCCATCGCGGTAGAGGAAGGGCACATCCCAACCGCCAAGGAAGATCACCGAGGCAATCGCGGCCAGCGAAACCACTTCGACGAACTCGCCCATGAAGAACATGCCGAACTTCATGCCGGAGTACTCGGTGAGGTAGCCGCCGACGAGCTCGCTCTCGCCCTCGGGAAGGTCGAACGGAACGCGCTTGGTCTCGGCGACGGCGGCCACGAAAAAGTTGATTGCAGCGAGCGTCAACGGCGGAACGAAGATCCCCCAGATGTGATCGTATTGCCACATCGCCATGTCTTCGAGCCGAAGCGAGGCATAGACCATGAAGGCAGGCACGAGCGTGAGGCCCAGGACGACTTCATAGCTGACCATCTGGCTGGCGGCCCGAATCCCACCGAGCAAGGAGTACTTGTTGTCCGAGGCGTAGCCGGAAACCGCAGCCCCGATGATGCCGGTGCTGGCGATGGCGAAGATGAAGAGGATGCCGACGTTGATGCTCGCGACTTGCATGGGCATCACCAGGCCGGCGATGTCGCCGGTTCGCGGGAGCACCTGATTGAGGTAGTCCCAGTGCAAGCTGCTGGCGAAAGGGACGACCGCAAAGGCTGCGATGGCCGGAATGAGCGCGATGATCGGGCCCGCGGAGAACAAAAACTTGTCCGCTTTGGGCGGAACGAAGTCTTCTTTGAAGATGAACTTCAAGGCGTCCGCCAAAGGGTGCAGGAGACCGAGGAGCATGATCTTGCCCCCGTTGCGGACGAGCATGCCGTGCACGCCGTACCCTACGCGGAGCAAGATCGAGGCCGCGCCGAAGGCGACCAGCGTGGCGGTCAATGCAGAGGTCGAGAGCGGCAGGGGGTTGCTGCCTTTGATGGCAACGAAGGTCAGAGTGAGCAGCGCGACGATGGCGACGATGCCGGTCAGCGCGGCGAGACGCCACATGGGAAGACGCGCGCTGTCGATGAAGGCCACCGCCGAGGCCGGTAGGGTGATGGCGGCGCGACTCGGCCCCAGCCGGTCCTGAATCATGGCGCTCTGGCGCCGCTCTGCCCAAATGATGATGGGAGCGAAGGTGCCGACGGTGATGACGAGGACGACCAGCACTTTCACCAGGGAGGAGACGACCAGGAACGTCGTGGTCATTGGGCCGCCTCCGCCGCGTCGACGAGGCCCTGACGCAGGCTTTCGAGGCTCTCGAAGCCGAGATCCTTGCCGAGCTGACGAGCGAGATTCAAAATCGTTTTCCAGGCGGGCTCGACGCCTGCCGGCGCGGGCAGCACCGGCCCAAAGGACTGCGACATGCCCTTGGCGTTCACGAAGCTACCGTCGAGCTCGAACGCGTCGGCGACAGGAATGGCGACCGAGGCCACGGCCGGCAGCGCGCCCACGTGGCTCGTGAGCGAGACGACCCGGTCCAAGGCGAGCAGCGGGGCGAGCTGTTCGAGTGTTTCTTCCGTTGCCCAGCCGAGTGCAAGCACCGCCTCGACCGAGCCGGACTGAACATCGGCCGGGAGCTCGGCGACCGACTTCAACGCGGCTCCACCTGCAGCCAGCGTCGCACCCGCGCGATTCGGATTGTGATCCTCGTTGCGGAGAATGTCGTCACCTTCCCAGCTTGGCAGCGCCGCCAGGTAGAGCTGCTCGGCGCCCAAGGCGGCGGCCAGCTTGGCCAGGGCAAGGTTGTCTTCGGTGCTGTGCTGAGCGCTGAGAACGACCGCGAGCTTATCCCCATCGACGCCCTTGAGCTTCTCGGCGCCCAAAATGAGCGCTTCGTCTTCGCCAACCGGCAGGCGCGCATCGCCACGGCCCACGCTCGGCATCAGCAGCCGGTCCGTATCGTGGCGCGTGTAGGTCATCATCCCGTCGTCGCACATCCAGAACTTGTTGACATCGGCGTTGTCGCGAGGACGAAGGCGGTAGATCTTGCCGTTGCGCGGGTCGTAGTCGGCGTGGCTATTGCAGCCGGTGGCGCACCCAGTACAGACGCTCGGCGCCGACTTGAGGAACCAAACCCTCGCCTTGAAGCGAAAATCCTGGCTCGTCAGCGCGCCAACCGGACAGACGTGCTCGGTCATCAGCGTGTACTTGTGGTCGAGCTCTCTGCCCGGCGCGAGTATGATTTCGTTTCGGTTGCCGCGCTCGCGCATGTCGAGGACGTGGTCCTTGGCGACCTCGTCGCAGACGCGGATGCAGCGCGTGCACATGATGCATCGCTCGGCGTCATAAACGATGGTCGGGCCGAAGCGGACACCTTTTGGCTTGTGAACCGGCTCGGTGAGCTTGCGCTTCAGCGTGCCCTGGTGCTCGTAGTAGTAATCTTGGAGCTTGCACTCGCCGGCCTGGTCGCAGATGGGGCAATCGACCGGGTGATTGAGGAGCAAAAACTCCTGCACGGAAGCCTGTGCGGTCTTGACCTCGTCATTGGTGGACGAAATCACCATGCCGTCGGCGGCCTCGAGCTGACAGGCGGGCTGAAGCTTGGACTTGGTGGCGGGAACGTATTCGCCCGCCGCTTCGTCGAATACGAGCTGCGGCATCGCCATCTGGCGGCCGCTCTCGATGTGAACGAGGCACATTCTACAATTCGCCGCGATCGAAAGACCGGGGTGCCAGCAGTAGTGCGGAATCTCGATACCCTCGCGCCAGGCCGCCTGCATGACGGTCTCTCCAGGCTCGAAGCCGATCTCTTTGCCATCTAAGGTGAACTTGGGCATCGCTTACCGGTCGCACTCCCCACCGATCATGTTGACCGATCCGAACGTTGGAATGATGTCGGCGATCATTCCGCCGAGGAGCATCTCGCGAGAAGCCGCGAGGTTGTACCAGCACGGCGGCCGGACACGCACCCGGTAGGGTGTGCCGCTTCCATCCGAGACGATGTGGAAGCCGAGCTCTCCGTTGCCGCCTTCTGTGAAGCTGTAGACTTCGCCCTTGGGCGTTTGCAGGCCTTCCATCACGAGCTTGAAATGGGCGATTGTGGCCTCGATCGTGGTGTAGACCGCGTTTTTTTCTGGGTAGACGATGCGCGGGTCATCCACGTTGATCGGGCCGTCGTCCGGCATCTGCTCGATCGCCTGCTCGATGATGCGGACGGACTGCCGAATCTCTTCGAGGCGCACCATGAAGCGATCCCAGTTGTCGCCGTCCTCGCCGACCGGCACGTCGAAATCGAAGCGGTCGTAGACCAGGTAGGGGTGATCCTTGCGAACGTCGTAGGGAATGCCGGTCGAGCGTGCCACCGGGCCGGTGACCCCGTACGAAAGCGCCTGCTCTTTGCTCAAGATACCGACGCCCTGCATGCGGTCCAGGAAGATGCGGTTTCGGAGAAGCATGATCTCCGTTTCCTTCACGACCTTGTGAAGCTCGGGAATCAGGCGCAGCACGTCGTCTTTGAAGGTTGCCGTTGGCGGCTCTGCCATGCCCCCGATTCGGCCGAAGCTGTGGGTCATCCGGGCGCCCGTTTCGCGTTCCAGAATGTCCCAAACCCAATCGCGCACCTTGAGCAGCCAGAGGAAAGGCGTGAACGCGCCAAGCTCCATCGCCGAAGCGCCGTTGCAGGTGAAGTGGTCGGCTATGCGCGAAAGCTCCCCGAGGATGACTCGATAGTACTGGCAGCGTTCGGGCACTTCGATTTCAAGAAGCTTCTCGACCGCGAGCGCCCAGCCTACGTTGTTGAGCATCGGCGACACGTAGTTGAGGCGGTCGGCATAAGGAAACACCTGCGCCCAGGTGCCGCGTTCGCAGGACTTCTCGAAGCCGCGGTGCAGGTAGCCCGGCTGCACGTCGAGATTGACGAGAGTCTCGCCGTCGAGGTCCATGACCATGCGAATCGTGCCGTGCATCGCTGGATGCGACGGCCCCATGTTCAAGCGCATCGGGTCTTCAGAAAGCTCGAGCGCCGCCTGTTCGTTCAACAGCTCGTCCGCCGGTTCCATCTACGCCTCCGAGTCTTCCTCGGAGGCCGCGTCCGGCGCCTTCTCCGCCTCGGCTTCCGCTGCCATCCGTGCTTCGATCCTTGCTTGAATCTGCTCGGCCGCCTCCGAATCGCTCAAGGCGCGCCGCTGGCCTTGCTGGACGCCGATTGCAGGGGAGACCTGCTGGTCGCGACCGGCCAGGCGTGACTCCCAGTCGATGCGTGCGAACGGCTGGCCCTCCTCGATACCGAACGGCGCTAGCTTTTCGATTTCGCTGACCTCGCGGTAGGGAACCAGGGGCTGTGCCTTGTCGATTGGGTAGTCCTTGCGCAGCGGGTGCCCAACGAATTCCTCATAGAGGAGGATGCGCCGCATGTCGGGATGGTCTTTGAACCTAATACCAAACATGTCCCAGACCTCGCGCTCGGCCCAATTCGCGCCAGCCCAAAGACCGCTCAGCGTCCCCGGCTCTTCGCCGTCCTTCACATACGTGCGCAGGCGAATGCGCCCACCATTGACCGACGAGCGCATGGTGAGCGTGAGATCAAAGCGCGCGGACTTTCGCTCTGGGTAGTCGATCGCGGTGAGGTCGATGAAATGGTCCATCTGCAGCTCGGCGGCGTCTTTGATGAACCGCGCGACCTCGACCCAGTCTTCGACCGCAACCCGGGCCTCGTGATCGCCGAACGCATCGCTCGTTTCGAGAACGCGTTCGCCAAACTGTGTGCTGAGCCGGTCGAGGACCGCCTGGCTCATGACTTGCCCTTCCCCGTTCGGCCCGGCGCACGCTCCGGCACGAGATGGGGCGGCACGACGATGGGCTTGCGGTCGTTCGCCTGAATCTTGTCCTGAAGGAGCATGAGCGCATCGAGCACGGCCTCGGGGCGAGGCGGGCAACCCGGGATGTACACGTCCACTGGAATGACTTTGTCGACGCCAGGAATCGTGGTGTAGTTGTCGTAGAAGCCGCCGCAGGACGCACAGGTGCCGAATGCGACAACCCACTTGGGGTCCGCCATCTGCTCCCAGATGCGACGGATCGCCGGACCTTGCCGCTGGCTGATCGTTCCGACGACCCAAAGCACATCGGACTGACGAGGACTGAAGCGCGGCGCCTCGGCGCCGAAGCGCGCGATATCGTAGCGGGGGGCGGCCGTGGCCATGAACTCCATCCCGCAACACGCCGTCACGAACGGGTACTGGAAAAGCGACCACTTTCGAGCCCACTGAAGCAGGTCGCTCAGGCGCGTGGTCACCGCGACTTCGCCCCCAGCATTGATGACTTTCAGCTCTCCCATTCGAGTGCTCCCTTTCTCCAGGCGTAGACCAGGGTCACGCCCAGAACGATGAGGAAGAGGAGCATCTCCACGAACCCGAGCCAGCCAAGCTCGGTGAACAGGCTCGCCCAGGGATAGAGAAAGACCGCTTCGATGTCGAAGACCACGAACAGGATTGCCGTGAGGTAGAATTTGATGCTCAGCCGGATGTGGCTTGCGCCCGTCGTCTCGGAACCCGACTCGTACGGGATAGCCTTCTCGGCCGTCATGTTCTTGGGGCCGAGGACCGTCGTCAGGCCGAAGACGCTGAGGGCGACGAGCAAGGCGACGCCAAGCATCAGGAACACCGGAAAATAGGCCGAGAACATAGAGGGGCGGACTCCGAGACGGGCGGGTGTCGCCGGTCCGAGGGTGCTTAGTATCACCCCCAGGGGGTGTCAATGAAGGCAGCCGCGCCGTTTGCGCTATTCGCGACGTCGACGGATGAACAGCGCAAGGCCCAAGAGCAGCACCGCCGGCCCGAACGGTCCCGCTGCCCTGCCCGAAGGCTTGATTTCGCAGCCAGCAGCGGAATCGGCCTCAGCTGGGCGGGGGCTTGGGGCGCGGGATGCCTCGGACTCGTGGGCGCCCTGGTGGGCTCGAACTATTCCGTCCCCGCGTGGCGCCGGCCTGGCTCAGGAGCCCGTGCGGTCCGACACTGCGGCCGTCGCTTGGAGCTCCGGCGTGTCGACATCGACTTGGACGCGGAACAGGGCACCGTCCAGGCTCACGTCGAGCCTGCATCGCGGCGAAGAGGCGACCTGCAGCAGGCCGATCCCGCCGTTGCTCCGAATGTCGGTCGAGTTGATCAGGTGATTGGTCAATTCATGCCAGAGAACGTTCGAAGTCTTGCTCGAGACGTGCTGATGGATGAATCGCGTGGCCCGTTTCGCTTCTTCGATGTCTTTCACGGCGTTCGCCGATGACACCCGGATTCCGGGCCGGCCTTTTGTCAGTTCATAGCTGACCACGAGCGAAGGCGCTGGATCTTGGTCCCAGTCGGCGTGGGTCACGATGTTGTCCACGATTTCGCGTACAGCGACGACCACGTCTCTGACGAGAAATGGGTCTTCGAACATCGCGCCGAGCGTCCATTTCAAGCCAAAGATGACTGACTCTGCGAGCTCAGGGCTGAATCGAAGCGGGCTTATTTCAAGTTGATATTTGATGTCGGAATTGTTCTTCATGAGGCCCGCCGGATTTCCGTGAGCTTCACGGGAGCGCCTGGTTGTTGGGAAATGCTCTGACGACGCACACAAAACGACCTTCGAACTTTTTGCTGAACGCCACGGCCTCGATTTTCAATGAGATTCGGACGATCTGGACGACCTCGGCGACGGCTTTCGAACTTCGGGAGCAGCTTCGTCCGAGCGAGAATCCACCTCCACACGAATTTTCTTGGTTTGACAAAACTGGAGAGATTTTGCTCGCCGTGCCATGTTTCGGGTCCGGGATGGGGAAACGCCTGCGAACGATTGCGGCCTTATGGCTGTATATGTGGCCTGGCGTCGCTCTTGCCGAGGCGGAGCCAGCCCAAGCAGGAAGCATCGGCAGCGTGCTCAAGTCCGTGGATGCGTGGTTTGGCGCCAACGTGGTTGGACCCCTTGCCCAGGTTCTGTTTTTCGACCTGATCTTTTGGGACAACGGCGCGGAAAACGATCTGCAGCTCCCGTTCATCGTTTTTTGGCTCATCGCCGGCGCGGTGTTCTTCACGCTGCGGTTCGGCTTCATCAACCTCCGCGCGTTTAGGCACGCGTGGGTGGTGACGACCGGCCACTACGACAATCCGGACGACCCCGGCGAGGTCACCCATTTCCAGGCGCTCTCCTCGGCCCTCTCGGCGACGGTTGGCCTCGGCAACATCGCGGGGGTGGCCGTGGCGGTGGCAATGGGGGGCCCGGGGGCGATTTTTTGGATGATCGTCGCCGGCTTCCTCGGCATGTCGTCGAAATTCACCGAATGCACCCTCGGCCAGATGTATCGCGAAATCGGCGAAGACGGACACATCCTCGGCGGACCGATGCGATACCTGCAGGGCGGGCTTGCGGAGCTCGGTATGCGGCGACTCGGAAGGTTCCTCGCCATTCTCTTTGCCTTGATGTGTATCGGCGGGAGCTTTGGGGGCGGCAACATGTTCCAAGCGAACCAGAGCTATGCACAGGTCGCCGACGTGCTGCCGTTTTTCGCGGGTGGCTGGGGCGCGCTCGCGTACGGCGTGATCCTGGCTTTCTTGGTGGGCGTCGTCATCATCGGAGGCATCCGTCGCATCGGTCAGGTCGCCGGCTTCATCGTCCCGGTGATGTGCGGCATCTACCTGGTCGCCGGACTTTTCATCATCATCACGAACTTTGATCAGATCGGGCCGGCGTTCGCCAAAATCTTCGACGAGGCGTTCACGCCGAAGGCGGGCTTTGGTGGAGCGCTCGGCGTCCTGGTCACCGGCTTTCGGCGCGCAGCCTTCTCGAACGAAGCGGGCGTGGGTTCGGCGTCGATCGCGCACTCCGCAGCCGCAACCGACGAACCGGTGCGCGAAGGCATCGTGGCTCTCCTCGAGCCCTTCATCGATACGATTCTGGTCTGCACGATGACAGGCCTCGTCGTGGTGATCACGGGCGCGTACGAGAGCGGCGCCCACGAAGGCGTACTCATGACCTCCAAGGCCTTTGCGACCGTTCTTCCGTGGTTCCCAAAGGTGCTCAGCCTGGCGGTGTTCCTTTTTGCATTCTCGACGATGATTTCGTGGAGCTATTACGGCGAGCGCTGTTGGACCTTCCTCTTCGGCCCGCAGTTCTCGATGCTCTACAAAGTGCTTTTCCTGGCCTTCGTCGTGTTCGGCTCGGTCTTGAAGCTCGGCAACGTGATCGATTTCTCGGACCTGATGATCCTCGGCATGTCGTTCCCGAACATTCTCGGCGCCGTCTTGTTGAGCGGCAAAGTTCGTGACGCGTTGCGCAGCTATTGGAGCCGATACAAGAGCGGCGAGATGCAGCCCCGAAGCTAGCTGCTAGGCTCGGGCGATGTCGGAGTTTGCAGCACGCCGAAAGCAGCTACTCGAAGCGATGGGTGACGGTGTCGCGCTGTTTCCCTCGGCTCCGGTCGCGCTCCGCAACCACGACGTCGGGCACCCGTATCGGCAGGACAGCGACCTCTACTACCTCACCGGGCTCGACGAGCCCGAGAGCCTGCTGCTGCTCACCAATCAACACGAGGAGCACGAGGTCGTCCTCTTCGTCCGGCCGAAGAAGCCCGAACGTGAGATCTGGGACGGGCCACGCGCCGGGCTTGAAGGCGCCCTCGCGGACTTCGGCGCGGATGTCGCCTATCCCATCGACGAGCTAGCCGAGAAGCTCCCGGGCTATCTCGGGAACGTCGACCGGCTCCATTACCGTATCGCGCAAAACCGCGAAGCTGACGCGACCGTCTTTGATTGTCTGAACCATCTCCGCCGAGGGGGCCGTCGCGGGGTGAGCGCGCCCGAAACGATCGTGGATTCCGCGGTGCACCTTCACGAAATGCGGCTCCGCAAGGGCGGCGACGAAATCGCGACGATGCGGCAGGCGGCTGCGATCACCAAGGAAGCTCACCTGCGCGCGATGCAACTCGCAAGCCCAGGCATGCACGAGTACGAAATCGATGCCGAGCTCCTCCACGTCTTTCGCAAGCACGGGAGCGAACGTCCGGCCTACGAGAGCATCGTCGGCTCGGGGCCCAACGCCACGATTCTGCACTACCGAGCGGGCAATCGCGTGTTCAACGACGGCGAGCTGCTCTTGATCGACGCCGGTTGCGAGTACGGCTACTACGCCAGCGACGTCACCCGCACCTTCCCGGTCAACGGCGCCTTCTCCGCTGAGCAAAGGGCGATTTACGAAATCGTCCTGCAGGCGCAAAAGGGGTGCATCGACGCGGTGAAGCCTCGGGCGACACTCGAGGAGATTCACCAGCACGCGGTTCGCTCCATCACCGAAGGCTTGCTCGACATCGGCTTGCTCGAAGGCGAGCGCGATGCGCTCATCGAAGAGAAGAAGTACGAAGCGTTCTACATGCACCGAACCTCGCACTGGCTGGGCATGGACGTGCACGACGTCGGTCGCTACTTCGTGGCGGGAGAGCACCGTCCGCTCGAGCCGGGCTTCGTGCTGACGGTCGAGCCCGGCCTCTACATCGCGACCGACGCCGAGAGCGTGGACGAGCGCTGGCGCGGCATCGGCGTTCGGATCGAAGATGATGTCTTGGTCACCGAAGCCGGATCTGACGTGCTCAGCCACGGGATTCCAAAAGAGATCGACGAAGTCGAAGCGGCCTGCGCTTAGCGTTCCGCTGGAGCATGTCATTGGCGCGCCTTGTGTGGTATGCCGCCCGGGATGTCCGTAGAACATACGATCGCATTTGTCGGTGGCGGCAACATGGCACGCGCCCTCGTCCGCGGCCTGGTTGGTACCGCGACCGTGCGCGCCGACCAAATCATCGCGGCCGACCCCGACGAAGCGAAGCTCCAGTCCCTCGAACGAGAGCTGGGCATCCGCTGCACGGGCGACAATGCCGAAGCGGTGCAGCAAGCCAGCGTCGTCGTCTTGGCGACGAAACCTCAGGTGTTCGCGCAGCTGCTTCCCGGCGTTGCCGCTGCACTCGCGCCGGACACGCTCCTGATTTCGGTCGCCGCCGGCATTCCAACCGGCCTCATCGAAGCTGCTCTGCCGGCTCGCACACGGGTGGTTCGAACGATGCCCAACACCCCCGCGCTAGTCGGAGCGGGCGCGACCGCAATCGCGGCCGGCAGTCACGCGACCGAGGAAGACCTCGCGCTTGCGGAGACTCTTTTCCGCAGCGTGGGGATTTCAGTCCGTGTGCCCGAGGAACAGCTCGACGCGGTGACCGGCCTCAGCGGCTCTGGGCCCGCTTATGTCTTCGCGATGATCGAGGCGCTTCGGGACGCCGGCGTGCGCGAAGGCTTGCCCGAAGACACCGCGCTCCAGCTCGCGTCGCAGACGGTCTTCGGTGCTGCCCGTCTGCTGCGGGACGAAAACGAATCGCCTGAGGTCCTTCGAGAGCGAGTCACCAGCCCAGGCGGGACCACGCGGGCGGGCTTGGACGCCCTGTCGGCGGCAGGTTTTGCAGAGGCCGTTCTCGGAGCCGTTCGAGCGGCAACACGTCGCTCGGTCGAGCTCGGCAAAATCGCCGACGACGCAGGGAGCTAGGGCTTCATCGCCGGCCGCGGCCCAAAGATGGCGGTTCCAATCCGCAGCATGGTCGAGCCTTCTTCGACCGCTTGCTCGAGGTCGTGCGTCATCCCCATGGAAAGCTCAGGCAGGCCCTGGGCCTCGGCAAGCTCGCGGAGAGCCGCGAAAAACGGACGCGTGGCTTCGGGGTCCTCCAGGTGTGGGGCCACCGTCATCAGCCCGCGCAACATCACGTTCGGCAAGGCGCGCACCGCGTCGACGAGCGCGGGGACCTCATCGGGTTTGCAGCCGGACTTCTGTGTTTCGTCCCCGATGTTGACCTGGACCAAGACCTCGACGGTCGCTCCTCTTGCCGCAGCCCGCGTGGAAATCGCCTCGGCCAAGCGGGACGAGTCCACCGTGTCGACGGTCGCCCGGGCACGCTCGATGAGCTTGATCTTGTTTCTCTGCAGGTGGCCGATGAAGCGCCAGCGGATCTCTGGCAGGTCGCTCAGTTTAGATGCCTTTTCCGCGAGCTCCTGAGCGTAGTTCTCGCCGAACGCCCGCATGCCCGCATCGTAGGCAAGTCGAATCAGCTCTTCGGGATGCCCCTTCGATACCGACACGAGCTGCACCAAGCTCGCATCGCGCCCCGTGCGCTGGCAGGCGAGCGCGATCCGTTCACGGACACGCTCGATTGCAGCTGCGACGTCATGACTCATGGCCATCGATCCAAGGCATGGTGATCGAGAAGCAGCGCGACCACCTCGGCGGCTGGGAGGCCCACGACGTTGCTGTACGATCCTTCGATCCGGGTCACAAAACCGCTCGCAAGCCCTTGAACCCCGTAGGCTCCCGCTTTGTCGAGGCTCTCGCCGGCGGCCACGTACTGCTGCAGCTGCTCGCGGGAGGCAGGTCCGAACCAGACACGCGTCTCCACGATGCGGCAGTCGAGCGCGCCCTCTCCGACTCGCCCGAGCGCAATTGCGGTTCGAACTAGATGCGCGCGCCCGGCGAGAAGCTCCAGCATGCGTACGGCATCCACCTCGTCGGCTGGCTTTCCCAATCGGTCGCCGCCGACGCAGACGATGGTGTCGGCCGCGAGGACGAACGCCCCTAGTCGGTCGCTGCTTGACAGGACACCCTCGAGCTTCAGTAGCGCCGCGGCGCGAACGAACTCGAGGTGGTCCTCCATGGGTAGACTGCTCTCGTCGGCGCCACTCGGCTGCACCTCGAATGGAATCCCGAGCGATGACAAGATCTCACGGCGCCGTGGCGACGCCGACGCCAGAATGATAGACGAGAGCAGCGCGCTCATACGCCCTCCCCCTTGCTTTCCATGCGCGCCTTGTGTCGACGGAGATAGCTCTGGCTCACCTGCTCCGGGTCGAGCCGCAGACACTTCGCCACTTCGGTGACGAAGCCCCGTACGTAGACCGCCGCCGGCAATCGCTCGAAGTCATCCTCTTCGATGCACCGTAGATAGTTGGTACCGACCTTCGTTCGCTCGCTGATCTGCTCGAGGCTGGTGCCCTGTGACTCGCGCACGGCTCGCAGCAAGGCGCCACTGAACTCGGTGTCCGGTGTGATGCTCGGAGCAGGGGGCAGCTCGCCGCTCGGCGCGAGCTCCCTAGCGGTCTCGGCCTTGCTCGGTTCGGCCTCGGGAAAGACGGAAATCTCGTAGGGACGGCGACGGGCGGGGTCGAGGAGCACGTCATAGGCCTCATCGATTCGACTGCGTGCGACCGCGAGGCCTTCCTCGTCGAAAAGGCCGAACGTGACGAGATTCTCGGTGTCGAACACCGCGCACATCCGCTTGTAGGCGCGGCGGATCTCCTCATCGGTCGCGCCGCGCTCGACTTCGAGGACGTCGTGATGCGAGCTCTCGGGCACTTCGCGCCACGGCGCGCGATCTCTCTGAGCTTCCTTCGAGGCGAAAAGCCGGCGCGCGATTTTCTCGATGTTGCGACTTGCCCTGCTTCCAGGGCTCTCGAGCAGAAGTGGTCGCCGCTTTCGAGAGCAGCTTCGGACCACGTCATCGTGCTCGACGTAGCCTAGGTATTTGAGGTGCACACCATACCGCCTGCGCACGGCCACCGTGATTTGATCGCCGAGCTCGAGATCCGCGCGCAGTCGCGCTTGGTTGACGATGAACGGGAACTGAAGCTCGTTCATGCAATTGTGCAAGGCCGCCCCAAGCTCGGGCCATTCGCGCCGCAACAAGGCCGAGATGTCGGATGGCGCCGGCGTCTGACCCGCTTTGGCAAATGCTGCATGCAGCGCCGCCTGCTGTCTCTCGTCCCTGAGGCGTGTCTGAGCCATGGCGGCGAAGGCCTTGCGAACCAAGCGATACAGGCCACTCACCGCGTTTGGCTCCGGCATCGTCAAGGCCAGGCGATGGTCCGCCGAGCACCAGAAGCGAACCGCAGCTTCGGTCGCCGAGGAACCCAGATCGACGACCGCGAACTCCACATCTTGTTTGGCGAGCCGGCTCTGGAGCTCTCGCAAGGAGCTTCGGCGCGCGCTGCCTCGATGGGGCTCGCTCAGGCCTCCGTCCATCAGCTGCAAACCGGGAATCGGTCCATCCACAGGCTCGCGCGGCGGCAGCGTGTTCGCCGCGTCGTGGTCGAGCGCGGTCCCGAGGCTCGTCAAGCTTCGCTCCACGCCGAACGCAGGCGTGGGCGCGATGTATGGCGCGACACGGGGACCCATGCCCAGCATCGCATGAAGGTCGGCGCCGGATGGGTCCGCATCGACGGCCAAAACGCGCTTGCCAATCGTTGCGAGGTAGATCGCGAGGTTGGCGCTGAACAGGGAGGTTCCCACTCCCCCTTTTGCCCCAAGAATGGCGATCGTCGTTGGGGGCATCGAGCGCTCTTACCAATCGCTCGATTGCAGCGCAATCAAGTCGCGGCCAGGCTCATTCGTCGCCGTCGTCTGTGAGGCGAGGCGCGAACGGGTAGTAGCGCGGCAGGGCGTCTTCTCGCTCGGACGCACCTTCTTCATCCGCTCCCACCCCGCAAGAGGGCTCGGCCGCCTGAACACGGCCGACGGCGGACGCCGACCTCTTCCGGGCCGATATCCGAATATTCAGTCTGCCAATGGGTGCGCTGATCCGTGGTTGGGTACTCATCCCCCTCCGATCCAAATCGGTGCTGACTTTAACACTAACGGATGTTTCCGAAGAAAGCACAACAGCAGGGCGTTCGGCGCGCAAGGCTGTTAGATTCGCTCGGAATCGTGGGGTCGAAGGAGTCAGAAGAGGTCTTGGAGGGCGTGGTCGAGGACGTGGTTTTCCGCAGTGATGACGGAAAGTTCGCTGTGATTCGTCTGGCGGCTGACGCGGAGGCAGCGCTCGCCTCTCCAAAGACTGCCGTGGGAGACCTCGGCCAGATCGCCCCCGGCGAACACGTTCGCCTGATCGGCCGATGGACGCAGCACGCGGTATACGGGGCGCGGTTTCGGGTCACCTCGTTCACGCCGACAATTCCCTCCACTGAGCAGGGCATGACTCGCTATCTCGGCTCCGGGCTCATCCCCGGCATCGGCCCTGCCTTGGCCGCCCGCCTCGTGGACTGCTTTGGTCCGGACACACTGGATGTGATCGCGACCCAGTCCGCCCGGCTGCGCGAGGTTTCGGGAATCGGCAAACAGCGCGCCGAGTCGATCGCCAAGGCCGTTCGACAACGCCGCGCTGAAGCCGAGACGATGAGCTTCCTCCACGCGCTCGGCATGGGGCCGGCGACGGCGCGCGAGATCGTTCGCAAGTACGGCGCGGATGCCCCTCGGGTCGTGAGAGACGATCCCTACATCGTCGCCGAGCAGATTCGCGGCATCGGTTTTCGAACCGCCGATCGGATCGCAGAAGCGCTTGGAATCGCCGGCGATGATTTGAGGCGCGTTCAAGGCGGCGTGCTGCATCTGATCGGCAAAGCAGTCGACGAAGGCCATGTCTTTGCAACGCGGGAGCAGCTCCGTAACGGCCTCGAGCAACTCGATGTCCCTTCCGAGGAGCTCGACGAGGCCCTTCGCGCACTGCGGGCGCGCGAGCTCGTCACTATCGAAGACGACGCAATGTATCCCCCGGTGTTGCATCGAGCCGAAGTCCTCGTCGCCGAGGCATTGAGCGCCTTCGCCGACCGCCCGAAAGTGCAACAACCCGTCAAGACGCACGACACTACGCTCAGCGATACGCAGCGAACCGCGGTCGACGCGTCACTCGGAACTCATCTGCTCGTGCTCACGGGCGGACCAGGCACCGGTAAGACGACAACGGTCCGCGCGATCGTTCAGGCACATGCAGCGCTCGATCGCCGAGTCGCTCTTTGTGCGCCCACGGGTCGAGCGGCCAAGCGCCTTTCGGAGGCCGCCCGCATCGAAGCCAAGACGATCCACCGCCTCCTCGAGTGGAATCCAGCCACCGGTCACTTCAATCGGAACCAGCGCTTGCCCCTGGACGCCGACCTGATCCTCGTCGATGAAGCGTCGATGCTCGACATCCGCCTCGCCTCACAACTCCTGGCCGCCATTCCTCGAAACGCGACGCTCGTGCTGGTCGGCGATATCGATCAGCTGCCACCGGTTGGACCGGGGCAGCCTTTGCGGGACCTGATCGCATCCAAGGTTTGCAAGACGATCCGACTTCACGAGGTGTTTCGCCAGGCACAGCAAAGCGCGATCGTTCGGGGCGCCCATGCGGTGCTCGAGGGCCGTATGCCGGAGCCGACGCCGAGCGGAACGAAAGGCGACGGGGACTTGTTCCTGATCTCCGCGACCGATCCGGACACGATCACCGAGCGCCTCATCCAAACGCTACGTCGAATGTCGGCGGCCTATGGATTCGACCCGCTTGCCGACGTACAAGTGATGACGCCAATGCGGCGCGGCCCGCTCGGCACGATCAAGCTCAACGAAGTCCTTCAAGAGGCCTTCAACCCGGGCAAGCGAGAGGGCGCGCTTCCCAGCTCATTTCGACAGGGCGACAAGGTGATGCAGCTTCGCAACGACTACGACAAGGAAGTCTACAACGGGGACCTTGGCGAGGTGCACAGAATTGAAGGTGGCGTCACCTACATACGCTTTGACGGACGCGAGGTTCAGTACAAGGCCGACGAGCTCGATGCGATCTCGCTCGCCTACGCCTGCACCGTCCACAAGGTTCAAGGCAGCGAGTTCCCAGCCGCCGTCATCGTCCTGCACAATGCCCATTTCATGCTGCTCAACCGCGCTCTGCTCTACACGGCACTGACGCGCGCGAAAAAGCTGGTCGTGCTCGTGGGCGACCCGCGTGCGATGGCCCGGGCCGCTCGGAACGCCCTCTCCTATGAAACCAACTCGAGGCTCCTCGACCGGCTTCGCTCGCTTTCGGCCTAGCGGCCCTCGCGGCCCTAACGGTCATCGAAGGCGTGGACGATGGCCTCGTGAAACCGTGGCCGAAAAGCCCGGATCGCGGCATTGTCGTCGGAGACCGCCACCCGATTGGTCAGGAGCACGATCACGAGCTGCCGCCGTGGGTCGCACCAAAGCGAGGTGCCAGTGAATCCGAGGTGACCGAACGCATCCGAGTCGATCGAAGTGCCAGCAGCGCTTCCTTCCTCGGCCTTGCCATCCCAGCCGAGGCGGTGTGTCCCGCCCGGCCTCCGTGCAGTTGCATGCCGAACGAGCTCTTCCTCTGCGGCCCCTCGTCGTCCATGCCACGAGGCCACGCACGCGGCGCCAAAGCTCGCGACGCTCCTCGACAGCCCAAACATGCCGGCATGGCCGGCGACGCCACCAAGAGCAGCGCAGTTGTCATCATGAACCTCGCCGTTTAAGGTCCGCCCGCGCCACGGGGACCATCCTGTCGGCGCGCAGCGTGCCTTCCAATCTTCGTCCGGCCTGCTCGCGCCAAAGAAGACGGTGTCGTCGACCCCGAGGGCCACGGACACGCGCTCCGCCACCACCTCGTTCAAGGGTTTGCCCGCCGCGCGGCTCATCGCCACCCCCGCCAGGATGTACCCGAGGTCGCTGTACACGGCGCTGCCCACCGTGGTCGCGTCCCAATGCGTTAGCAGCTGCGCCAAAATCCATTTGCGCGCTCCATCGGTGCCCGGCTCTTCCGGGAGCGTCTCGTAAAAGGGCGCCCAGGCCTCCAGGCCAGAACGATGGCTGAGCACCTCTTCCCAGCTGCGCTCGCCGACCGGCAGGCCATTCGCTTCGGGAATCAGCTCCTCGACGCGCTCGCCGAGGTCGAAGACGCCGCCCTGATACAAGCGCAGCGCCGCGTTGGCCACCCATGGCTTGGTGAGCGAAGCCAAATCATAGAAGGTGTCGACCGTGACCGGCACTGAGCCCTCGGCTCGGAGCCCCGCAACCGCATCGACGTAGTGCCAGGCAGCTCGGTCCCAAAACGCAACCGAGGCACTTGCTCCCGGAAACACCGCGGCTGCGCATCCCGCGGCGAGTTGCTGCTGCAATGCGCGCTCGATCCGCGTCGAGAGGTTGGCGGTCACGCCTGCTGTCTACCCAATCGCGCTGCGATGGTCTACAGGAAGCGCCCAGCCATGACGCTCCCCTATCTCACGAGCTCGATCGCTCCGATCGAAGCCGAGTTTCGATCGACTCCCGAGGATTTCGAGGTCGAAGAGCTACCGGCGTATCCGCCGAGTGGAACGGGCGAACATGCATTTGCGTTCATCGAGAAGCGCGGCTTGACGACCAAGGACGCGGTTCATGCGCTTTGCGAGCGTGTCGGAGCCGACCCGAAAGCAGCGGGATGGGCCGGCCTCAAGGATCGCCACGCCGTGACCAGGCAATGGATCAGTATTTTCGGCGCCTCCCCCAGCGCGCTTCTCCAGGCGGAGGTCGAAGGCATTCGGGTTCTCGAGGCGGCGCTTCATCCACAGAAGCTTCGAACCGGCCACCTCCATGCGAATCGGTTTCGGATCCGCCTGCGGCAAATCGACGCATCGAGAATAGACGAGCTTCGCCGACTGTTGTCTGTAATCGAAAGCGACGGTCTCCCCAACTACTACGGAGAGCAGCGATTTGGACGTGACGGCGACAATGCCGAGCGCGCGCTTCGATGGGTTCTCGGCAAGGCTCGAGCGCCCCAAGGAGGTTTTCCGCGAAAGCTTCAGATGTCTGCGCTCCAGTCCGAAATCTTCAACCGATGCGTTGCCGCGCGCGTGCAAACCTCGACGCTTGGGAAGGTTTGCCCAGGCGATCTCGTGAAGAAGCATGGGTCTGGAGGCTTGTTCGTTGCGCCCGATGTCGAGGAGACGCAGGCCCGGGCCGACGCTTGGGAGATCAGCCCCACCGGACCGATCTTCGGCGCCAAGATGCGCTGGCCCGAAGGCGACGCCCGCAAACGCGAAGAGGCGCTGCTAGAGGAGTCGGGTTTGACCCTGGATCGGCTGGCCAAGTGGAAGCGCGTGGCCCCGGGGACCCGGCGGTTCGTCCGTGTCCCGGTGCGAAATCTAGACCTGACTGTGAGTGACAATACGGTGGAGCTGGATTTCACCCTACCCGCTGGCTCCTACGCGACCATATTGGTGCGGGAGATTCTCAAGCGGGATGCACAGCCGCCCAAGACCGGCTAAAAGCGCGCTTCTACCCGAGGACAAGTATGATCGACATTCAAGAGAGATTGACCGCCTTCGCCATGCTTGGCGCGACCTGGGTCATGTGGCTTCTGATTATCCTCTCCATCTTCGGCGTGGCGATCATTTTCGAGCGCATTTACTACTTCTTCGCCTCCCGCGATGACGTGCGCGCCCTTCAAGAGGACCTGCGCCTGCACCTCGCGAAAGACGACTTGCCCGGGGCCCGTGACCGTCTTGCCCAGTCGCGCTCATTTCAGGCCAAGATCGTCCACTCCGGCATCGAAGTGGTGGATGACGGCACGGACGCGGTCGAAGAACGACTAGCCGGTGAGACAGCCGTGGCACGCACCCAAATGGAGCGAAATCTCGGCTTCCTCGGCACGGTGGGCAACAACGCGCCTTTCGTCGGTCTTCTCGGAACGGTCATCGGCGTCATCAAAGCGTTCCACGTGCTCGACGAGAGCGCAGGCAAGGTGACCAGCGGCTTGATGACCGAGGTCGGTGAAGCGCTCGTTGCGACGGCCATCGGCATCCTCGTGGCCCTGCCAGCCGTCGCCTTTTACAACTTCTTCCAGCGCTTGATTCGATACCGCCTGACTTGGGCCGATGCGCTCGGCCGCGACTTGCTGGCTTACCTCAAGGGCAACGCCCGCAACGGGAGCGAGTAAGATGGCCGGCGGCGCGCGATCCGGGGATGACGACGACCTGATTACAGACATCAACGTCACGCCTTTGGTCGATGTCGTGCTCGTTCTCTTGATCATCCTGATGGTCACCGCAACAGCCATCGTTTCCAAGACGATTCCGATGGAGCTCCCGAAGGCCGCGACCGGCGAGCAGACGCCGGCGACGCTCGCCGTGTCGATCGACCAGAACGGTCGGCTCTTCCTCGACACGATTCCCGTCAACACCGACGAGCTTCGAACCCGCGTGCGCGCTGCCCGTGAAATCGACGAAGACCTTCGCGCCGTGATCGCCGCCGACGGCAGAATTGCCCATGCCAAGGTCATTCAAGTGATCGACATCCTGCGCCAGGAACGAATCACGAAGTTTGCCATCAATGTCCGGCCCGAGGAGATCGGACGCTGAGCCTCGTTGCTGCTGACCCGATGTCCAACCCTTTCGAGAATCTGGCTCCGTGGGCGCTCGACTCGGCCTGGGTCATTTTGGCCATCGCGACTCACGCGGCCTTCTTGGGTTTGACGCCGAACATTGGGGCGCGACCGGGGCCATCCGATCGGTCCGATGCCGTCGCCGTGGCGATCATCGACCAGGAGCCCCCCGCACCCGAGCCCGAAGAGCCGGTCGAAGAAGAGGCCCCGGAGCCCGAGGAGCCGGAGCCCGTCAAGCCCCCGCCAAAGCCTAAGACCTGGAGAGCCCCGAAGGATCCACCGAAGGCGCCGGCGGAGCCGCCCGCCGCTGCACCGGAGACCCCGGTCACGTTCGACAACATCGTCCTCACCAATGAGGGCAGCGAGCCTTCGTCCTGGGCGGTGGACCCAGGCTCTGGCGAGAGCCGCGACGGACCGATCGGCAAACCCGACGCCGTGGTCACCGGCAGGAGCCGGGACGGCGTGCTCGGCGGGATAGTTGGAGGCACCGGCATCGGGGTGGTCGTCGACCTGGGCGACCTCTCGAGACGCCCAATTCCGCCGAGTTTGAAGCAAAAGCTAGAAAGACTTTACCCCAAGAAGGCCAAGCAGGAAGGCGTCGAAGGCCAAGCCGTCGTGCGGCTGCAGATCGGGCCCGATGGCTCGCCGAGCAAGATCCGACTCATCTCCGAAGACCCGATCGACTACAAGTTCGGGCAGATCTGCAAACAAGCCCTGCAAGGCGCGACATGGAAACCCCCGCTCGATAAAGAGGGCAAGCCGGTCAGCACCCGGGTGACGTTCACCTGCGGCTTCGAGATTCGCTTCTAGGCGATGACCGGCGAGCAGCCCGGCGGGATGAATTGCCGCCGATGGGCGTCGGGAAACGTCCGCGTTTTTTGACTCCCTCTGCCGCGGAACGGTACCCCAGGTCCATGCGGTGGATTCTGCTCAGCCTGATGGCGCTCAGCTGTGCCTGCTGGGGCGAGGACGAAGAAGCGCCGGGAGAGCTCGTCGGCAGCTTCCAAGCGCTTGGCCTGATGGTCGAGCAGAGCTGCGGCGCGGCGGTCCCTGCGCCCGATCCCCTGGACCTGAAGTTCGACCTTCGTTCGGAGTCCAACGGCCGCGCGTACTGGCGTCTATGGGGTGGCGCCATGTTTGCTGGAATCGAGAAAGGCGACACGTACACGTTTCAAACGAGTCAGAGCTGGATGGTGATCGAGCCCGATCGTTTTCGGGGCTACGTTGGCTGCTCAGTCACGCAGCGCGACGTCTTCACCTTCGAGGTGTCCGTTCCCGAGGTCGAGGCTGGCCTGGACGGCGGCGTTGAAGATGACGCCGGGGTCCATGGAGACGCCGGCACCGAAGCGGACGCCGGGGTCGACACCGGGATCGATCCGACGCTCGTCCTCATCACAGGCTCGCAGACGACCGAAATTGTTCCGCTGACCGGCGCGGACTGCACGCCCGCGGTGGCTGCGCTGGGTGGCCCGTTCCTCTCGCTGCCCTGCCGCGTCGAGTACGTCCTCAGTGGCAACGGGATCGCTCCCGACTAGAGAAGGGCTAATCTTCGTCGGACGATTCCGGCGGAAACTGCGAGGGCTTCAGCGCCCCGATAGGGACCGATGGACGCACGGACGGCGGCGCGGACGGACGGACTGGCGGAATGCTGCTCGCTCGTTTGAGCGAACCAGGCAAGCGCTCGGCGCGAATGATCATCTTGGGTGAATGAACCCCGAAGAAAATCCCAAGCGTTGCCTCCCGGCCGCTGATCTCGTCGACTCGGAAATTATTTTGCTCTAGGAGAGCGCAGATTTCGTGGAGTGCATAGAGACGAATCGAGTAGAGGCGATCGTGCTGTTGGCCGCTGTGGTTTGCCACTCGACGCTTCACGCGGAGGCGTGATGTTGCATAGTCGAAGTCGGTTTCCTCCATGCATACTGCACCGTCGACCTCGAACCAAACCTGGTTTGGCTGCGAGCTGATCATGAAATCGCGGTTTACGACCTCGAGCAGGAGCGTTCCGTGCGATCGGATCGCATCGTGAAACTTTCGAATCGTGAGCTCGTTTTCTTCTTCGCTGAAGTACCCGAACGTCGTGCCCCAACAGAGCATTGCGTCGAAGGGATCCTCGAAGGTGACCTCGCGCATGTCGCCCCGCACGAAGTCGATCTGCAACCCGCGGTCTTCCGCCTCGTCGTACGCACGGGCGACCATCGTTGGGGAAATGTCGAGACCGACCATGTGATAGCCCCGCGAGGCGAGCTCGACGGTCTGCACCCCGATCCCGCAGCCGACGTCCAGAATTCTAGACCCTACCGGCACGCGCAGGGCCCGTTCGATGAAACCACACTCGACGGCGACTTCCTTTGGTGTCGACGTTCGAACGGTCCGTAAGTACGCCTCGCCAAAGAAATGCTCGTGCCAGGGTCCGTCGTCGTCCTCTTCGACCTCGGGCGGCCCGGAGTCCATGGAACCGGCTGGCGGAGGCGGGGGTTTGGGGATGGGAATCAAGATGTCCGGGCTTGCGTCGAGCGGTGGTGCGATGTCGCTCCGGGAAAGCACGTCCGAATCGTCGAGAAAAAGCTCTTCGGGGGGATCGCTGAATCGCGCCGTGGCGGGCGGCATCGTCGAAGCTCGGATCTTGGGCGGCTCGCTGAAATGCACGTCGATGGACGGCGTCGACACATCCTCTTCGTCGAGCTGTGGTTCTGCATCCAAGAGCGGATCGGCAATCGTCATGAACGAGGGTTCGGTCGGTTCCCGGTCATCGCTGGGCTCGACCGCAAAGGTCACGCCGCTCGGGGGATCGAGCTCGACGACGTTCGAAACCTCGTGCGGGGCGCCGCTGCCGTTGGCTCGTGGCGCAGCGGCGTTGTCGAGCGCGCTGGCGCGGGGAATGTCCGTGATCGGAACTCGAAGCGCGCGCCGCCTCCGTGGAGCAGGCGACGAAATCACGTCTGGCTCGTCGGCTGGCTCCCCGCTCACCGCTTCGCCCCCTTGGCCATGACCTCGCCCATGCGAATCGAAGAGCCCGCTTTCGCAACGACCTCGAGCTCACAAGCCGGAGGTGTCATGACGATCGCCGTCGAGCCCATGTGGAACACACCGAGCTCATCGCCGCGGTCGAGCGGAATTGGAGAATCGGCGTAGCTTCGCAGACCCGGAGTGTCCCCCCGGTTCGTCTGCACATCATCAAAGCTCAAGCCGATGCGTCCCACTCCGATCGCTCCCACCATGATCGTCGTCACGATTCCATGGACGACGCTCTCTTGCACAATAGCAAGACGCTCGTTCCTTGCGAAAAGCTGAGGGATAAACTCGGTCCCAATTCGGTTCACCGGGAACAAAGTGCCCGAAACGTAGCGCATACACTGGACGCTTCCGCAGGTCGGCGCGTGTACGCGGTGGTAATCGCGTGGCGAAAGGTAGACGATGAAGTAGTGCCCACCCTCGTACGCGCGTGCGGCGGCCGAATCGCCGAGAAGGGCCTCGGCGGTGTAGGGCTGCCCTTTGACGATGAGCTCGCCCTCGGCCGAAATCTCCCCGAGGTCCTCGATTCGCCCGTCCGCCGGGGAGACCAGGGCCCCGGGGTCGGGGTCGACTCGCCTCGCGCCCTCCAGAAGCCTCCGTGTGAAGAAGTCGTCAAAGGTGCGAAAGCCGTCCGACGGCATGTCGACCTCGGTCAGGTCCACGTCGTAGACGCGGACGAAGGCAGCCACCGCAGCGTCCACGAGCGCCTGGGGAGCTCTCGACGCGGCAAGCCCGCCAAGCGCCCTACTCAGTCGCTTGCGCGGCAGAGCACGGAGCGTTTGAGCGGCCAGCCGTGAAGCACTCATCCCCATACCGGTGCAGTTCAGAAATGGTATCTGACTGAACAACACCCCGTCAAACCTCTGCGACCCCACAAGCCTCTGAAATCCCGGAGATTTTCGGTTCTCAAACGCAAGAATGCCCCGTCGGGGGTGGACCCCAACGAGGCGCTCGCAATCGCCGAGCTCGACCTTAAACCGCTGCTTCGCCGCGCTCGCCGGTGCGGATGCGCACGGACTCTTCAACCGGCGACACGAATATCTTTCCGTCGCCGATGCGGCCGGTCTTGGCCGCATTTTCCACGGCTTCGATCACCGAAACGACGAGCGAATCGGGAACGACGATCTCCACCTTCACTTTGGGGACAAAGTCGACCACGTACGCGGACCCCCGATAAACCTCTCGCTTGCCGCCCGTACGGCCGAACCCTTTGACCTCCGTCACGGTCATGCCTTTGATGCCTACTTCGTTGAGGGCATCCTTCACCTCATCGAGCTTGAAAGGCTTAATAATGGCTTCCACCTTCTTCATGGGACCTCCGAAACTTCAAGCAGCCCAACGAGAACCGCCGATGCGAATGGGTGTACCCCCCGATTATTTCTGAATTGTTTCGGAGGGGTAAATACGCAAGTGGAAGGCGGAACTCCGGCGGTTTGCCTCGGGTGAGGTCGCTCAGAACTGCTCCCGGCGTTTTGCCGCGGGATCGACCTGCGGCGGCCGGCCGTACAGCCCCGAGGCCTTGGTGAGGAGCGTGTGGGCTTTGCACTCGGGTCGCTTGTCGTCGAGGTACAGAACCGGACAGCGCCCGATTTCGACGACTTCCATGCCAAGGTCCCGGGCGCGAGCCACCGCCTCTGGATGCCCCGTCCCGAACGAGAACCAAACCCGCTTGCAACCTGCCTCGTTGGCTAGGTTCACCGCAGCAGCCGCGGTTCTCGGATGAACCCAGATTACGGCTAGGTCGCCGAGGTCTCCGGGCAGGTCGGCAGTCGAATGATAGACTTTCCCGCCTTTGCTTCTGCCGCGAGCTTCGGGCAGCCCGCCCATGTCGAGACAGTAGAACTTCTTCCCGATGCGCGTGTACGCGTTGTACGAATAGCCGGGGAACCGATCTTCCTTCGAGTTGCCGATCAGGAGTAGCGGCTCCGGGCTGTTGATGACTCGTTCGAGCGGATGCATGTGGACCTCCTGAAGCGACGCTAGCACGGGGACTCCGTCATTCTCACCTCGCCGCCCGCAGCCTAGCCCCAAGGTGCTACGCTGCGCGGCCGATGGCGTCGATTCTCACCACGGTTCGTGACCTCGAGCGTCTGCGACAGATTGCCGGGGTCTTGGCCGTCCATGGCTTCGGTGAGGTGGTCGAGCGAACGGGGCTGAGCACTTTGATTCCCGGCCGCAAGCGCGGCGACAGCGCACGGACGGCGGCGGGCATTCGACTTCGGAAGGTCCTGGAGGACCTCGGGCCATCGTTCGTGAAGCTCGGCCAGATCATGTCCACGCGTCCGGACCTGATTCCCGAGGACATCTTGGTCGAGCTCAAGAAGCTGCAGGACGAGGTCCCAGCGGAGCCTTTCGAAGCGATTCGCCGGGAAGTTGAGCGAGAGCTCGGCTGTGAGCTCGCCGAGGTGTACGAGTCGTTCGAAGAGACCCCGCTTGCCTCGGCTTCGATCGCGCAAGTCCACAGGGCGCGTCTTCGCGACGGCGATCACGCCGCAGAAGTCGTCGTTAAGGTGCAGCGCCCACAAGTGCAGGCCCTGATGGCAAGGGATGTGGACCTGCTCTACTGGCTGGCCAAGGCCATCGTGCGATCGATGCCCGAGTCGCATCTGTATCGGCCGATTAGCCTCGTCGAAGAGTTCGACCGCTCGGTGTCCGCCGAGCTCGACTTCTCTCTCGAGGCCGACAACCACGAGCGCTTCACCCAGCACTTTCAGCGCAACCCGAACGCCAAGTTTCCAAAGGTCTATCGGAGCGCGAGCGCAAAGCGGGTCTTGACCCTCGAGTATCTCGAAGGGCGCAAGGTCTACGCCGCGCAACGTGCGGGGGTCAGCGGGGAGCTGATCGCGAAGCGCTCCGTCGAAATCATCATCCAGCAGATTTTCGAAGACGGATTCTTTCATGCCGATCCGCATCCGGGGAACATCATCATCCTTGGCACAAACGACGAGCCTGTCATCGGTATGATCGACGTCGGCATGGTGGGCCGGCTCTCGCCTAAGATGCGCGATCGGACCATCGATCTGATGCTCGCAGCGGTTCGCGAGGACTACGGCGGCATTGCCGACGCGCTGTACGCGATCGGCCGGCCCGTGCGCAAGATCGACCGTGACGCGTTCGATGCCGAGGTCACGACCCTGGCCCAGCGCTATCTCGGAAAGCGCCTCAAGGAAATCGAGCTCGGCTCCTTGATCCGGGACCTCGTGATGACGTCGCGGAAGTTTGGCGTCGAGATTCCCACGGAGTTCCTGATGCTCGGCAAGAGCCTGATGACGGTCGAAGGCGTTGGCAAAGAGATCTACCCGGAGCTCGACCTCCTCGAGGAAGTGCGTCCCTATTTCATGGCTCTCTTCCAGCAACGCTTCTCCCCGGAGCGCATGACGCAGGATGCGCTTCGAGGATTGCGCAGGCTCGGCGCCGCCACCTCGGAGATGCCCCTGCAGCTCGAAGAGATTCTCGAGGACCTGCGCAAGGGCGCATTCACAATTCGCACCCAGCAAACTCAGCTCGAATCGTCTGCGGATCGCCTCGGCCGGCGCGCGTTTAGTGGGCTGGTGGTCGGCTCGCTGATCATCGCCGCTGCGATTCTGCTTTCACATGAGAGCTATTGGCTCGGCGGCCTGGCCGCGGCTGCGGGCGCCTTGTACGCGCTCGGCCACAGCGCGCGTGTCTGGTTGCTCGGCAAGCCGGAGCCCTGAGCTAGCCCCGAATCGCGCGTCCGATGATCAGGCCCAGCGCACCACCGACGAGACAGACCAGGACCGTGCCCGCCATGTAGAGCGCTGCCCGCCCGAAAGCCTCGTTTTGCATCAGCCCGATGGTCTCGAGATTGAATGCGGAATATGTCGTGAAGCCGCCCATGACGCCGGTGCCCAGCAGCAAGCGCAGGTCCGCTCCAAACCAGGATCGGTCCTCGGCGAGCACGAACACCAAGCCGAGCCCGAGCGAGCCGACCACATTGACCGTGAACGTCGCCCAAGGGAACCCTTGCCCAATGGTGAGCGGCGCGAGCAGCAGGGAGACCCAGTACCGAAGGCAGGACCCTGCCGCACCCCCGATCGCAACCAAAACGAAGCTCACGTTCGCGTTGTAGACGACATGTTTGCGCATGCGCAAGAGCCCTCCGTGCTAGAGTCTGCGCCGTGATCAGCGAGGACTTCGCCTTCTATGGCTTCGACGAGACGTCCTGGGATCGGCTCGTCGCCCTCTTCCTCGGGGAAGATCGCACGGAGGCCGACGGGGTGCTCGTCGTCGTGGTCGACGCTGACCGCGCGCCGGTTGCAAGCTTTCATACGGCGAAGGGCTCACTCGACCCCGCAACACTGCCATCACTGGTCGACCTAGAAGCCCTCTGCGAAGCAACTGCGGCCGGCGCCTGCATCCTGATGCGCGAACGCGCGATGCCGGACCTCGTGGACTACCTCGCCGATCCATTGGACCCCGACCAGGACTTCGTGACGCGGGTCATGCGCTTTGCGCACGTTTTGCGTGAGCTCGGCAATGGAAACTGGCTTCGCGTCTGGCCCAATCCGCTGCCCCATCTCTTGCTCGCCGCCGCACCCGCGGCCAAACCCGCCATCGACTTCTTTTTGCCGGACGGGATGAGCGTCGTGCTTGGGGTGTTCGACGAGGGCGAGATTTGGACGGGCGCAGTGCTTCGACGGAAGTCAGGCAGCCTGGATGTCTTCGCTGGTCCCCAGGCGATTTCGAGCTGGGCCGGTCCGCTCGGTGGTGCCTGGCGTCGCGATCACCGAGTGCTCGTCCAGGCCATCGAGCGCGAGCTTGGGCCGATCCACGTCGGCCTTTTCATGGAGCGCTCCACCGCCCGCGCGCTGCTCGCCGGCGGCCAAGCCGGAGAGTGGGCCATGGCCTACGCGATGCGCGACCTGATCCTCCACCCGCTGCCCGCGTACGCCGCCGCCGGACTCGGGGTCGACGTGCTCGGCGGCGCAGCCAAGTACGTTCTGCAAGCGCTCGACGAAATCGACAGCGAGGAGCTCGTCACGATCGCGCAGGGGTTTTGGCGTGGCCTCACCGACGGTAAGGGCCTCGAAGGATTGCTCGGTTTCTCTCCGGCCCAGGCGCTTTCCGAGGCATTGAGCAAGCGCCCAAGCAGGCCTCCGCCCAGCGAAGAACAAACCGGCCCCGCCTCCTCCGACGAGGATTCGAGCCCGCTCAACTGAGCAGCCCTGCACAGATCGTCGCTTCTTTGACAAAATTGGCGACAATATGTACCTTTGTCCCACCTGCTCAACATTGCAGGGGACATTTGTGCAGCAATCAGAGGCTAACGAGAAGGCGGTGAGAGATGCGAGCGGGGGAAAGCATGCATAAGCTAACGGCGCGCCAAAAGGCGGTCCTTGAGTACATATCAGACTCGATTCACTCGAGGGGGTACCCACCCACCCTCCGTGAAATCGGCAATCATCTCGGCATTCGCAGCACCAACGGGGTCAACGACCACCTGCGAGCGCTCGAGCGCAAAGGCTACCTCACCCGCGAGGACATGAAGTCGCGGACCCTCCGTTTGATGAAGACCCCCGATGGCAGGCCGAGCAGCCGTCCACCGGCCTCGAACGACGACCTCATCGCAATTCCCATCGTGGGCCGCGTCGCAGCCGGCGCGCTCAGCGAAGCCATCGAGCACCCCGAAGACACCGTGCACATCGACCGCATGCTCATCGGCGGCCAGCGCGACGTCTTCGGTCTTCGCGTTACCGGCGAATCGATGATCGAAGCGGGTATCTTCGACGGCGACTTCGTCTTCGTCCGCAAGCAGCTGACCGCAAACCGCGGCGAGGTCATCATCGCCCTCGTCGGCGACGAAGCCACTTGCAAATACTACTTCCCAGAGCGGGAGCACATTCGCCTTCAGCCTGCCAACAAAGACATGGCTCCCATTCTCATTCCGAAGAACGACTGGCGCACCACACAGGTGCTCGGCGTCGTCGTTGGCGTCTACCGCCGCCTGAACTAGAAGCCCGTCTTAGCCTCGCGAAAATGGGGTTGGTCCCCGTTTTCGTACGATGAACCCCTCGAAAATGCCTTTTTCGAGGGGTTTTGTCTTGTATGGTCCGCTCATGACTTCGACCCAACGAGTCCTGATGGGGCCCGGGCCGTCCGATGTTCCGACGGGCGTTTTGGAGGCTCTCGCGCAGCCCACGATTGGACATCTCGATCCGGTTTTTCTCCAAGTCCTGGACGAGTCGCAGGCGATGCTTCGTCAGGTGTTCGGCACCGACAATGCCTTGACGCTTCCAATGTCGGCGACCGGTTCAGCTGGCATGGAAACCTGCTTCGTGAACTTGCTCGAACCCGGTGACCACGCGCTGATCTGCAGGCACGGTGTCTTCGGTGCACGGATGGCCGAAGTCGCGCAACGCTGCGGCGCCGAGGTCACCCTGGTCGATGCGCCCTGGGGACAGGCCATCGACCCGGACGAGGTCACCAAGGCGGCAAAGAAACGCGCATTCAAAGTGCTCGCCATCGTGCATGCCGAAACGTCGACCGGTGTGCTGCAAGACCTGAGCCCGTTTCGCGCGATCGCCGATTCCTGTGGCGCGCTGCTTCTCGTCGACGCGGTGACCTCGCTTGCCGGCGTCCCGGTCGACGTCGACCGCATGGGCATCGATGCCGTGTACTCGGGGACGCAGAAGTGCCTTTCCTGCCCGCCAGGTCTCTCTCCGGTTTCGTTTTCGGAGCGCGCCCGGCACGTCTTGTCGACGCGCAAGACGCCGGTGCAAAGCTGGTACTTCGATCTAAACCTGATCGGGCAGTACTTCGGAGGCGACCGCGTCTACCACCACACCGCCCCGGTCAACATGATCTTCGCCCTGCACGAAGCGCTTCGACTGGTGCTCGAGGAGGGCCTCCAAGCCCGCTACGCGCGGCACCGCGAGCAAGCCGAGGCGCTTCACCAAGGCCTCGAAGCGCTCGGGCTGAAGCTACCCGTCGCAAAGACCCGCCGCCTCCCTCCCCTGACTCTGGTTCGGATCCCCCAAGGCGTCGATGACCGCACCGTGCGGGCGAAGCTCCTTCTGGACCACGGCCTCGAGATCGGCGGAGGACTCGGCGACTTCAAAGGAAGAGCCTGGCGCATCGGCTTGATGGGCGCCTCGGCCACCGCGCGCCACGTCGAGCTCTGCCTCGGCGCGCTCGAAGAAGCGCTTCGGTAAGAGGCGGTCCCGACAGGCCGTCGTGTTGCTGGTCGTAGCGTCGGGCAGGAAATGGGCCGACCTCCGAGGGGTGTAGTACGCTTCGCGAATGGCTTGGGGGCGGCCGGGGTTGGTGCGGGACCTCTTTGGGATCGACGTGCGGTCGCTCGCCGTCTTTCGTGTAAGTCTTGGAGTCGTTCTGTGTTGGGACCTCTTCGATCGGATGCTCGGGATCGAGGCGCACTACACGCAGGATGGCCTGGTGCCTGCGAAGCTGCTGCAAGCGCTTTCTGTCCGGCCGGTCTACTCGCTGCATCTCTTCTCAGACACGCTGAATTTCCAGGTGCTCCTCTTTGCGGTCGCTTCGGCCGCGGCGCTCATGTTGCTGCTCGGCTGGCGGACCAGGGTCGCGACACTGGTGTCGTTCGTCTTGATTTTGTCGATGCACTCCCGCAATCCACTCACGCTCCACCACGGCGATACGCTCCTCCGGGTCCTTTTGATGTGGGGCGTGTTTCTCCCGCTCGGCGCGCGAGCTTCGGTCGACGCGCGACGTAGTCTCGCCGCGACGGTGGCCTCGCCGGTGCTTTCGATCGGGAGCGCGGCCCTGATGCTGCAGGGATTCTTCGTCTACCTGATCGCGACCATCTCGAAGCTTCAATACGACTCCTGGTGGGACGGCCGAGCCCTCTACGCGGTCGTTCACAAGGCGAGTTACGTGCGCCCGCTCGGCGAGTATCTCGCGCAGTTCCCCGAAGTCTTGGAGCTCTTCAGCCACGCGACTCTGTTTGTCGAAGGCGCGATCCCCGTACTGTTCTTCAGCCCCTGGAAACGAAATGGATGCCGCGTCGCGGCGGTCCTGCTCGGGCTCGGCCTTCATGCGGGGATCTTCGCGGTGGTTGATGTCGGTACGTTTCAACCCGTGACCGCCCTTGCGCTGTTTCCCTGGTTGCCCGCTTCGTTGTGGGAAAGACTCGGGTGGCGTTTGGGCGATGTGGACGCGAAACCCTGGCGGCCACGATGGGGATCGCAGGCAGTCGCCGGCTTGCTTCTGGGCTACACGCTTATCTCGAACGCCTTGGCCATCGACGTGGCGCAGCGCAACATGCCCGAACCCCTCGCGACGGTGGGGTACGTGCTGAGGCTCGACCAGCGTTGGCGCATGTTCGCCAACACAGACGCCACCCAACAAGGCTGGTGGGTGGTCACTGGCAAGCTAGAAAACGGCGCGCCTTTCGATCTGCTTCATGGCACACCCAGCGTCAGCCTCGAACGTCCGGAGCACTATTACCGCGAGATGCCCAACATGGCCTGGCGCACCTACTGGGCCAACATTTCCAATGAGCACTACACGCCGTTTCGCCCCGCGATGGGGCGCTACTTCTGCACGAGCTGGAACCGGAACGCGGAGCCGAAGCTCCGCACGAGCGCCGTCCAGGTCATCTATGTCGTGGAACACAACTACAAAGCCGAGCTCGGCGGGATCGTCCGTCCACGTGAGCTCGTCACGACCGAATGCGGTGAGTCCGAGCGCTAGACCCGGCAGCGGTTCGGTACCACCACGCCCACGTGGACGGCCGATCCCGGACCCATCTCGCGTTAGACAACGTTCTTAGGAACGACGGGTTCAGTTTAACGGCAGAGAGAGGAAGCGCACCTCGATACCGGTGGCGGTCGCCGTAATGACTGCAAGCTCGTGGTCGTACTCGAAGAACCGCCGCGCCTCGCCGGGGACGAGCTCCGCATGAAGGATGTTGAAGGCGGAGTCTAGTACCCGAATCTGCGCGAGCTGGCCGATCGAGTCCAACAAGTACAAGTCGCCGCCGTAGAAGACGAGGTCATCGAAAGACAGACCAAAGCTAGTAGCGTACTCGAGTGCTTCGACTGTGAAATGATTTCCGTTTCCGACTATGACGTGCTGCTCATCCGGTGTGAGCCGCACGGGGCTAGGAAGCGAGTAGCTGCCGTGGTACGGCGAGTCGACCTCTTCCGACAGTGTTCCCATGCTCGTATTGACGTCGACGTAGTTGATGTCGGTAGGAGATGAACCGCTATCGAGGAAAAGCAAACGCTCCCGGTTCGGGGCGTAAACCATGCTGCGCGAGGTGTCTCTCCACTCATCGGAGAAGAGTCGTGCCCCCGTGGCTCGATCGTAGAGGGAGTGGGAGTCCCAGGCGCCTGACGAGTCAATGGTGAATAGGTACGGTCCAACGACGTGGATCGTAGAAGCGGTCTCCGGAGTCGCCGAGAAAAAGTTCCTGACCCCTGTCACAGTGTCGAACTCGTCGATCCTGCCACCGACATAACTCAAGTACGCCGAAGTCCCGTCTGGGCTGACTGCAAATGCCGTGGTCGTGCTGCTCCCCTGAAGCGGCGCCAGCCACTCCTTTGCAGCTAGGTCCAGGCGCTCCAATCGGTTCTGGGAGTCGACGTAGAGATGAACGACGCCGTCGATAGTCATCAAGGCGTCCGAGAAATCGAAGCTCGCAACAAGATCTGGTTCGTTTGCGATGCCGCCTGCGCCACCGTCGCCACCCGCGCCGCTGATACCGCCCGAGCCGCCGTCGCCACCCGCGCCGCTGATACCGCCCGAGCCGCCGTCGCCACCCGTGCCGCCCGAGCCA
>JAOTXX010000131.1 GCA_029862185.1 Myxococcales bacterium
GACCTTTGTTGATGAGCTGCTGTTCGGGCAAGACGTAGTGTCCTACAGCGACCGTAGGAAATGCGCGGATTGACCAGAGCTGTATCGCGAGGGCGGTCAACGCGATGACGACACCGACGCCCACTCTCGCAAGCTCGACCGTTGCAGGAACAGTAGCGGGCTCGTGCAAGATCCAGAGCGATAGCGTTACTGCGAAGAGCAGGAATGGCTCGGGGTACGTGATGAAATCGGCCCAAGACCCGGGTGTCGCGACGGCGCGCTTTCGATAGGAACGTGACCGACCAAACAAGATGTAAAGCACAACGGCCGCGCGCCCGAGCGCGATCAGTGCGATTACGCCGATGCCGATTGAATAGAGATGGGATTCCATGGTTACCTTCCAAACATGAGGATCGCTTCATGTTTGACAAAACTTGAGGAAGACCTCATGTTTGTCAAACATAGAAAAAATTATGGCAAAACTCGAAGAAATTCGCGCAGTTCCGCAGCAGGAACGCAGCCAGAAGCGTTACCAAGCCATCCTCGATGCGGCCGCGGAGGTGTTTGCGGAGCGCGGGGTGGAAGCTGCGACGATGCAGGAAATCGCCGAACGCGCGGACACCTCGATCGGCTCGGTCTACCGATTCTTCGCCGACAAGCAGGCACTCTTTCACGCGGTCGTCGACCGCGTAGCCGCGACGGACCGGGAGCTACTCGAAGCCGTGTTCGTCGGCGCGTTCGATGAGCCCCTGACCACCTTGATCGACCGTGTCGTCGACATCTACGCGACGTACAACGCCAAGGAGCCCGGATGGCATGCGATCTGGAGCCAACTGACTCTCCGGAAAGAGACGACCGAGGCCAACCGCGTACTGCGAGAAGAACAGCTGCGGCGTCTGCAGATCCTCATCAGATACTACGCGCCGCACCTCGACGAGACGAGGCGCGACGTGATTGCAACCACGGTGCTGTCCTTGCTCACCCGCATGCTCGCCGCCGCGGAGACCCATGCTTCACCGATGCGCGAGGCGTTGCTTGATGAGACCAAACACATTCTCAGGCTGTACGCAGAGGGTTACCTTGGGACGGACACGTAGGCTTGTGAGTTGAAAAAGATCTGACCGACGTTGGCGGCGAATGTAACAACCGCACCGTGGTGGGCGGTCTTGCCGATCCTCCACCGATTTGTTGAATGATCCCCCGGACTGGCGGCCGCCGGCGGGCGGCAGAAAGCCGCCAACGTGGGTCGGGTGACGGCTGCGCCTTCCACCCGTCTTCGGTGGCCGAGAACCTCGACGAACCGAGGAGCATGAGCGAAACTCAATCGAATGGGATGCCGTCACCTCAGACTGCTGCTGTTCATCGCGCTTGTTGCTGCCGTGGGAGCTGCCTGCGACAGCGGTGAGGCGGTCCCCTGCGAGGTTGAGGCAGATTGTCCGGGTGGTGGGACTTGTTTCGCAGGGAGGTGCTGCTCGCGTCCCGAAGGCTGTGAGCCGATCTGCGAACCCGTCGATTGTTCCGAGGACGCTGACTGCCCGCTAGTGCTGAGAATCGACGAGCAGAACTGTCCGGTATGCGATTGCAACACCGACATGTGTGAGTCGGATCAAGATTGCCCGGAAACCACGTTCTGCAGTCTCGAGACCTGCCGCGACAACTGTCGGGCCGACGATGCGGCGTGCCTGGACGCGTGCGTCGGCGCCTGCGTGCCCGATAACTGCGCCTGTCCTGAGACGTTCGATCCGGTGTGCGGGGCAAATGGCATCACCTATCCAAATCCGTGCGACGTCGCTTGCGTGGGACTCCCAATCTCGCACGAAGGTGCGTGCAACGCGGAATGATCGGTCCATTGGCGGGTGTCAGTCCGAAATTGATCAGCGATGTTGCACGATGACGCACGAGTTCGCCATCGCGGTCGGGTCGTCGACGCGCGTGAGACGTCACGAGGAGAAAACAACCGCACCGTGGTTGGCGGCCTTGCCGATCCATCTCCGATTTGTTGAATCATCCCCGGGCTCGCGGGCGCTGGCGGGCTGCAGAAAGCCGCCAACGTAGGGCGGGTCGTGGCCGTTTCGCTTTCATCAAGACGCCGTAGCGGGAACCCACGGAAGGTCTGTGATCCCCACATCGTGGCCCAGCTGCGAAAGCAGCGTAGTCACTTGGCCGCGGTGATGCGTCTGATGGTTGAAGAGGTGCATTAAGAGAACGTAGCGAGGGACGACCGTCGACTTTCCGTAGAGTACGCTTACGAATTCGTATGGCTCCGCGATCTCCTCGTCGTCGACGCTTCCGGCCCAGTTCGAGATCGACTGATCAACCTCGGCTCGACGGGCACTGAGCGCGCCGAAGTCGGCGATCATCGGGGGCAAGTAGCGTTCAATCTTGCGCGACTCGTGGCCGAGCCGAACAAGCAGGGCCTCGTCGGCCCAGAGGATGTGGTCGAGGGTATTGTGCACACTCCCGAAAAACGCCCCGAGGTCCATCGTACGCTCCTCCTCGGAGAGGCCCTCACAAAGCGCATAGAGCCGCTCGTTCATCCAACGGTTGTAGGCAGCCATCGCCGTCGCGTAGTCGCGCCAACTCATGCGCCCGAGCGTAGCGCCGCTAGAACGCCAAGTCCCGCTTTCTTAGCCCATCGGGCTCATCACAAGCGCCCAATTGCGAGGTACTAAATGCTATGTCGCGCGGGGCGCGAACCTGAAAGGGCGTCTATAGCTAATATCAGCTCATGACCCTGCCGACAAAGTTCGAGATCATCCAACACGGTGGCGACAGCTACCTTGCGGCGGTTCGGCTTCGCGACGAGATCCTCGTCAATCCCGCCAGCGTCGTCACGACACCCGAAGACGTGGCGGCGGAACGCGAACTCGTCCACGTGGCTGGATTCCTGGATGGAGAGCTCGTCGCAACGTGCCTCCTAGTCCCCGAGGGGCGAGCGCTTCGCATGAAGCGAGTCGCTATCGCATCGGACGTGCAAGACAGAGGAATCGGGGCTCAGATGCTGCACTTCTGCGAGGACCACGCTCGGGAGAGCGGGGCGTCCGAGCTCTGCGCCCATGCTAGGGAAACCGCGGTTCGATTCTATTTGAAAGTCGGGTTCGCGACCGAAGGCGACTACTTCGACGAAGACGGTATTCCGCATATCGTGGTGCGGAAGGCGTTGTAGAGAAGCGCCAAACTCAGTTTTCCTACACGCTCTCGCTCAAGTACTGCGCGATCAAATCTGCCACCGAGTACACCCTCAAGAAGTCCCCGGGGGTTTTGACGCGTATTTGACGCGGAGATCTGGAATGGCCTGATATGGGATGACGGTCCCGAGCGCCGGCCAATGCACCCTAGTTTCAGTTATCGTTCGTAAGGTGTCTCAAATGTTGGGGTTGACTGAAGCGAAGAAATTGGTCGTCGTAGAGTTCATCATGCGGCCATCCGAAGGTCGTCCCACTCTTCAATGAAAGCGGAAAATTGGTTCCAACTTCGCGTAGTTAGGGTCACCGCCATCAGAGAGCCCGGTTTCGGCCGGGCTTTTTCTATCCAAATTAGAGCCTCGTACAAGCCCGCAACGCAACGATTGTGCGGTCGACGGAGTTCTGAGAGGAGGCACAGCCATGGATGTGCGAGAAATGGCGCGCTCACTTCTGACGAGTCTCACATCAACTCGGTTGCCATCCCCGGACGGAACCTGTAGTGCGGAGCCGGGTCTTGCCGCAGCAGGCATCGCCGAAATGAGCCACGGGTGGCTGCAGCCGTCAGCGAGGGCAGACCATCAACGTGTGCAGCGCTGCCACCGCATTGGCATAGATCACTAGCGTGTGTTCCGATTCACAGAGCTGCTCTTCGTCGACGTCGAACGCCGTGAACTCGAAGAGGCAAGGGCCTGGCGGAAGCTCGCGGATCCTCTCGACCCAAACTTGCACTGGGACTGGCCCGGACCCGAGGTTTGCTTCATGTTCGCCGTTGTAGTCGAGCATTCCTTCCACGACGACCGCTGGTGTCGGGTCCAGAAACTGATCTCCATTTCCGAGACAAGTGGCTGTGAAGGCGATGGCCTCGAACTCGGCTACCTCCAAGGTCTCCGGGGCTTCGATGACCAAATGGGCCTGACCAACCGGCTCTTCGCAGGCCAGAAGAACGTACTTCTCGGTCGGGGCCCTCTTATCGACCCTCAAGGCTTCGGTCGCGCTACACAGGAGTACTCCCTCGTCGTCGCGCGCCTCGAGGTCGACGAAGCACGAGGCCGCGGGCAGGTCGATGAGAACCCGCCACACAGTGGTGGGTGGCACGCGGCCATTTCCCCCGACACCCGCTGGCTCAAGCGAGCCCTCGGCGACCGTCTCGAGCTCTCGGTCGATATCGGTCATTCCTACCTTCGCTTGCAAATCAAAACAACCTACTGAGTACTCGACGCTCCTCGTCAGTCCGTTTGGGACTTCGACGGTGATGGTGGTCGCCCGGCTTTCGTCCTTCGGGACCTCTCCGTCGCTGTCCGAGCACGCCATGAGGGCGGCCAATAGAACGAGCGCCGTCCACCGGCCCCGAAGGGTTGGGGATGCCAGAGCTCGAGGGCTGCGTGTTGAAGGGGTTCTCGCAGGGCGCATAGCAGTAAGGTCTCAAGTCTAGTCGATCCGCCAACCTCGCGATAGACCCCGCGTTCGCTCGCTTTTGGGTGGGTGTCCGGCGCTGTCATTCCTCAAAACGTTGTCTGCCTGCGAGATATGAGCCGCGATGATCGCGAAGGTGACCCAGCGGACAAAGCTCCGACCTTTGCGTGCCTTGACGACAGCTCGACATGCCCGACTCGAGCGCGGCAACCGCCTTAGCCCTACGCAGTACGCGCAGCTGAGCATCGATTGCCGTCGTCGAAGCTCATCGTGCTGCCATGCGAAGCTCGTCCCACTCTTCAATGAAAGCGGAAAATTGGTTCCAACTTCGCATCGTTGGGGTCACCAGCCTACAGCCCGACTTTCGCCGGGCTTTTTCTTCGCGCGCGGTCTCCCCGAATCGAGGGCAACGCTTATCGGTCACCTAGGCCAACAGGTTGTGTGACAATCTTACTTTCTGCTCAACCTGGGTCGGATCTTCTTCGGTCGGATCTTCCGGTCGGATCTTCGATCTTCACTCCTATCAGTCACCGCTCGAGAAACTTGGAACCAAGTAGTCCGTGCCTTCCCAGAAGGCGCACGCATCAGTTGGGCCGTCGGTCGCCGTTGTCACCTCGGCGTCGAGCACCAAGAACTCCGGGGCATCTGCATCGAACAAGGGCCAGCTTTCGGCGCCATCACCATTTGGGTCGCCGGTTCGCGCGAAGCGTACCCAGTAGCCTCGCATGTCGCGCCAGAGCTTGTCGTCGACCGAGCCGCTCGGAAACTCGGACTTCGCGGGGAGCATCGGCACGCCAAAGACATATTGGATGTCTGCCGAGTGAAAGGCGCCGTCGCTCCACCCAACGAACTGCGAGCGGTCCAAGCTCGGCAAGACCGGCACTTCGTCGAGAGCAAAATCAGCGTTGGGATACCGAAACTCGTATACGTAGGTCGGCACGTATGCGGATGCGGAACCCGCCTGCGTCAACGACGGGCAGCGAAAGATCACATCCCCCGTGATCGCGGAATAGGCATCGCCCGGATCGGCGAAGCCAGCAGGTGCGTACGGGCCGGCGATTGCAGTGCTCGCGAGCGCAGCATTGCCCCCGAGCACGTACTCCACTAGCGCAGGATAGTTGTCTTCCGTGATATCGAGCCCCGCCCCGACATTTGGATCCTCGGACAACCAGCCAAATAGCCGCCCTTCCTCTCGCGTGAAACCGATCATCAGCGGAACTCGATTGAACGTCCCGTTCCCGGTGCTGAGCGCAGACTGTTCTTCAAAGAAATACCCGTCCAGGATTGGCGACCACACCAGGTACTTGCCTTCGAGGTCGATCAGCGACACTTCAAACCCGATCAGCCCAGTGTCGGCGGGGTCAGGCGCCCACGCTTCGTGCAGCTGCTCCCATGTTTTGCCGCGCATGCAGCTCAGGGGGTCGTCTGCCGTGTCACAAGCGGCAAGCGCCGCGAAGCGTTCGCCCTGTTGATGCGCCACCGCGAGCGAGGGCCACGGCCGTTCACAGGAGCCGCTTTGCATGATCGCCTTATCGAAAGCGCCTGCGGCGAGCGACGAGGTCACCAGTGCGCACACGCTAAAGGCGCCCGCAGATTCGCCGAAGATCGTGATGTTGTCGGGGTCACCTCCAAAGGCTTCAATATTCTCGCGCACCCACCTAAGCGCCGCGACTTGGTCCATTAGCCCGTAGTTCCCGGAGGCATCGTTTTCGCTCTCTTCGGTGAGTGCTTCGTGGGCGAGAAAGCCAAAGGGGCCGAGGCGGTAGTTCATACTGACCACGACAACGTTTTCGGCTTCGGCGAGCTTGGTACCAGAGGTGCCGCCGTCGGTTTGAACGCCTTCCCCAAGGCTGTAGCCGCCGCCGTGGATCCACACCATGACTGGAAGATCTGAGCCCTCCTTTGGTG
>JAOTXX010000059.1 GCA_029862185.1 Myxococcales bacterium
GCCGGTAGGGTTGCGCTAGCGAAACCGTTTCGCGAGGGCGGCAGGGAGGGCGTCCTTTCTCGGCACGCGTCGATAAAGCTGAGCCGACACGTCGCCGCCAACCCCCCGGAGCTGATTCAGCACCCCAGCGTGAACGGCGCCTTCACAGCTCTCCTGGTCCTCGAAGCGAAACAGAGCCGTGCGCTTGAAGACGAGTGGATTGGTGTTGGCCGGATGTGGGCGCTTGCTGATCACGATGGGCGACGTTTCGTGGCTCTGGTACACGAGCTCGCCGCCGGCCGATTCCACGATGCGCTCCACCACGTCAGGCGCCTCGTGGAAGTGCACGGCGAGAACCCACTTGCTGCCCCTCAACGCCTCGAGCGAATCGCTCGAGTGCGTGAACGAAGCCTCGAACTTGCGGACTGCCTTCATGCGCTGCGGGTTTGCGACCAGCATGTAATAAGGATTGAGCGCCAAGGCGAAGAAGCGCCGCTGGTTGGGGTAGCGCACGACGAGAACCTCTTCGGCCCGGGGCTCGCCGAGGAACGACTTGACGTGCGCACCCATCCAGCCGACCTGCGCTCCGACCAGCTTCAAGAGCGGAAGCGCCATGACGCCATACCATTTGTACGCTTCCTCGTCCTTGAAATGGATGAGGTTGAGTACGTCCACAGGCACAGGCAGATCGGCCCGGTAAAGCCGCTTGACGGCGTCGAGGTCCAGTTGGTCGAGCATGCCCATTCATCGGTTTTAGTACGCAGGACCTGGGCTCGCCATCGAGTCGATCATCAGGGGGTGCCGCCGCTGCTTGTTGCCCCTAGTGAAGTCCCGTAAGGAGCCAAGGAATGCCCGAGGAAATGAAGGCCGCCGCAATCGAGGATCTCGGCCAGCCCGGTACTGAGATCGCACAGCGGGCGACCGTCGTGACGCGAATGGTGTTCGACGCTCCCCCCGCGCAGGTATGGGAGGGGTTGGTCTTCTACGAGGAGCTAGGCGGGCGCCCACCCTGGCATCTGCGTCTGTTCTTGCCCGTCCCGATCGGCACCGAGGGCAAGGTATCCGCCGTCGGCGACGAGGCGACGTGCCTCTACGAAGGCGGGCATCTCCTCAAGCGCATCACGAGTATCGAGCAGGGCGACCTCTACGAATTCGAAGTCGCCGAGCAAGCGCTGTCTGTCGGGGGCGGCATGCGGCTTTCTGGCGGCCGGTACACTTTGCGCAGCCTGTCCGACGGGCAAACCGAACTCGCCGTCGAGACGCGCTACGTCAGTCACAAATGGCCGCGTTGGTTTTGGCGGCCGCTCGAGAAGATGGTCTGCCACTTGTTCCACCGCTACCTCTTGGCCTCGATGCGACGCCAGGTCGAAGCCGGGTGAGGTGCCGACGTGCCTGAGCTCATGCCACCGTATTGGTTGATTCGCGCTGCGGTCGCGGCGGTCTGGTTCTACGAAGGCCTCTGGTGCAAGTTGCTCCGCGGCGAGCCGCGCGAGTTCGAGGTCGTCAAGGCGGTGCCACGGTTCGGGGCGCGATTCGGTGTGCCCTTTCTGCTGACCTTGGGCGCTGTCGAGGTCGCCATCGGGCTCTGGGTCTTGAGCGGCGCGGCTCCCTTTCTTTGTGCGCTTACGCAAACGGTGCTTCTCGTTTCGCTCAACGCCAACGGCTGGATCTGGTCGAGGCACCTCATTCACGACCCGCGCGGCATGCTGGTGAAGAACTTCGCATTCCTCGTCCTGGCCTGGGTCGCCGCAAGCGTTCCGGCAGGCGCGGGGCCATGAGCGCGAGCGAGGCGGTGACGATCTGGAAGCGGGGCCGCCTCGATGCGCGCGTCGGTCCTCGGCAGGTGCTCTTCGGTCGCATGTATGAGGACCCGTCGATCGAGCTCGAAGTCTTTCGGCCCGGGAGCCGGGTCTTGTGCATTGCCTCGGCCGGTTGCACCGCGATGAAGCTCGCTCCGCAGCACGAGGTGGTTGCGGTCGACATCAATCCCGTGCAACTCGCCTACGCCGAACGGCGCTTCGACGGCGACCCCGGTGTTCGCGGCCGAGCCGAGCGCATCATGGACTTCATGCGATTCTTCGGTCCGCTGGCAGGCTGGTGGCCGTCGCGTGTACGAGCCTTCGTCGAGCTCGATGATCCGGCGCAGCAGATGCAGTTCTGGGAGCGAGAGCTCAACACCTGGCGCTTCCGTGCCGCGGTCGACGGCCTGTTTTCCATCACAGCACTCCGCGCGGTCTACGCGCCACGCTTCTTGGATTTCCTGCCAAAGCGCTTGGGCTCCGTCATGCGCGGCCGGATGGAGCGCTGTTTCGCGCGCCACCCCAATCGAAGCAACCCGTACGCGCGTTCCCTGCTCCTCGGCGAGCTTTCTTCCGAGCCGCCACCACCGCAGGCCAAAGACATCCAGCTGGTGCACGCCGACGCAGCGAGCTTTCTCGAAAGCCAACCACCAGCTAGCTTTGAAGGCTTCACCCTCTCGAACATCTTGGACGGCACCGACCATGCCTATCGGCAGCGACTCTTCGCCGCCGTGAAGCGCGCAGCCACCCCCGATGCGATCACCGTGCTTCGAAGCTTCGGCGACGCAGACGCGAACTCCCCGGCGAATCGCGCCGACGACGATCGGTGCATGCTCTGGGGCAGCGTGCTCGTGAGAGCGGCCAACGAACTCGGTCTCGAGTCCTAGCGGAGCTGTCCTGGTGTCCTGGGGAGTTATTCAACGGTCTCGCTCAGCGCTACTTGGCCCGAACGGCAACCAGGGGCCCGCAAGCCGTCTCGTTCATGAACACGCCGTCGGCATTTGGCCCCATCGCCGTGTTTTCCCCGGAGGTGGCACCGATCTTCAAGTCCGCGTCGCTGTACGCCAGGAACACGCACATCTCTTTGCCTGCCAGGCCGTAAGTGAGTCGTCGGTCGGTGTCGTTGATGTAGCCGCATTCGACTCGGAGGCGTCCTGCACCCTGGGAGTGAATCGGTGGGTCGAGGGTGATTCCAAGTGGCTCACCAATCGAGCCCTCGAGCTCGAAGATGGTTCGGTCCGCACCCAAATCGTCGACGAAGCTGAGCCGGAAGTAGTTCCCCCACTCGTGATAGTGCGCAAGGACGTAGTAGATGTTGTAGTCCGGGGCGCTGCCGAGCACGTTCTGGAATTGCGGCGCTAGATCGCAGGTCATGCCGTACCGGGACTCCGCCTGCGGGTCGATGTCGAGCGCGGTATTGGTAAACGCGATCGGCCGGAGCCGGACTTTGACCTCGTCTTCGGGAACGGTTTCGATCTCGAAGCTGAGCGCCGTCTCGAGCGCGCTCGCCGAGATGTTCACTAAATGAACGCCACCGACGATCTTGTGACGCGGCGGTATCTCGAGGACCGCGCCCTGCTGGAAGGCCTGTAGCTCTTGGAGCGCTTGGGTGGACTGAGCGAAGAAGGCGCCGCCCTCGAGGCCCGCGGTAACGTCGTGGAAGCCGCGCTCATCACAGCTCCAGGTCCCGTCCGGCCCCGGGTACGTATCCTCGGGCACGAAGAACCAATTCGAATGGTGCCAGGCGCCATCGTTGGTTTGCCGTATCTTGGATACGAACAGCGGTTCGTCGTTGTTGAGCGTCCAGCTCTGGCAGGTGTTACTCACCTCTTCGCCGCGATCGACCATGATCGGCTCGAACGAGTGGCGGAGCGTCGGTTGGATCTCGTCCGAGGCGCTTTGTTGAGCGCAAGCAACAAGCAGGATGAGCGGAACCAAAACGGGCAGCGACCGCATTGCTGCAACGGTCGCCTGGTTCGAGGCTCTTGGCAAGACAAGAGAAGCGGCGTAAACGGAATCGACGCATGGGACCGCCGTCGCGAGACTTGCTGCCTCCGGAACGGGATCACAGCGCCCTCCCCACGCGGGGTATCCGGACGAGGGGCCAGCGGGTCGGCTTGGTTCTTGGCCCGGCGCTTTTTGCGCTTTTACTGATCTTCGATCTCGATCCGGCTCGTCCCGAGGTCACGCGGATGGCGGCCGTTGCGATCCTCATGGCCACTTGGTGGATCACCGATGCCATCCCTCTTTTCGCCACGGCGCTCTTACCCCTGATTATGTACCCGCTGCTCGGGATCGCGCGCACGGGCGACACCGCGCCCGTCTACTTCAACAGCACCATCGTGTTGTTTCTGGGCGGATTCATGATCGCCCTCACGATGGAGAAGTGGAATCTCCATCGGCGGATCGCACTCTGGATCATTCGCGCCGTCGGAGGCGGCGCCAATCGCATCATCCTCGGCTTCATGTTGGCCGGAGCGTTCCTGTCGATGTGGATCTCGAACACGGCAACAGCCATCATGATGATTCCCATCGGACTGGCGATCGTGGTCCGAATGGAAGAGGATTTCGGTCGAAAGAGCACCCACACGTTTTCGGTCGCGGTGATGCTGGCCATTGCCTACTCCTGCTCCGTCGGCGGCATCGCGACCTTGGTTGGGACGCCGCCCAATCTCTCGCTGCAGCGAATCTTCCAAATCACGTTTCCAGACGCGCCCCCCATCGGCTTCGGCCTCTGGTTCGCCATGGCGCTTCCGATTTCGATCCTTCTTCTCATCGTGGCCTGGCTGCTGCTCACCCGGGTCTTTTATCGGATCTCCGATGAAGTGACGGTGGATCGGTCGATCGTCGACGAAGAGGCCGAGAAGCTCGGGTCGATGGCGTACGAGGAGCGAATCGTCCTTGCGGTCTTCGTGTCGACGGCCTTGCTCTGGTTGTTCCGCGCACCCCTGGTGCTGGGCTCGCTCACCGTGCCCGGATGGTCGGACTTTCTGCCCTACGGAGAGCTCTTCGACGATGCCACGGTCGCGATCGGCATGGCCTCGATCATGTTTCTGATTCCGACTCGCTCGCCCGGTTCCAAATCGGCGACGATCATGGGGCCGGGCGTGATCCGGCGGCTTCCCTGGAACATCGTTTTACTCTTCGGCGGCGGCTTCGCCTTGGCGCAGGGCTTTCAAGTCACCGGGCTCGCTGCGTTCATCGGCCAGCAGTTCACGGGGCTCGCCGGTGTGCCTCCGCTGATCATCATCTTTGCGACGTGCCTCGGCCTCACGTTCCTGACGGAGCTCACGTCCAACACGGCGACCACGGAAATGGTCCTCCCGGTGCTCGCGTCCATCGCGGTGGCTACCGGCATCCACCCGCTCCTTTTGATGGTGCCCGCCACGCTGTCGGCCTCGTGCGCGTTCATGATGCCGGTGGCGACCCCCCCGAACGCCGTCGTGTTCGGAAGCCAGCGCGTCACCATCCCGGAGATGGCGCGGGTGGGTCTGGCGCTGAACGTGATCGGCGCCGTCGTGATCACGGTTGTCTTCTACGTGTTGGGAACGGCTCTCTTCGGAATCGAGCCGGGGGTGCTCCCCGACTGGGCGATGACCCCGCCGGGGCGTCCGTAGCTGCAGCTAGAACATCCGAGCGCAACCTGGCCAAACGCTCACGCACGCAATTTCCCATTGCGCGGCGTTGGCTGAACATCGTCGAGCACGTTGGAACAACGCCACCGAAGCGTGCTAGACTGCACCCATGAGGCCCCTCCTCTCACCGCTCTGGGTCGCCGCATCCCTTCTCTTCGCTGGATGTTACTTCGTCGGCCCAACGGGGACGCCGCCCGATCCCGAACCTTGCAGCGAAGAAGACTGCGGTCCCGCGCCGGGTGCGCCCAACATCGAGTGCCCGGATGGCTCGATCGGTGGGCCGACCTGCGAGCGCAACGATGCGAACGACTGCGCCTGGGTCATCCGGGAGTGCCCGGATGAAAACGATGAATGCTCGGAGTCCGAGTGCGGACCGGCTCCGTTGGCGCCCAACATCCTCTGCGAGGACGGCTCGATCGGCGGCCCCTGGCCCTGCGAGCGCAACGAAGAAGGCGTTTGTGGATGGACCTTCCGCGACTGCCCCCCGTAGCCCCCTAGGCAGTCCGGCTTCCCTTTGTACGGTGTCTCGCACTAATCCTGCGCAGCGCGGCGGCACTGGCTACTCTGTAGGTTATTCGGGATAACAGACTTCGTTGGTACGGCTGCACGCTGTCGCTGTGCTTCGGCTTGGTATGGATGGGGGCTTGCTCGTCGGGCTCTAGTCCCCGCTCCGGCGTTGGAGGTTTCGGCCGGCGGCGCAGGCGCCGGGGGCGGCGCTGGTGGCAGCGGTGATGTCGCCCAGACAGAGCTCCTTCAAGCAGACGTTCAATGCGAATGGACCGGGCCTCCACCGGGCGATCCCTTCCCCGATCATGTTCAGGTGCTGACAACCCCCCTGGTTGCGGACCTTCCCTTCGACTCGGGTGTCACAAAAGAGATCGTCATCGTGACCTACAACGGCCTCGACGGTGGCTCGCCGGCAGCCGAGGGCACCGACCCGGCTCTCTTCGGCGTGATTCGAATCTTGAACGGCCAGACCTGCGAGCAAATTGTGAACCTCGACGACCCCGCAAACCGGGTCATCGCGGCCTCCCCTCCCGCGATCGGCGACATCAACGGCGACGGCTTTCCAGACATCGTCACGCATCGCGCGCTCGGCGGCGTGATCGCATACGCCTGGAACGAGCCCGCCGAGACGTACACCGGCCTTTGGGTGGCCCTCGAGACCAACATCAGCGGCCAGCGCTGGGACGGGCTCGCCCTGCACGACTTGGACGACGACGGCATCCCCGAGGTGATCTCGGCAAGCGAAGTCTACGACGGACCGACGGGCAGCCGACTGAACTCGGGTCAGGTGTTGCCGGCGGCAGGCGCGATGAGTGTTCCCGCCGTGGCGGATGTCGACGGAGATGGCGAGATCGAAATCACGGCCAGTGACATCTACCGCTGGAATGCAGACACCAATCAATGGGACCTCGCCTACCCGCTCGGGCACAGCGCGCAGTTCTGGGCGGTCGCAGACTTCGGCACGCCCGGCGCAACGCCGGCGGAGTTCGATGCCAACAGCTTCGATGGGATCGCCGAAATCGTTTCGACCGGCAACGGGAACGCGCGCTTGATGAGGCTCTCGGGCCAAGTGCTTTTGAACGTAAGCTCGGGCATTCTGGGCGGCGGGCCGCCTACGATCGGCGATTTTGACGACGATGGACGCCCAGAGTTCGCGTCCGCAGGCGGGAACTTCTACCGCCTCTTCGACCTCGATTGCACGACCGATCCATCGTGTCTAACGACGGAGATTCGCTGGTCCACCTCGTCGCAAGACCTTTCCTCCAATCGCACCGGCTCTTCGATTTTCGACTTCGAAGGAGACGGCGCTGCAGAAGCTGTGTACGGGGACGAGTGCTTCACGCGCATCTACGAGGGCTCGACGGGGGAGGTCTTGTACTCCGCATTCCGCACCTCCTGCACCTGGTTCGAAAACCCCGTCATCGCTGACCCCGACGGGGACTCCAACACCGAGATTCTCATCGGCTCGAACGCGAACTGCAATCGGACCTGCCCGGCAATTGACCCGATTCACAGGGGCAACCGCTGTGAGGCCGCGGCCGACTGCCTTTCCGGACTGTGCGACGCAGGCTTCTGCCGTTGTACCGACGACTCGGAGTGCCGCGAAGGCTACTCCTGCGAGATGCCGATCGCGGGAACGCAAGGAAGCGGCGACACCTGCCGCGCTGAGCATCCGCCCGGCGTTGGGCAAGTGGGCCTCCGAGTCCTCCGCGACGCGCTCGATCGCTGGGTCTCTTCGCGCCCCATGTGGAACCAGCACACCTATTCGGTCACCAACGTCAATGACGACGGGACGATTCCAATGACCTCGGAGTGGGTCGCGAATTTCAGTGACTCGGCCCTCAACAACTTCCGGCAGAACGTGCAGGGCGAGGCTGCGCCCGGCACCCAGCCCGACATCACGGGGGACATCGACGAAAGCGTCTGCCAAACCTCCGGCGAAGAACGCCTTCTGACCGCGACGGTGTGCAACCGGGGAACCCGAACCGTTGGCGCCTCCATGCCAGCGACGTTTTACGTCGGGGACCCCGCGGATGAGAACCTCTTGTGCGGCTCGTTTACCGAGGGCCCGGTCCCGGTCGGCGGCTGCCTCGACGTCTCCTGCATCATCGACGTGGACATTCAGGGCCAGATCACGATGGTCGTCAACGACGACGGCCAACGCGGTCGCACCACGACCGAGTGCAACGACAACAACAATTCGGACGACGTTACGATCATCTGCGTCCAGTGACGGTGTACAGACAGACGACGTGCTGCAGTTGAGGTCCGCCCTATCGGCTACTCAGACGAGCAGTGTTTGTGACGCCTTCGAATGATAGCTACCCTGTACACGATATGGTCGGGGGGAAGCCGTAATGACGCAACAATGCATCTTGTTGCTAGATGATGACGCTCAGTTCCGTGCGCTACTCGGCGCCGTGCTGAGCGCGCGCGGTTTTCGGGTGCTTGAAGCGGAGTCTGCGCAGGCTGCAACGGCCCTCCTGCTCCACGAAAGCCCCGATCTGGTTGTCGTCGATGGCCTGCTTCCCGATCTGCCGGGAGTGGAGTGGATAGAAAGCCTCCGGCAACACGACGCCGAAACCTTGATCGTGTTTCTGTCTGCTTTCTGGCGTGATCTCGAGACGTTCCAACGCCTCACCCAGGAGCTGAGTGTGTCGCTGGTGGCGTACAAACCCATCGACCCGCTCGTGTTTGCCGAAACGATCAGTGAATTGCTTCGCCTGCAGCCCAAAGCGTCAGAGAGCATCCCACCGACGGTCGGTCCCGCTCCCGCTGATCCTCCGGACACCCTTCGAGCGCGCATGGCGCAACTGCGGGAAGCGTACACGTTGGAACTCCCTCGGAAGCTCGAAGAGCTGGAGGCACTGATCGACGAAGCCCGAACACGACCTGAGACCACGAAACAAGCGGCGAGCAGCGCCCACCGTTTGCGTGGCACAGCAGGCGCATACGGCTTCAAGCTCGTTGGCGTCCTGGCTGGTCAAATCGAAGACCTTCTTGGGGAGTACCAGTCATCGCCGCTGCGTGTTCGGCGCAATCTGTGGACCGAGGTCAGCCGCGCCCTCGAGGACGCCCGCTTGGCCGCGCAGCCCCAGGAATCGGCCGCGCGCCCCGGCCTCGAGTCCCAGGACTCGGTCTCGGCGGGCACCATTCTTTTCGTGGACGACGATTCAGACGTGCGACGGACCGCTACGCTCTTTCTGCGAAAGCAGCTGCTCGACGTGTGCGTCGCGAGCTCTGCGCCGGAGGCTTTGCACAAGGCGTCGTCTATCAAGCTCGCCGCAGCGATTGTCGACGTCCATTTGAAAGACGCGAGCGGATTCGACCTGTGCCGGGATCTTCGTGATCTGCCGGGGAAAGAGAGCCTCCCGCTCGTCCTGATCTCTGCGGACCAAAGCCTCGAGACACGCGTTGCAGCGACTCAAGTAGGGGCCTCGCTGTTCATTGAGAAACCAATCCGCGAAGAAGTTCTTTCGCTAGCCGTCCAGCAGGTCGCCGACGAAGCATCGGCGCGCCGGGGCCGGGTGCTCATGCTCGAAGACGACCGCGACTTTGCGAATCACGCCGAGCTCTTGCTCCAAGCCAACGATATCGACACCCATGCGATTACGACTCCGGCCGAGCTGCCTGCAGCACTCGAGGATTTTCGGCCAGATCTCTTGCTACTCGATATCGACCTCCCGAACACCAGCGGGGTCGACGTCTGCAAGGCGCTTCGCATGTCGGTCCAATGGCAGACGCTTCCAATCCTGATGATCACCGCCCACATCGACGATGAGACTCGGATCGAAGCGTTTCGCGCGGGGGCCAATGACTTCATTTCAAAGCCAGTGCTGGAAGAAGAGTTCAATGCTCGGGTGGACGTCCAGTTGATGCATGCGCGTCTGTTGCAAGAACGCGCTGAGCGGGACCCGCTCTCCGGGCTCATGTTGCGGCGACCATTTCTCGAGGTGTTGGAGCAACGACTCTCCGAGGCGCATCGGAACGACACTCCGCTTGCCGTGGCGATCATCGATATCGATCATTTCAAGCAGGTCAACGATGGCTTCGGCCATACCTATGGGGACACCGTCATCGCAGGGCTCGGCCGGTTGCTACGTCACCGATTCCGAAACGAGGATCTTCGATGTCGCTGGGGCGGCGAAGAGTTCCTCGTCGTCTTGCCAGGACAGAAAGCGGATCTGCTGGAACGCGCGCTTGGCCGCGTGCTGCGGGAGTTCTCGGAAATGCGCTTCGAGGCGAGCGACCGTACGACCTTTTCGGTGACCGCGTCGGCCGGTGTCGCGGCACGTCCTGACGACGGCCTTTCGGCACTGGCCCTCATTCGCCGCGCGGACCGGCGTTTGTACCGGGCAAAGAGCGATGGCCGAAACCGTGTCGTAGGCCCGTCCAACCAGATCGCAGAGGAAGGCCGCAGCGGCTTTAGAAAGCAGCACAGCGCATGAAGGTTCTCATCGTCGACGACGAAGCGGATATCCGGCGGATCGGCGAGCTCAGCTTGCAGAGCGTGGGAGGTTGGGACGTTCTGCTAGCGGAAAGCGGCGCCCAGGGGATGGAAAGCGCCAAAGCGCACAATCCAGACTTGATTTTGATGGATATGATGATGCCCGAGATGGATGGCCTGACCGTCCTCCGCCAAATCCGCATGGATCCAGAGCTCGAGAGCACGCCGGTCATCTTCATGACTGCCAAGGTACAGCGCGATGAGGTCGCGCGTTACCTCGAGGCTGGCGCGGCGGGCGTCGTTCACAAGCCCTTTGACCCGATGACGCTTCCTGATGAGATTCGAACAATCCTGAGCGACTAGGACGCGACCGGAAGGACTCGGTGAATCGCTTCTCGCAGCGTTTGCTCCGTCACGCGAGACTTCACGAGTGCAGCGACGATGTTTTCGCCTGTAGCTGACTCCGCTTCCCGAGCGGAAAAGACGATCACAGGTGTGGTCCCTACGAACGGCAAGAGCTCCGTGCCATCGCCATCTGGCAAGCCCATGTCGAGAAGAATGAGGTCGTAGCTCTCCTCCTCGAGGCGCTTCCTCGCTTCTCGAAGGGTCCGCACGTTTGTCAGGGGCCCGATGTCCGACAGTAGGGCGCTCACCATCTCGGACAGGTCGGCGTCGTCCTCGACGTAAAGAAGTCGTGTTCTGCCCGGGGCCTGGGTGGCACTCTGAATCGATGCGAGCAAACGCGTCTCGTCGATGGGTTTGGTGATCCAGTCGACCACAGATAGGGCCCCGCCGTTGAGCTCTCGACTCACCTCGTCAGCAATAGCGGACACCACGACCACCGGGATGCTGCCCGCCTTGTGCCGTATCCGTTCGAGCAGGTCGAGGCCATTCTCCTCACCAAGCCTCAAGTCGAGTGTCACCGCGGCATAGTCGTTCTCGCCTAGCAACGTGGTCGCCGTGGCGATATCCGGGGCAACATCGACAACGTAGCCCTCGATAGCGAGAATTTTTCTGAGAAGTAGCGCGATGTCGGGCTCGTCCTCACAGACCAGAACTCGGCTCGCGCCGACCGGTGCTTCCCGAACGATGGCGTTCGCAATGGGAAGCTCGAAGTAGAAGCGGCTCCCCCCGCCCTCCGCGGGCTGGTACCCGATCGTGCCACTCATGCGCTCAACGATCGCCTTGGAGATGCTGAGACCCAAGCCGGTTCCCGTGTTTTGTCGGCTATCTGAGGCATCCGCCTGGGCGAAGCGTTGAAACAAGCGGTTCTGGAACTTCTCAGGGACACCAGGGCCCCGATCCCGCACGTCGACCCGGACGCGATCCGCCGTCACTTGCGTACGAATGTCGACCGCTTCGCCTGCCGGCGAGAACTTCACGGCGTTGGAAATGAGATTGGCAAAGACCTGAGCCAGGCGATCCGAATCAGCGTAGACCAGAACGGGTTCAGGTTCACTAACGAGAACGATTCGGGAGTCGTGCTCCAAGGCATAGCCGTCGTTCGCTGCAATCGCGTCCTTGATGACCCCAGACAGATCCAATCGCTGGATCTCAAAATCGAGTTTGCCGGATTGGATCTTTTCGACATCGAGGATGTCGTTGATGAGACGGACCAGCCTCCCACTGTTGTTGAGTGCGATGTTGACCATCTCCTGGGCTTCATTCGAGATTTTGCCAACACGTCCTCCCGCCACGAGACCCAAGGCGCCTCGGATCGACGTGAGCGGCGTTCGAAGCTCGTGGCTCACCGTCGAGACGAACTCCGATTTCAGTTGATCGACTCGCTTGCGCTCGGCGATGTCTCGAACGATTCCGGTGAACATTCGCCGGTCACCGAGTCGCATCTCGCTCACCGAGATCTCGATGGGAAGCTCCGTTCCATTCTTTCGAACGGCTATGGCTTCCTGGGTAGCCGCGATCAATTTGGCGCCTGGATCGTCGGGATAGTGTTGTAGATACTGCTCGAGCCTTTCCCGATGCCGGGTCGGCATCAATACGCCGACGTGCTGGCCCACGAGCTCGGAAGGCTCGTAGCCAAGGAGTCGCTTCACCACGGAGTTCACACCATCGATGACACCGGCTTCGTCAATCGTGATGATTGCGTCGACGGCGGTTTCAAAGAGGGTCCTCAAGCGTTGCTCGTAGTCTGTGGTGAGCCGAAGTTGCCGCCGAAGCTCGAGCTGGTCTGCAACCTGTCGACCGAGGATACTCAGCGTGTCGAGCTGACGAGCGCTGACCTGCCTCGCCTCGTGGTCGATCGCACAGAGCGTCCCCAAGACATGACCATCGGGCGTCGTCAGCGGGACGCCGGCATAGAAGCGCACTCTGGGGTCCCCCGTAACCAACGGGTTGTCGCGGAAGCGATTGTCCGCGAACGCATCGGGGACCACGAGAAGCTCTTGCTCGGCTACTACATGCCCACAAAACGAAATGTCTCGTGGTGTTTCCGGTGCTTCGAGGCCGTACCGGGATTTGAACCACTGACGGTCGGCGTCGACCAAGGAAACGAGCGCGATTGGGACATCCAGGATTCGAGCCACGAGTGTGGTGAGATCGTCGAATGAGCTCTCGGGTGGCGTGTCCATCACCCGGTAGCTCTCGAGCGCCTTCAGACGCTCGGCTTCGTTTTCAGGAATTCGCGGCGCCTTCATCGCGCAAACCCCACCACGGCGCGTCTATTCACTGCGTCATCCCCCAGGTACCCCCAACGTCTTCCGACAGTGTAGCGACGGAGCAAACAGGGTGCGACAGCGGCACAAACGATCAGCATCGCACTTGTACCTACAGTAGCTCCGCGCAGTCGGCGACCGCCGCATCCGTCCAACGTCCTGCAATCGGCGTTCGGCTGATCCTCGTCTCACATCCATGTTGCGCGCTCGACCACGATAGGTACCCTCGGCCCCGATGACCAAAGCCGAAGAGTTTCGAATGGCGACGCGACGACTCGGGTTGCGACCGAGGGTTTTTCTGGTTCCGGCGATTCTTGGGGTCTTTGGATGCGCGGATGAAAACCCAACTCCGGGGGGCACGACGGAACCGAGTTTGTCGTTCTTTGTGACGAGCGTTGGGACCGGGTCTCTGGGAGGAAATGTTGGCGGTCTCGTGGGCGCCGACGCACTCTGTCAAAACCTCGCCGCAGCAGTCGGCGCGGGCGACAAGACCTGGCATGCCTACCTGAGCAGCTCGAACGAAGACGCTCGGGATCGGATCGGAACCGGACCCTGGTACAACGCACGACTCCAAGAGGTGGCGGCAGATGTCGAGGCGCTTCACGAGAACGAGATTCCGCGTTTGCTTTGGGGCGTGACCGAAGATCCCGATGGCGATGGTCTGGTCATCGACGAGAACGGCGGGCTAGTTCCGCTGGCTGAGCACGACATCGTGACGGGGAGCACCATGGCGGGGACGGTCTCCGAGGGGCGCACGTGCCTCGACTGGACTTCAGCTAGTCAAGACGACGTCGCGCAGGTCGGTCATAGCGACATCGCACCGCCTGGCTTCACGATCGAGGGAGTGGAAATCCAGTCGTGGAACTCCGCGCATGACACCGCGAGCTGCACCGAGCAGGGCCTTGCCGAACGGCAGGGCGCAGGCCGCTTCTACTGCTTCGCGATCGATTGATCGACGGCTGCTGCTTCTAGCCTCGTTGACGACCACGCGCCTGGTCGGGAATCAGCAGCGACAGAGGGCTTCCTCATTCGCGAAGTCGGTCATGCAGCCGGCCTCCCATGCCACGTCGGGGAGCAAGAGCGAAGTTGGGAGGACGGCGGTGCGTATCGGTTACGGCTCGAGTCTCTCGCTGCGGTCTACGATGCCGAAGATTTGTCGCAGTCGCACAAGGCGGCGGCCAAGGCCGAGTTCAGCTGGATTATGCGAACACGCGTGGCGGAGGGGCGGCACCAACGTTGTCGCAATCGCGTATCTGGTTAGAATGCCAGCCATGCGGCAGCTATCCATGGGTATTCTTTCACTGGCCATGTCGATCGCAGCCTTCGAGAAGGGCGCTCGTGCGGACGAGCCGATCGTCACCGTGGCCCCGGCCAGCTCGAGCCAGTTGGTGTCCGTTGCCCGACCTTCGACGAGTTACGACGAATTCAGGCAGCGTCAGCTTCACGAAAGCTCGCGACGTTCACGCAACGCGCTCATCGGCTTGTCGGCCACTGCGGTCGTAGGCGCCGCGCTCGGGTTTCCCGGTTCGATTGGCCAGTGCTACGTGGTCGTGGTCAATTATCTGTCGGGACCGACCGAGGAGCTTCGTTGCACGCCCGCTGGGAAAGCGCTGGTGGGCGTCGGTTGGCCGCTCTTCTCCATTGGAATAGCGGGCGTATTGGTCAGCGGCATCATGTTCGGGGTCCGCAAAGGCAAGCTCCGCCGCCTCGAGGATCGAATGGCGTACGAGAAGTCGCGTGCGGTTCGCTGGGATCCTCACACCTCCCGCTTCGTTTTCTAGTCGGCCGCTGGCGCAGTTCCGATTCAGCCCGCGAGGGCGCTCTCGATCACCTGACCGCCGGTGATGGCCTCGTCGAGTCGCGTTCGCGGAACACCGAGCGCAACGCCGAGGGTCTTGGCCATCGACTGGAAGGTCTCCTCGTGGGGGATGTCGCCCGACGCGGACGCGCGCCCTGTCCCCGAGTCGATGGCCTGCGCTTGGTAGTCCTTGCCCGTCGGCTCGATGCCGCCCACGACCCCGCCGCGGAGTCCTTCGCCGATCAGCACCGCGCAATGGTGGCGCCCATTGTGGTCGCGCCCTGCCCGTCCTTTTCGCGCGAGATCCCGTCCAAACACGTTCAGCGTGCCGATGACGGCATCGTTGCGGAGCACGCCTTCCGCGCGCATGCCGTCGACTGTTTCGACCAGCGTCTGGAGGTGACCCACGCCCTCGACCGTCTCTTCCGTCTCTCTGACGAACTCGCGATCGCTGTGGTTGTCACCGCCGAAGTCGATTCGCAGCGTAATCACGGGCGAGACATTCATCGCCGCGAGGACCGACGCTGCGAGCACCTGATCAGCCTCGTTATTGCCGTCGATGGTGGCCAGTCGACCCACCAACTCGAGTGAAAGCGAGCGCGCTTCGTCACGGGTCACGACGAAGCGATCGAGCATGCGGCGCTGGTTCTCGGTGCCGTGCTGCTGATAAAGAGCGTACATCTCGTCGACGGCTTGATCGCGGAGCGGACGCAAATCCCCGAGCGCGTTGTCCTCTTGGGCAAGCGAGGTCTTGAGAGCAATCGGGGAGACATTGGCCAGGGACCGACCCTTGAAAGTGAGGATCTCGTTGCCGCCGCGCGCCCCCACGCTGATCGGCTCACGCTGAACCGTGTCGAGCGCCGGGGTGAGCGCATCGGAATAGACGCTCACCAGCATCTCGTTGCGCTCGACGCTCCCCATCAGGCGCATCACCTTCGGGTGGTTTGGATGGGAATTGGTGTAGGTGCCGTGATGGAAGAACACCATCTTTTGAAGGATGCTCGCGGGAAGCTCGGCCCAGGGTTTCGCGGCCGTCAGCTGCTGTCCGCCGATCGTCATGGCCATGGGCGCCATCAAAGGGTCGTTCGAATGCTCGACGGCTGGGTCTTCGTAGGTGCCTGGGACGTTCGCATTGATCGGGTCACCCGCAGAAGACGTCGAGAGGATCAGAATGCGCGCCGCGCTTGCGTCCTGCGCTCGGGCGGCGAGCGGCCTTGCGAGAATCGACATCGGAATCCCGGTGGCGAGGGACTTGAGACCAAGCCCGCCGGCGCCGAACAGCGCCGTGTAGAGCATCTTGCGTCGGTGGAGCTTCATGTTCGTTTCCTCAAAGGCCCATGCCCAGCACGCTCGGAGAAGTGCAGGCGACGATGAATGTCGAGCGGAGCGCGTTGGTGGCGTTCGTTTCAGCCTCCGCCTGTTGGTAGTGTCTGGTCAGGATGTCGAGCGCGTCGGCGTGGCGCGGGTCCGACTCGGGCAAGCCTGCAAGATCGACGACGAAGGCTCGGATGGCACCGTCGGGGTCGCTCGGCGGAAAGGTTCCGTCGTTGCTGACGACCAATTCGCCGAAGCGCTCGCACATCGCCTCGCCCGCGGCACGGATGAAGAGGTTCGGGTCCGCGATGACGACTGGAATCTCGCCGCCGCGGCCATAGCCGTCGTCCGGGACGACTTCGGCTAGCTGTCGAGTCACGCCGCGCGCGCCCCGTCGCTCGGACTGATAGTACGTTTCGGTGCCACAGGCGTCCGAGATGCCGAGTCGGTTGGACACGGTGCTACAGAAATGCCGCGCGCGCGAAACCGACGGAATGTCGCCGCCGGCCGCCTCGACACAGCTTCGAGCCGAGATCAACGGCGACGAGAAGAGCTCGACGAGCATCGACCGAAAGCTCATCCCACTCTGCTCGAACGCAGCGACGATGTTCTGGAACTCCGTGGAGCCTTCCGGACAGGCGGAGCTGGTCGCAAAGTAACAGGCCTTTTGCACCCAAGTCGGCGCGAAGCGAGGGTGACCAGATAGCGTGCCGGCAAGCTCGTTGATCCCGTCGCCGGGCGCGCCCTCGACGGAGACGCCCTGAAACGCAAACGACGGCCGCAGTGCCTGCACCGAGGTGTCCTGCTGCGCGTGATAGAAATATGTGAACGAGTTGCGGAAGTATTGCCGCATGGGGTCGAGGTTCACGTGGCAACCCCAACATGCCGTCGTGGGATCGGCATGCGAATCGTCGAGCGCGTCGTCGAAGGCCGGAATGAGGGTCGTTTCACTGTCGAAGCTCTTGCCAAGCGCCACGATCAGCATCTGATTGGTGGTGACCCGTGCCTGGTTCGCATCGTTGGTCGGCCAGGTTGCGAAGAACGCGGGGGTGGTCATGAAGCCAACGCGCGGCACGCGAAGCACCAGCTCGTTTGAACCGCGCACCGCATCGACCTCCCAGAACATCGTCGGCTCCTCGCCAGAGCCTGGGGTCCGAAACGTCACCGGGCGCCAGTCGAAGAACGCATCCTCACCGATGAGCGGCACAGTACGGTAGTTGCCCTGCATGCACTCGTCGTTGTCGGTGTAGTAGCCGAACAGAGCCGCAAACGCGGCCCTTACCAAGTCGCCGTTGGTCTTGACCGCCTCCCCGCCACATCCTGCTGGGAGGCCTTCGGCCGCGATGGTGAATCGCATCCAGTTGGGAGAGTCCGGGTTCAAGGTCTGCGAGAGCGGCACAGCCTCGGTGGTGTACACCAGCTGCTCGATCATCCCGCGCGAACGGTTGTAGCTACGATCCTCGTCGTCGTCGATTTCGCGGTCGTCGCTCAGCGCGAGGCCCACCATCTGCGCGGTGGTGAGGTAGACCGTGCGGGTCGTCAGCACGTCGGTGAACGGTCGGTCGGCACGCACGATATCGAGGACGCTCCGCGCAAAGCTTTCCTCGAACGTTCGAATGAAGGTGTCGTCGACCGAGGTCCCGTCGCCCAGTCGCCCCATCTGGAAGTTGTTGTACCCCCAGAGGTCGACCAGTGCCTGTTCCTCATAGCCGTCCTGCTGGAACGCCGTTTGGAAGAATCGGCGCAACTTCTCGTCGGCCTGCGGCATGTCGAACCAGCCTTCGATCTGCGTGCGCAATACGTCGGGATTCGCAGTCAGCGCGTCGAGCTCTACGCTCGTCAGGCCGAGCCCAGTCAGAAGAGTTTTGACCTTTGCGGCGTAAACGAAGGGCGCTGCAGGTTCGAAGGAATCGCAGCTCGAGAGCGCCGGTCGCGACGTGTCGACCGGGAAGTCCGGATTGCCGGGATTGGATGGGTCGTTGTCGCGGCCCCCCTCGGACCGCCCGATGCTGCCCTCGCACCCTGCGATCACGAATGCTGAAAGCGTCACGACTAGAAAAAGCGTCCGATGTCCCATGGCTGCAAACTCCAGGCTGGCGATGGAACAGAATAGCAGCAAAACCCAAAAATTCACCCTTATGTGTGATTTGTGTGTGCTGGCTGTCTTTCCGGGCCGGTGGGCGCACGAAGGGCCGTGAACTAATCGAGCCAGCCGCATCCGCGGGCGAAATAGTCCGGCCCTGCGTCGTCGAGGGCTTGCAGCCAAGTCGGCCAAAAATCCTCGGCTCGACGAACGAAATCCGCGACCTCCGGGTCCGCGCTCGCGGCTCGCTGCATCGCGTCCGAGCTCAGATCGATGAGCCCCGTGGCGTTGCCCAGACCGGGAATCTTCGTCGACAAGCGCTTCACGTCGGGGCCCTCGGCCCAGCGATCGCCCGGGTCCGAGGTGGGCAGCAAGCCCGGCTGGTCCGACCATGCTTCGATGAACGTCATCTCACCCTGATCATTGAACACAAACTCTTCATAGATCGGGCAGGAGCCCGCATCGTACTCGAAGGAAACGTAGCAGCGCGCGAAGGGCTGGACAGAAAACGCCCGGCAATCTCGCGCAGGGACCGTCGACGGGTCCATGGCCACCGCTGCCTTCGTGGTCTCGATCATGTTGTCGCGGCCATACCCGGTGAGCCAAAGCCAAGGAGGCAGCTCCCATCGCGCAACGAGGGTCGAGTAAGTCGGAACACTGCTCGGGTCCGCGCTGGTGTCGAGTGTGTCGAAGTACTTGTGGGCCTGCTCGACATAGTACTCCGGCGCTTGCTTCGGGGTCAGGGCAGTCGCCAGTGCATCGTTGGAGCGCTCCGAAGGCGACTCGGAGGCGCACGCAATCGCCATCATGGCGAGCGCGGCTCCGGCAATCCGACGCAGCGTGGCGACACTCATCAGTGCAAATCCTAGCTTCGCGAGGCGCCCGAGCAAACCGCGGCGCTCATGCGCTGCGCGGGGAGGAACGGAGCAGTACCGGGCGTTTTCACCCGCCTCTTGCGATTGTCGCCTACAAGCTCGATAACCTGAGCCGGCGTCGCGCTCAACGACGACGAGCCGCCGCGGCTGGCCGCCGACCTCGGCGACGGGATCTTTCTGATGCTGCGAAATCATGGATTGCTGACGGTTGCCTCGTCGGTCGCCGATGCTTTTCTCGCGATGTACATCTTCGAAGCGGCCTGCATGGTCCAAGTTCGCGCACTCGCGGGTCACAGGGAGCTCGTCCCAATTCCCGATCAAATCCTTGCGGGCGCCAAGCAGATGAATGAACAGGTCACCCACGGGCTCGGCGGCATGCTCGCGTGGCCAGGCCTTCTCCGGAAGCTCGAGCGAGACATGCCGGGCTACGACCAGTGAATGGGACCTGACGGAGCGGCCGAGGTTTCCTGGCTCGTCTAGCTGAGGGATTGCCCGGCCTCGCGATGGGGAGCGCTCGATCCAGAGGCGTTTCAAGCAGAGGTCCAAAACACCTATCAGCTCGCCGGCCTTTTGGAGGGTTGAGAGCTGCTTCGGAACGCCAGCTCGGCTTGCCTAGAGGCTAAAATGCCCCTCTGAAACGCCGATTGCCCCTAGAGGCTTCGCTCAGCGGCAAGCCAGTCGTCGAGCTCGTGATTTGGGGCGAAGGCGCGTTGTTCGGCGAGGAAGTAGGCGGCTTTGGCAATGCGCTCGGCTCGCTGTTGTGGGCTGAGCGCTGCGGTCGGCCTGGCGGTCGATCCCTTGGCTACAGTTCTCGTACGCTTTCTCGTGCCGGCGGCCGGTGTGGCTGCTCGCTTTGGTGTCGCGCCAGTTAGTGCTGTGCTAGTCGCTGACTTCCGGTTCGTCGACCGTTTGGATTCGGACCTGGATGCGGTCTTGATCTTGTTGGTTTCCATAAGGCCAAATACGCGCATGGCGGTCCCGATCGCAACTTTTTGGCGCAGAGGAGGATCTGCGCGCGGGCTCATCGCCGGCGACCTCATCGAGCCGTTCGCTTCATCGCGGCAATGGTTACCGAATCCTTTCGAGAAGCGTCTCGGCGTCGAGCTGCGGCGAACCGGCGCCTGCGTGCTCTGCCTCGTGGACCAACTCGACGATTCGTCGGTTGAGGGGGGCATCGCGCGAACTCGCCTCTGCGAGGCTCACGATCTCTCCGTTGAGAAAATCCACCTCAGTGAGCCGGCGTCGCTCGAGGTCCTGTGACATCGAGGTACGCGCTTCGGGGTCCATGCGAAGTTGGGCACCGATGACGAGCCGTACGATCGGCGTAGGCAGCTTCAAGATGAACGACATGACCCGTAGCGGGACGCCTCGAAACTTGGCCGCGCGAACACCTGCGCCCTCGAGCACGTCGAGACCCTCATCGAGCAACATGGCGATCACTTTGCGGTATTGCCGGGACAGGATCATTTCCCGAGTCGGGATCCCAGCCAACGCGTTGATCGCATTGTTGAGATTGATCAACAGTTTGGTCCACTGCTCAGGTTCGATGGCGTCGACCTCCACGACCTCGAGTTCGGCCGCTCTCAATGCGTTCACCCAGGGTTGGTGCTTGGGTTCGCGCCTTGTCTCGATGGTGAGGGGGCCGCTCGTCGTTCGTTGAAACACCGCGTGATCACGCATGATCACGTTGAAGTCCACGATCGCGTCGATGACATGGTTCTGAGGAAGATGCGCGCGCAGGGTCTCTGCGTTTCGTAGCCCGTTTTGAAGGCTCACGACGATGGCGTCAGGGCGAAGGATGCCAGCAAGCTGCGCCGCGGTGTCGGCCGTCGCCCCACTTTTCACGCAGCACAATACGACGTCGCAGGTCGAGCCCGCTTGCGGGTCGACGGCGAAACGAATGTCGTTGGCGGCTACGAGATCGTCGTGGTCGAGCTCGCGGAGTGTAAGGCCGTGCGCGGAGATCGCGTCGGCAAGCCACTGACGCCCAACCAGCGTGACGTCCGCCACACCACTTGCAACGAGACGTCCCCCGACATAGCACCCCACCGCACCGGCTCCGATGACTCCGATATGCAGTCGTCCGTGACTCATCCAAACCCTACGGCCGATTAGGCCAGCGGTTTCTCTGCGACGATTCTCCAGTTCAAGTCGGCAATCTTGGCCTTTTCCGCGTCTGTCCATGCCTGGCCACCGCTTTGAAGAAGGTCAAGCGACTCTTCGATCCAGGGGGGCAAAATGCGAACTGCTTCGAGCGCCCGGATGACCTTTCGGCCGCCGAGAATCAGATCTCTCTTCTGTTCACAAATCGGCCAGGCCGCGCTTTTCGAAGGTGCTGAAAGGACAATCGTAAAACCCGCGCGTGCCAAGGCGGCGCAAACATCGGCTGGATACATGGATTGAGTGGCAGCGAGCGTGGGCAGAAATGCCTTGTGCAGGCTCATGTGCTCTCCGTTGTCCCAGTCAAAATGCGGCGTCAATAAATACTCGGAACACGCGTATCGGGCTCCAGGCTTCAACACGCGGTACATCTCTACTGCGTGGGCATCCAGTTCTTCTTTCTTGAAAAACGGCCAGACCGCTTGAAACGAAAAGCATCCATCGAAGGTGCCCGAGTCATACTCGAGTGGCTCGTGATGGTTGCCCACCTTGAAGTGAAGCCGATCACTCATTCGGCATTCCGCCGCCCAGTCGATCGCGCTCTCGATCTGATTGGGGTCGATGTTGTACCCGGACACTTGACCGCCCGTCAGCGTGGCGAAGTGGTATGAGATCCTCCCCCTCCCGCACCCCATGTCCAACAGGTGCGAGCTCTTGGGGTCTTTTAGATCCAGCTCCTTCAGTACAGCCTGCTCGACCAACAGCTGGTTCCCGTACAACCCTAGAGATTCGTCTAGCTGAGGTGGGATATAGAGCTTCTCCAGGTCAAAAACCGAGAGAAGGTTGTTCAGGACCTTGTAGTAGTCCGCGACTGCTTTCGTTTCATCCGCTGTCGCGGTTGGCTCGCCGTCCTGCATCCTCTGAAGGAACTTGAAGCCATCAATGCAGGCTTGCTTGTCCTCGTCCGTCAGCTCTGCCAACCGCTTGAGTCCAGTGAGCGCGGTCTTAATTCGGTACCAATTCATCTGTTGAGCAAATTTGCGGCCCTCGAGCGCCCGAGTGCATCCGATAGATAGCTCTTACGTCGGCATCACGCCAGAAGATCGTCGAACTAGGGTGCGCCAATTGCTTAAGCTGACCGACCGACTCATCTACTTGAATCCACGGTGTGCGCGCGGTATCGAATCGAGATCTGGCCTCGATTTATCGTCGCTCTGGCGCTAATCACCGCGTCTGCGTGTGTGCAGATCAAGCCTCGAACCAACAGGCGACGCTCGCACAGACGATCGGCGCCAATACGCTCTACGGCTCGTACGGGCCGGTGAATCACCAAGCCCTGGTCCGGCTCGCAAACGCCGGGGTTGGCTTTGTCCGGAACGACCTGACATGGGACTCGGTCGAGAAGGAAGCCGGGGTATACGATTTCGTGGGCTCCCGCTACGACGAGCCGGTCGATTGCTGTGAGTCACTCGGCCTACGAATCCTGTTCATCCTCGACTATGGGAACTCACTCTAGGGAGATGCAGATTCGGTGGTCAGCGAGGAGGCACGGACCGCGTTCGGGGAGTTCAACGACATCAAGCGGATCGAGTCCCTTGGCGTTGCGTGCCGTCCCGAGGTGTCCTGTGCAAAGTGGAAGGTTGGGTGGAAGATCCAGTCCGTCCGTGTGGATGTCGTCGTGGACGGCTACCCGAGCCGCAACCCGGGTAGCCTGACTGCCGTATCAGTCCGTCAGTTGTCCAGCGCCCCTTCGTCAATCCACTGACTGAGGATCACGACGAAACCAGCGTCGTCTGGACCGTTGTTGTGATTCTCGTTGAGCTTCGGCACGAGGATTGCCGTCGGATCGGCCGAGTCGAAGGGAACCACCAACGGGCCGCTGTTGCCGCCCGCCAAGATGTTGGCGTAGCTGTCGAGGTCCACGCCCTTGGGGCCGCCACCACTGTGGCAGTCCACGCAGCCCGCCAGGCCGGGCTCGAAATAGGGCTGGATGTCCAGGGCGAACGAGATGGGATCTGACGCTGTTTGGCACTCGCCACCCATGCACATGCCGGCGCCGTCAAAACAGGACGTGCCGTCCGGCGCATTGGCGAGGCCGCAACTGGAGCTTTCACAGGTCGCCACCATGCACTCGCCGCCGCCCGGACACTGGTTCGCGTCGAGGCACTCGACGCAGGCGCCCATGCCGTCGCAGACCCCATCAGCGCAAGCTATGCCCTGGCCGACGTTTTGGATCTCACACGAGTTCGCGATGCATTCGTTAAGAGTGCAGTCGTTTGCGTCGTCGCACTGCATGTCGGTACTGCACTCGCCCATGCCGCCCATGCCGCCCATGCCGCCCATGCCGCCTTCGCCGGCCATGCCGCCCATGCCGCCCATGCCGCCTTCGCCGGCCATGCCGCCTATGCCGCCCATGCCGCCTTCGCCGCCCATGCCG
>JAOTXX010000132.1 GCA_029862185.1 Myxococcales bacterium
CCCACCGAGAGGATCTTCCCGTTGCGAACGATCGCCGCACCCACGTGGGGGTTCGGGCTCGGATAGCCGCGCTTCGCTTCCGCAAGCGCTCGCTTCATCACTCCGCGTTCGAAATCCGACCACATGTCAGTCCTTGAGCTTGGCCAGCGCGTCGACGAATTCGTCGACGCCCTGAAAGTCCCGGTAGACGCTCGCAAAGCGAACGTAGGCCACCGGGTCGAGGCCCCGGAGCTCGTGCAAGACGTGCTCACCGAGTCGCGTCGACGGAACCTCCTGCTCGCCGGTGTCGACGAGCCAGCGCTCGATCTGGTGCTGAAAGCGCTCGAGCGCCTCGGCCGAGACCGGACGTTTGACGCAGGCCCGCCTGAGCCCAGCCAGCAGCTTCGCGCGGTCGTAGGGCTGCCGGCGGCCGTCGTTCTTGATGATGAGAGGCAGCGTCTGCTCGACCCGTTCGTAGGTCGTGTACCGCCGGCTGCAGTGCTCGCACTCGCGCCGCCGCCGGGTGACTTCGCCCGCCTGCGACAAGCGCGAGTCGATCACACGGTTTTCCAAGGTTCCACAGTAGGGGCAGCGCATCTCCGCGCAGAAGCTAGCGCCGCCGCGGTGCCGGAGCAACGCAGCGCACGGCGGTCAAGCGCGAACCAGGCGAACCAGAGACTCCAGGTGCGCAGTCTGCGGAAACATGTCGAAACCGATGAGACGGTCGATGCGGTATCCCTTCGCGGTGGCAAGTTGAAGATCACGCGCCAGGGTCGCCGTGTCGCACGATACATAGACGAGACGTTTCGGACCGGGCAAGACAGCACTGCCCTCGAATAGCGCCTTGGCGCCTTGCCGTGGCGGATCGAGCACGACGACGTCGTAGCGGCCCTTGGGCGGCTGGTTTGCATTGCCGACCGTGACGCGCGCTTTTCTTCCCAAGCGCTTCAAGTTGCGTTGGCAGGCCTCCGCAGCGAGGGGCTCTTGTTCGACGGCCACGAGAGCGCTGGCCTGTGCGGCAAGTCCCACGGTGAAGTTTCCGATTCCACAATGGAGCTCGAGGACGCGCAGGCCTTGGGGCTCGGCAAGACGAACCACGGCTTCGATGAGCTTTTCATTCACACCATCGTTGGCTTGCGAAAAGGCGCTGCCCGGTCCTTCGAGAAGGGTGGATGCGCCTGCCTGAATGGAGACATGCGTTTCCCCCCAGCTCGCGGCATGCCCGTCGCCGCTGGTTCGGAGCGTGACGCCGGCGACCAAGGGTAGCTCGCAGAGCCTCTCGCAGGCTTCGAAAAGCTCCGGTGGCTGGTGGTCGTCGGCGCGTAGGTCGACCACGACACGCTCGGCGTTCGTGAGCTGCAGCTGAATCTCTCCCCCGCCACGCAAGGAATGCGCGAGGTACGCACGCAGCGCGTCCCAGGCTTCGCGCAGCGGCTGTACGAGCACGATGCACTCGCCGATGGGGGTGATGCGCTTCGAATGAAGCTGCCGGTAGCCGATCGTGTCCCGATGCCAGGCGAGCCGGGCACGCCTTCGGTACCCGAGCGTCGCGGGCGAGTCCACCCATTCGATCTCCGTCTCGTCCACGCCAGGCAGCCCGCGGCAAGCGTCCGCTAGAAAGCTCCGCTTGACCTCGCGCTGCAGCTCGGGGCTCGCGATCATCAGTGGGCAGCCACCGCAACGAGCCGCATCGGCGCAGGCAGGCTCGCGCCGTCCTGCGGAGGGCCGAAGCACCCGTATCAGCCGCCCGCGCGCGGCTCCTCGTTTGGACCCCGTCGCCAAGAGCTCCACCCGCTCGCCCGGTAGAGCGCCGGGCACCAGCACGATGCCGCGCGAAGTTTCGACGACCGCGTCGCCCCCACGCCCAACCGCGCGGACCTCGCCTTGTTCAGAGCGCTTGGAAGGCATTGGTCTCAGAAATATTGCAAGGGCCTTCCGACTTCGAAGAGGAAGCTGAAATCCCCATCGAGGACGGCCCTTCGTTCGACCGGATCTTTGTTGTCCACCAGCTCGACATTGGTGAACTCGGCTACGGTTTCTTTGGTGGCGTTGTCCAGCCAGGGCACGTACAGCTCGTCGAAGCGAATCGTGCCCGAAACGGCGGCGTAGTAGACCGGGATGCGAGCAATTCCAGGACAGGTCGCGTTGAGATAGAGCGTCATTTCGATCGGCGCCTCTAGGCCACCAAGCTCGATTTCGGTGCCCAGCATGGTCTCTTTGAGCAACTCTGGATTGCGAACGAAGACCGCGATTCCGTCGCTGTAGCTTGGGAGATCGCTGCCGCGCTGCACGACGATGTCGATGATCTCGACGGAGGTACTCGGCTGCATCGCGAAGTAGTCAGGGTTCAACGAGTAGGCCGCGCCATCCAGGCCGCACTCCGGCGCCCAGACCTGGCCGACCGCGCTCCCTTCGCCGCTGCCTTTCGCGCAGCCCGCGGCGAGCAGCCCGCAGAGGACCAATGCGCAGAGCTCATGCAATGAAGCCGCCACCGATCACCTCGTCGCCACGGTATACCACCGCGGCCTGGCCGGGCGTAATCGCACGCTGCGGTTCATCGAACCGTACCTCGAAGCCATCGCCGCGGGGGGTCACATCGGCCAGCGCACCGCGATGCCGATATCGAATCCGAACCTCGCCTTGGAACGATTTGATCGGCCGACCGGCCACCCAGTGCGCATCGGTCGCGCTGAGCTCCCGCTCATAGAGCTGCGATTCGTCGCCGACGACGACTTCAGCCGTTTCGGGCACGATCCGAAGAACGTAGCGCGTGCCACCTCCCCCGAGTCCGAGTCCACGCCTTTGCCCACGGGTGAAGTTCGCGACGCCTTCGTGACGGCCGAGCACCGTGCCCTCCCGATCGACGATCGCGCCCGATCGGGTCGCGCTGCCCTGACGGCTGATGAAGTCACCGACACGTCCGTCGGGAACGAAACACAGCTCCTGCGAGTCGGCCTTGTCCGCGTTGGGGACGCCGAGGCGCCGGCCCGCTTTGCGCACCTCGGTTTTGGTGAGCTCGCCAAGCGGAAAGACCAGCCGCTCGAGTGTCGGCTGCGGCAGGCCGAAGAGGAAATAGCTCTGATCCTTGTCGTCATCGCGGCCCCGTAGCAATCGAAGCGAGCCGCCCGCCGCGCGCTGTAGGCGCGCGTAGTGCCCGGTTGCGATGTGGGTCGCGTCGAAGCGCCGGGCGACCTCGGCAAGATAGGTGAGTTTCACGGTCCGGTTGCAGCTCACACAGGGAATCGGAGTCCGCCCGGCCTGATATTCGGCGACGAACGGGTCGACGACGTGCTTGCGAAACGCTTCACGCTCATCGAGGACGTAGTGGGGGATTCCCAGGTGCTCGCAGGTGCGCCGCGCGTCGTCCCGGTCTTCGGGCGCACAGCATCGGCCCACCTGCTGCGCGCCGTCGGCGTCCCACAGATGCAGCGTGACCCCGACCAAGTCGTGCCCCGCCTCGCGCAGGAGGGCGGCGGCCACGGAGGAGTCCACTCCGCCACTCATCGCCACCAGCACTCGCTTCACTTCAGACATGGGTGCTCAACACTGAACAGATCAACCGTGGGCTGTTACACTTAATGGAAAGCGCTGTGAGTCAAAACACATGACACTAAATCACAATCATTTCAAATATTTACAAGCAAAAACATGAAATCAGATGAAGATATCTTCGCCAGAGCTCCAATCGACCTGAGTTTCTAGTCGCTGCGCCGGTCGAGAACTCGCTCAAACGACGCAATCGCCAAGTCGATATCCCGCTGGCTCGTCTCCATACCTAAACTGATTCGAACCGCGGAGCCAGCCCTCCACTGCTCATCCGGATACATCGCGCGAATGACGGCGGAAGGCTCCTGCAGGCCGGACGAACAGGCGGCGCCGGTCGAAAGGCAGACGCCCTCGAGGTCCAGCGCCGCGACCAGGAGCGGACCCTGCCAGCCGGGGAAGCTGAGGTTCGAGACCGTGGCGGTCCTAGGGGGGCCTGCGTTCAGGACGGCGCCTCGCGCGAGAAGGCTGTTCTCGATGTGATCGCGCAGCGCGGCCACGCGCGGCTGTTGCGCGAGTCGCGTCTCGATCAAACGGCAGGCCGCCCCAAACCCGACCATGCTCAGCGTGTCCGGGGTTCCCGGCCGGCGGCCCCGCTCCTGCGAGCCGCCGTCGAGGACCGGCTTGAGGTCGAGCCCCCGGCGAATCCAACAGGCACCGGCTCCCGCTGGCCCCCCGATCTTCTGTGCCGCCAGCGCGACGACATCCGCCCCGAGCGCGCTGACGTCGATCGGCAGCTTGCCCAAGGCCTGGGTCGCGTCGACGAACAAGCGCGCCTGATGTTCGCGGCAGGCCTCGGCATAGCGATCGATGGGCAGGATGGTGCCGGTTTCGTGATTGACCCATTGAATCGCGACGAGCGTCTGGGGGCCGAGGTGCCGCGCCAGCTCGTCGGGGCTCGGCGGCTGACCTGCGAGAACACCCAGCCCGGTCACTGCCAAGCCATCGCTCTTCAGCCGGTTTACGCTCTGCGCCACCGCCGGGTGCTCCACCTCGCTGGTCACGAGCCGGGAACAGCCCTCGGCGAGCCCGCGGATTCCGAGGTTGCAGGCTTCGGTGCCGCCACCGGTCAGCACGAGGTCGGCGGCCGTTGCGCCGATCGATTCGGCAACCCGTTCTCTGGCCGCTTCGAGGAGCTGTCGCGAGGCCCGGCCCGCGGCGTGGGTGCTCAACGGATTGGCCCAGGCAAGGGCCGCCGCTTCTTCCATGGCCAGCCGGACCGCATCGGGTGTCGGCGCTGCTGCGTGGTGGTCGAGGTAGATCACGTCGAGGGAGTCTCGGGCCGTTCGGGCAGACGTCCAACCCGGAGCTCGACGAGGGTGCCTGCCAGCTGCCGCTCGGCCACCTCGCCGGCGGGCGGGCTCGAAATCTCGATGCCGCCACCGAGCGCCTCGGTGACCCGCCTCGCGAAGGCCAGGCCCAATCCAACCCCGCCGTGGTCGCGCGTCTCCGATCCGTCGACCTGATAGAAGGGCTCCATGATGCGCGCGATGTGCTCGGGACGAACGCCCGGACCGCTGTCGGACACCGCGAAGAGCAAGTGCTCGTCGCCCTCGGGGCGAACCTCCACCGCGACGTCGCCGCCGGTTGGCGTGAACTTCGACGCGTTGTCGAGCACGTGCACCATGGCGCGCATGAGCTTGTCCGGATCTCCCTGCGCTGGCATCGGGTCGTCCGGAATACGCTCGACGAGCGTAACGTCGCGCTCGACGAGCTTGGGTCGAATTTGATCGAGCGCTTTGACTGCGACTTCGCGAAAGTCATAGGGGCGCGTGTAGTAGTGCATGCGCCCGGTCTCGAGCGAGCTAACGTCGAGCAAAGTGTCGACGACGGTTCGAAGTCGCTGCGTCGAGGTTTCGATCGAACCCAGGCACTTGCGCTGCAAATCGGTCAGCGGGCCTAGCTCTTGATTGAGCAAGAGACGCAGGTAACCCACCACCGGCGTCATGGGCGTCGCCAGCTCGTGACTGACGTTCTGGAGAAACTCCCGGCGAAGCCGCGCGATCTCCTCCAGGCGTTGATTGGTTTCGGAGAGCTCGACAATTTTCTTCTCCAGCCGCTCGACGATCTTCTGCGTGCGCTCGCGAAGCAATCGATCGCTTCCGTCGTCGGCCCACTCGCGATGCCCACCGAGGAACTCCGCGATGGTCTGCGCGAAGTGGGCTGCGGCAATCGGCTTCGCGATGAAGCCATCGCAGCCCACGGCGAGCGTCGATGCACGGTCGCCCTCGGCCGTGATCGCTACGATGGGCACGTCTTGCAGGGCCGGCATCCCGCGGAGGCGCAGGGTCACTTCGTAGCCGTCCAGGTCAGGAATGTTGATGTCCACCAGGACGAGGTCCGGGACCATCTCGCGCGCGAGCCGGATCCCGTCGACGCCGCACTCGGCCTCGATCACCTCGTGACCGGCCGCCCCGAGCAGCTTCTGCACGAGGCGCCGATTGTTGGGATCGTCCTCGATGTGCAGCACTCGAGCCATTGGAAAGCGATGCTATCAGCCTCTCGCACTTGCCGCACGCTTCCAGCCTGGCTAGGGATGGAAGTATGCCAGGGCGTTTGGTCGATCAGCTCGTTGACGCCGGTCTCGTCACCGAGGCTCAGGCGCGCGCGAGCGATGCGGGCGATCCGCTCGTTCCTTCGGGTCGGGTCGCTCAAAGCCTCGTCGCAGAAGGCCTCGACGAGCGCGCGCTGGCCGGCTTCTTCGTCGGCATGGGTTTCGGTCCGATGCTTCGAGCCCGAGACCTTGCGCGCGCCGACGCCGATCTCGTTCGACGTGTGCCAGGAGAAGTGGCGCGGGACGTTTGTGCGATGCCCTTGCGGCCGAGCCGCGTCGGCGC